>NZ_AP038333.1:965514-1287352 GCF_047159385.1 Alteromonas sp. D210916BOD_24
TTATCGATGGAGTCCCGAGTACCTCAAAAACCTAAAAGCATCGGTAGCGACCATTGCTCAGGCTATGTCTACACAAGATAGCCCATCAGATTATGTGGCGTCACAACTAGGCTTAGCGCTTACCGACGAAGAACTGGCTACGCTTGATAGCGTGGCAGATCAAGATATTGAGATCCGCTTCAATGCGATAAAAGGGTTTTTAGACAGTAAAACGAATACCGGGTGGACGACTACTGGCCATACTGGGGTAGATGTTGAAGTGTTTGCCTTCGGTGCAGGATACACACGCTTTATGGGTCAGATAGACAACACTGATATCGCTAAACAATTCTTTGCTTTTATGGACAAAAAATCAACGTTGCAAAGCCTTTCTCCTCAGAAACAAGTCACTACTAATATAGAAATAAATAGTAGTGAAGAAAAACCAGATGATGGTTTGTGTGATTTTAAAGAAGACTGGCGCTGTAATTAACCTTGCCCACACATAATCATCTAATAAAGCGCTTAATATGGCGCTTTATTTTTATGTTTATACCGGACCTAAACACCTATAACCCGTGTTTAACCATCAATGCAATAGCCGTTAGAGGATGAGTACCATTTATGAACAGCGACATGAATACCTTACTTCAGGATATCTATGAAGAAGTGAAGCCTATGCTTGGCACGGGTAAAGTCGCAGATTACATACCCGCCCTAGCATCAGTCAATCCTCATCAGTTTGGCATTGCTGTTTGCGATACCAAAGGTGAAATAACCTCAATTGGTGATGCAAAAGTACCTTTTTCAATTCAGAGTATTTCTAAAGTGTTTAACTTGGTACTGGCAATTAACTACTACGGTGAGGAAATGTGGGAGCGTGTAGGGTGCGAACCATCGGGGTTGCCTTTTAACTCTTTAGTTCAGCTTGAATATGAAAATGGCATTCCAAGAAATCCATTTATTAACGCCGGTGCATTAGTCGTCAGTGATATGGTGCAATCGCGTTTTGCATCGCCTTATATAGCGATGCGGGATTTTGTTAGACGCTTGTCCTGTAATAAAAATATAGTGGTAAATAAGGTGGTAGCTGAATCTGAGTATGAGCACCGTGCTAAAAATGCCGCTATGGCGTATTTGATGAAGTCATATGGCAATTTTGAAAATGAAGTTGAAGATGTATTGCGAAATTACTTTCACAATTGTGCCCTTGAGATGAATTGTGAAGATTTAGCTAGAGCGACAAGCTTTCTTGCCAACAGCGGCATGTCCTCTTGTGCCAATGGCAAGATACTTTCACCTTTGCAAACTAAGCAAGTCAATGCGCTATTGGCAACCAGTGGCATGTATGACGAAGCAGGAAGTTTTGCGTTTAAAGTAGGGTTGCCGGGTAAAAGTGGTGTAGGAGGGGGGATTGTCGCTGTGGTTCCCAGACGTTTTTCAATATGCGTTTTTTCTCCAGCCCTTAATAGTGTGGGCAACTCACAATTGGGCGTTGCCGCACTGACCTCTTTGAGCGAGCGCATAAACTGGTCAATTTACTAGGGCGTGTAACGCAGTAAATATAGGGTTAAAAGAGCGCGCGGATACGCACTCTTTTTAGCAATGCCTACTGGTTAATAAAGTTGTCGAGTTCTTCACCCGTAATACTTTTTATCTGGGAAAATAAGTACCAAAGCGCTGCAATAAGCAAAATCATGCTGGGAATAACGATAACGGGGTAGCTAAGTGCAGTCATCCGCCCAAGTTCTTCTGTATAGGCCGTAGTACCTGGCTCACTGACAAGGATCATCTTAGCTAAAATATAGTTAAGCGCCGATGATAAAAAGAAAGAGCTCGCTACGATATACGAACTGACAGCAATTTTCTTTCGAAATTCCGCCTGTTTACCTTTTGCATCGAGAACGTCGTTTAAGTGAGGCCAATTGATAATTTGGTCATTGAGGATCAGCATTTTAACCAAGGGTTTATTGGAATATTGAGTGACAAGTACTGCAATACCAATAAGTCCGGGAATAGCCGCTTCTTTAATTGCAATGTATTCTGCAGGTAGTTTAAGTAAACTGAAGCCGCCGGTAAGCAAAACACTGACAATACCCAGCACAGAAAAACCATTTATTTTTCCTGACTCTTTTAAATCCCACAAGCCGTAGCCAATTGGAAAACTTAACGCGGCGACTATACTCCATGCTGGTCCTAAGTAATCCTCAGAACTGGCATAACTCATTATCACCACAGGAATAATAATGTTGAATGCGAGGTTGCCAAAGAACCCCTGGTTTTTTTGTGATGGTTGTTTTACTGCTGACATAAGTGCTTATAACGTCTTAGGTTAAGTGTAATTATACGGGATCTAATTAGCGTGCCCAGTGCCATGCGGCAAATAAACCACCAATAAAGCCAAAAAGATGATATTCAAAGGAAATAAATTTGGACGAGGGGAGTACGCCGAGTAACAAACCACCATACAACGCAGCTACCACCAAGGAAATGAGTAGATATCGAAACTTATTTCCTCGAAAACCGGCTAAGACGAGAAAACCAAAATAGCCGTACACCATCCCGCTTGCACCAATATGCGTGGCGCTTCGGGCAAATAGCCACACACCTACTCCACCAATTATCAGCGCGCTTAACGTGGCAAGTACAAAAGTGCGTTTACCCCATTGCATGGTCAGCCACATAAACAGCAAAAGGGGAAGCAAGTTCGCCATTAAATGGGTGGGATTGCCATGTAAAAAGGGCGCTGTGAAAATGTAGGGTATGTGTTCAAGCGAACGCGGCACTACGCCAAATTTATTGAGGGCATTGCCCGACAATAAATTTGCAATTTCAATAGCAATGAGCAATGCACCAAGCGTAAGTAGTACCCTTATTTGAAACGAAAGGGGCTTCATTGAGACTCCTTAACAATCCCTAAAGAATGATATGCGGTAAATAGCGAGACAAGTCCTGTGTAATAGACGACTTGTCTTCTCTGACAGAAATGCCTGCAGGCATGTCGTCTACTAGCCAGCTCCCTATTAGAGTATGGTTACCATCAAACACAGGTAATGGTTCAAAGGCTTGCACAATAAAGCCTTCTTCTCCATAAGGCCCTTCGCTTAACGTTCGCTCCTGGCCATTCTCTATCAAGGCGATATTGGCGCCTTCTCGCGAGTAAAGGGGCTTTTTAATCCATTTGCCGGTTAAGTGTGTGCTGTCTATCTCGTCAGAAAAGTAAGCAGGCAGTAAGTTAGGGTGACCTTTGAATTGTTTCCATAGCTGAGGCAGTAACGCCTTATTTGAAAGTACTGATTTCCACGGTGGCTCAATCCAGTTTACACCCGCATCAAGGAGCGCATCGCCAAACTCTTCCCGTTGCATAAATTCCCAGGGGTAGAGCTTAAAGCAGTCAGTTATGGGATTATTCTGTAAGTCTGTAAATACCCCAGTGTCTGCTAAACCTATATCTTCCACAAAAACAAAGTCAGTACAAAGCCCGGCTTCGCGCGCGCAGTCTTGCAGATATTGCACTGTCCCTCTGTCTTCATCTGTATCCTTGCAGCATGCCATGTGGAGTTGACGTATGTTTAACTGAATGGCAATTTCTTTGAAACGATGGACCAACTTTTCCTGAAGACTATTAAACTGATCCGCTTGTCTTGCTAACTGGCCTCTATCAACCAGTTCTTCAAGCCAAAGCCATTGCCAGAAGCCCGATTCATAAAGGCTGGTCGGTGTATCAGCATTGTTTTCGAGTAGTTTCGCAGGCCCACTACCTTTATAGACAAGATCAAGACGTGAATATAGGCTGGGATCCCGTTGAGACCAGCTTTCCTTAATTAAGTCCCAGTGGAGTTCAGGGATGCAGAAACGCGTAAGAAGGGCGTCGTTGTGGATCACTTCATCTGCGACTGCCAAACACATTTGGTGAAGTTCGGCGGTGGGCGTTTCAAGATCCTTTTCTATCTGTTCAAGTGAAAACTGATAGTAAGCACTTTCGTCCCAGTAGGGTTCGCCATACATGGTGTGAAAGTGGAAACCATATTGACTTGCCCGCTGTTGCCAATCCCTTCGAGGCTGACATGGCATTCTAAACATAATTAGCCGCCCCAGCCACCTTTGCGACTGCTGCTACCCCACGATGATTTCGCCCGTACACTACTGCCAAATCCTCCGCGCTTAATCGTACGGTTCACGGTGGGTTTGGGTTTGTATACATCCTTGTTAACGCGGTAGTTACGCTTGCGTATATCACCATCAAACACATAGCCGTCTGCCGTAATCCAGCGTGAACGAAATGGCGAATTATAAGAATACGATGTGTAAAGTGGTTGTGAGTAATAGCGGTTAGGGGAGAGTAGGGAGCTCACCATATAACCTGCCATAAATGGCATAAAGAAGCTGCCGCTATTGTGATTTACTTGCTGACATTGGTTTGGCCCAAATTCGTATTCACAGTCATATTCTGAGTTAAAACGCGGGCTGGTGCGCATCGCTTCGTCAAGTGCGGTTTGATAGGCAGCTTCGCAGCGCTGCACTGCATCGGGAAAGTCCTGTTTGCAATCTTCCAACGAGGTATAGATGGTGGCGTCTTCTTTTTCGCCACCACAGGCGCTAAGCATGACACTGGCCACACTTAAGGCGATGGGTTTGACACTGAATGCTTTGCGCATACGGGATAAGTCAATATGTTTTGACCGCTTAGTGCCTGGGGTTTTGTTGATATGTGTCATCATATGCCCCTAATACGTCATACACGCTGCATTTAGAAGGCCAACCGCAACAGATATACACGCAAGCATGACTCCAGCAGACACTTCGTTATTATTAATTCTTTCGGCAATTTTGGGCATAAACGTAAAGCGTAAAATAGCAAACGCCAGTGATTGCGCTACTAGCGCGACAGCGGCCCAGATCACAAAGTCTACAATCGCGACAGAATTCGACGCTGCACTACCTAAAGCAATGGCGAAGCCAATAATTGCACCACCAAAACCAATGGCGGCAGATACATTTTGTTCTTCCTTCACGAGTTTCCATTCATCGTGGGGAGTCACTAATGCATAGGCCAGTTTAAAAATAAATAAGAATACGATTGATAGGCCGAAGTACAGTGCAAAATTATCAAGGCCTGCCAGCGATTGCATTATAGAATCCATGTTTTAATCCTTTTATTTATTAACCGTTAATAGTGATGTCTGCGGGTTGGATATCAAACCCGGTGGAAATGACCAAGCATCTGTCCAAGTTATTGCCGACTTGTTTTTCTTCTCCCACCACAAGTAAAGTTTCCACTCTGTCATTATCTAAAGGACGTTCATAGAGCATCATAAACTGGTCGGTCGTACTCACATCGCCATCCTCTTCATAGGTGGTTTCAGTCACCGCAACCGGTGGAGATTCACTGCCAACGGCTTCCCATACGCGGGTAAAGACTTTTCCTTCCAAGGTGTAGGTCGGTTGGCTGATCATCGTGTTTAGACAAGTATTCCACTGTGCTTCGTTACCAATGGTTTGGGTATCGTAAAAATGCCATAGTTTGACATCGGTAATGTGATTTTCTGACGTTCCACCATCTAGCACTACCTGTAAAAAAGCGTCATCGTCGGTATAAAAACGCAACATGCTGCCACCTGTATCCAAATGCGCTTCGCCTACCGCCTGAATCAGTTGAGAGCGCGCGGCGCTATCAATGGTCAGTTCAGGCTCGAGTAAAGATAACTTTAAGTGGTCTAATTCAAATGAGCCTCCTAAGTAGAGGCCCATAATTTCAGGTGCTTTGGGCGTTTTAGGTGTCGACTTTTTAAATAATTTACTGAACATAGTTAAAGCCTCTTAATGAGTACCCAGAGAAGACCAATCAATGGCGTGGATGCGACGTTCTGCAATATAAAATAACGTATCCCCCGGATTGAGCGATGTTTCCAGCGGTGGGTTTACCACCATGGCTTTAACTTGCCCATCAGGCGCATAACCAATAAAAATGGCATCGTGTTTGCGCTTTAAGTTGGTAAATAACTTCTCAACCGAAATAGCGGGGCTGTTCTCGGGAATGCTTACGGAAAATTGCGCTTGTCCTTCTTCGACACTCAACAAATCGTGATGCAGCATACTCGAGCCTGGATCAAATGCCGCTTTCGCTAGCATCTCAACGGAAACACTGGGCGTGCATTCCACTTTCGGGCAATGTTCTTGTAATAATGCCACTAGACTATCATCTTCAAAATAGGCTACCTGATGGGCATCAGGGTTGCGTTTGGTACAGTAAAGCGCCGTGGTCATTGTGACGTCGTCTTGAGGGTTGTCGATAAGAATGGTGCTGGCACTTGCCACACAAGCTCTATTCATATCATCGTCTTTATTAAACGAGTCAACTTTAACAAACTCAATCACCCCGGGAAGTGGGTTGGCAATATCGGCTTTCACACAAAGCACAATGTCCGGTCGCTCGGGCATGGCGTCGCGTTCGCGAAGTAATAGGTTCAACAGCAGCATAGTCCGATGCTCATTCCAACCAATTACCAAAATATGTTTGTCTAAGTGAACGCTATTCATACCCATTAACCCTTTTTTCCATTGTTCAGATACCCATGCTGCAATTCGCCCTATGACCATGGCGAATATACTCAAACCCAGCGGGATAACATAGAGCGCAACGATGAGTTTGCCTGATGATGTGA
This sequence comes from Alteromonas sp. D210916BOD_24, assembly GCF_047159385.1. GTDB lineage: Bacteria > Pseudomonadota > Gammaproteobacteria > Enterobacterales > Alteromonadaceae > Alteromonas. The sequence goes on from NZ_AP038333.1 coordinate 972,159, forward strand.
CGGGGGAGAGGTCGCCATACCCTACTGTTGAAGCAGTGACGGCAAGCCAATATAAAAAGTCGACATTGGCGATTAAGTCGCGCTCACCTGCAGCGAATAATAACCAGTAGCTTGAAGCGGCGTAAAATACGGTGGCACCTAATATGGTGTACCAACGTGATTCTGCAAAATATTGCAGCATGACTTTACGCAGTTTTATCCATGAAGACATAAAAGAAACGGCCCTTGTTATGCGTGTCCTTACTCTGCCTAGATGTTGTTGAATTGTCTAATTGTTATATGTAACAAAGCGTGGATCATCACTTTCTAAAAACGAAGCGGGAGCCTAGGCTCCCGTTAACTTCATCAATTAAATGACAATTACTTGCCTAAAATACGGGCTAACTCGTCATCAGCTGACGTTTTCCCACCTTTAATTCCCGCTTCAGCCAAGCGTTTTTCTAAGTCACTGCTTGACTCGTTGTTAGCGAGTTCTTCAGCGGCTTGCAACTCAGCGTTGCGCATTTTTTGTTTTTCCTGAATACGCGACAAAGACTCAGTCGCTGTTTTCATTTTGCTGTTAGCTCCCATATGACGGGAAGATACCGCTACCTGGGCTTTTTGAACACTTTCCGTAGCTTTCACCATATCAACCTGTTGCTCTAGACGGCGCAGGTTTGCTTTAGCTTGCTGTATATTTTGTGCCAATTGCTTTTCAGATTGCTGAAATTGGTCGAGATAGGTTTGCTCCTGATCCCGTTCTTCTTTTAACTCAGATACTTTCTGCGCACAATCTAAAGCCAGTTGGCGGTCACTATCCACCGCTTTACGGGCATGGGCTTCATACTCAGCAATAGACGCGTTGAAGCTATCTACCTTTTGTTGAGAGAGTTTGCACTTGGCCAAAATTTGAGTACGGGCGTGATCTGACTTGCGTAATTCTTCTTTGGCTTCTCTGATTTCTTGTTCCAGAATTCGAATCGCTTGACTGTCTACCACAGACTGCGCCGCTTCGGTTGCGCCACCTTTTACAGCGGTAACTAACTTTTTCCACACTGACATTTGCTTCTCCTTAGAAGTAACTGTTATTTAAGGTGTGTTTCGTAAGCATCTAGGAAAGATGCAACATTCTGAAACAGGGTTTCGACTTCTATAACGATACTTTCACCCTTCGATTGAGCACTAAGTGCGCCAAACGCGGTGTAATATTCTTCTCCACCTATGGTAGAAATACCAACGGTAGTGAGGGGAAATACCATGTGAGAAGAAAGGATTTCATGATCAAGGGCAGGTTTGTCTTTCACTTCAGAAGCGGCGAATAACAAACTTTCCACTATAATTTGTTCGCCACTAATCGCTAGCCAAGCATCTATGCCATCCTGACCTGCAATAAGTAAGCAATTATCTTCACGTGTTACCACAAAGTCATCGTGCTTATTGAGAAGTGTCTCGATGCTTTCTAGTTCCCAGCTCATACCAGTCTCCTTTCGTTATGGAAGCGATAATGTCGTTATTGAATACAGTTTACCGTGCAGTGATATATCGCGATGAATCTTGAATTATCAAGACGTATTACTGTAACGGCTATTTACAATCACGCCAATATCTTGACTTGCAGTGTAGTGCCTTTGTGCCATAATCGTCAATAACAAATAAACTCTTTAAGTGTAATAAAATGTTTTTTTGTAAAATATAAGTCACATATGGGTAATTGGAGAATGGGTTGAGCGCAAAAAATGCCTGGCGACAAACTGTGGCGCGAATAGTCAAATCAGAAATGTCAGTTCGCGGAGTTAAGTATCAAGCTTTAAGTCAACGGCTTCTTGAGATAGGAGTAGAGCAGAGTGCTGATAATCTGCGCAATAAAGTAAATAAAGGAATTATGGGGGCGGATTTGCTGCTACAGATTTTGTACGTTTTAAAAGCACGCCCTATAGATAGCGCAACATTAGAAGAGATCTTAACTGATCTTGGTGAATAATTTGCGTAAAATAGTACATAGGTAGTAATAGGGCGTGACGATCCTAAGCCGGGCTCTGGTACTCTGGTTGGATTTCGATTGCTGACAGATGACTTTCTTACAGGCAAAAAAATACCCAGCAAGTCACTGGGTATCAAAGATAAGGAATGTTTATGGGAGAACATCATCACTATCTGGATATATCTTAACCGTTTAAGGCTGGCGAGGCTATTAATACTGTGTAATTGTACGTATGTTGTTCAATAACTACTTATGTAAATTTATACTTATATTTTAACTAGTTGATTTTTATTGTTATTTTTGTTTTTCATTTAAGTGTGTTTCATTTGCAAGCTGGCCTAAATAATAATAGTTTTCACTTAAATTTAACTTAATCCTATACTTAGGTCTAACGCATCACCATTATTTATTGAACTGTATGAAATTATCTGATTTTAGTTTTGAGCTTCCTGAGAAGTTAATCGCGAAATATCCTACTCAACAGCGTTCGGCAAGCCGTTTGCTTCATCTTAATGGCAAATCGGGTACTGTAGCCCATACCATGTTCTCAGAAATGCTTAGCTTTGTTGCTCCAGGCGACTTGCTTGTGTTTAACAATACACGGGTGATCCCAGCAAGGTTGCATGGGAAAAAGGAAACTGGTGGACAGGTAGAAGTACTGATAGAAAGAATTACTTCAGACAACACTGCATTAGCACATGTACGTGCCAGTAAAGCACCCAAACCGGGCACAACCCTTATTTTAGAAGATAAAGTACAGGTTACTGTGACGGGGCGTGATGACGCGCTGTTTATCTTACAGTTCAATCACGATGACACCGTGCTTTCGCTGCTAGAACGTTATGGCCATATGCCATTACCCCCATATATTGACCGTCCAGATGAAAACTCTGATAAAGAGCGCTATCAGACGGTTTACAACCAAAAACCAGGGGCCGTGGCAGCACCAACTGCAGGGTTGCATTTTGATGATGAAATCTTAGCAGCGTTAAAAGCGAAAGGTGTCAATTTAGCATTTGTCACCTTGCACGTTGGAGCAGGTACCTTTCAGCCCGTTCGTGTTGACAATATTACAGAACACAAAATGCATGCTGAGTACGCTGAAGTTCCTCAAGATGTGGTTGACGCCGTGCTTAAAACAAAAGCAAATGGCAACCGGGTTATTGCAGTGGGCACAACTTCTGTTCGGTCATTAGAATCGGCCGCCAAAGCCTGTGCTGAACGGGGCGAAAAGGCCATGATTGCCCCGTTTTACGAAGACACGGAAATCTTCATCTATCCGGGGTTTGAATTTAAAGTAGTGGACGCCATGTTTACTAACTTTCATTTGCCCGAGTCAACGCTGATGATGCTTATCAGTGCATTTGCGGGCAAAGAAAATGTCATGAAGGCTTATCACGAAGCCATAGAAAAGGAATATCGCTTCTTTAGCTATGGCGATTCAATGTTTATTGAAAGAGCCTGATAAACGGTTTTAAGAGGAACAAAGCTATCCTTCAAGTCGATAGCTTTCTTCCCTGATTTAAGCTGGATTTACAGTGTTCTCGGTAAGTTAGGCAGAAACATAGACACAGGGCATGATCTCAGCCAAATTACTGGTATAATCCCCGCCAATTTATTTTTATACCCCGCGCATTGGCGCAATACAGTGGGAATGCTTTCACATGCAATTTGAGTTGTTAAAAACCGATGGCCGTGCTCGACGTGGCCGTTTGGTATTTGAACGTGGTGTGGTAGAAACGCCAGCGTTTATGCCAGTTGGTACCTACGGTACTGTTAAAGGAATGACCCCAGAAGAATTGGAAGACAGTGGTGCACACATTTGTCTGGGCAATACTTTTCATCTAATGCTGCGCCCTGGTACAAGTATTATTCGCCAACATGGCGATCTTCACGATTTTATGAATTGGGATAAACCCATCCTGACAGATTCGGGTGGTTTCCAAGTATTCAGCTTAGGTGACTTACGCAAAATTACCGAAGAAGGGGTGACTTTCCGTTCGCCAATTAACGGCGAAAAAATTCTTCTTACCCCTGAAAAGTCGATGGAAGTTCAGCGCGATTTAGGCTCTGACATTGTCATGATTTTCGACGAGTGCACGCCATATCCCGCTACTGAACAGGAAGCCCGGGTCTCTATGGAAATGTCATTGCGCTGGGCTAAACGCAGTAAAGAGGCGCACGGTGACAACCCTGCAGCACTTTTCGGCATCATCCAAGGCGGAATGTACGAAGGGTTGCGTGACGTGTCATTGGCTGGGCTTGAAGCGATTGGTTTTGACGGATATGCCATAGGCGGGTTGTCGGTTGGTGAACCGAAAGAAGATATGATCCGCATTATCGATCACACCGCACCGAAAATACCTGAAGACAAACCTCGTTACCTGATGGGCGTGGGTAAGCCAGAAGACTTGGTTGAGTCGGTGCGCCGTGGTATTGATATGTTTGATTGTGTTATGCCCACCCGTAATGCACGCAATGGACATCTTTTTGTCACAGAGGGTGTGGTAAAAATTCGCAATGCGAAACATCGCAATGACACATCGCCATTGGACGAGAAATGTGATTGTTACACTTGTAAAAATTATTCTCGCTCATATCTACATCATTTGGACAAATGTAATGAGATCTTGGGTGCTCGACTGAACACCATTCACAATCTTCGTTACTATCAGCGTGTCATGCAAGGACTTCGCGATGCGATTGACGCTGGTACGCTTGATGCATTTGTACAAGAATTTTATGAACAAAAAGGGTTGCCGGTTCCGGCACTATAACAACGATAATATCTGGGGAATTTTATGAGCCTATTTATCTCTAACGCATACGCGCAATCTGCTGGTGGTGCTCAACAAGGTGGTGGTATGGAAATGATCATCATGTTGGCAGTGTTTGGTCTGATTTTTTACTTCCTACTGTACCGTCCACAAGCCAAGCGAGTGAAAGAACACAAGAATCTTGTGGCCGCTTTGGGCAAAGGTGATGAGGTGCTCACTCAAGGTGGTCTTGTCGGTAAAATCACAAAAGTGTCAGAAGACAAAGATTTCATCGAAGTGGCACTTAATGACACCAACAACATAGTTGTTCAGAAGTCTTCAGTTACTGCTGTGCTACCTAAAGGCACAATGAAGTCACTGTAAGTAACAATTGCCGGGGCCGGGACGCAACCCGGTGCTGGCACGAAAGGATTATCCAGTGCTAAATAAAAATTCTATCTGGAAAGTACTGAGTGCACTTATTGTGGTAGCAATGTGTGCACTTTACGCACTTCCCAATATATACGGTGAAGATCACGCCGTACAAATTTCTGCTGGTCGCGATGCTGTTGTGACACAAGCAACTGTCGATCAAGTAAAAAATACCCTTGCTGAAAAAGGGATTACACCAAAGCGCATCGAGTTTGAAAACGAACAAATTCTCGTGCGTGTTTCTGATTCAGATACCCAATTAGTCACGCGAGAAGCGTTAGAACAAGGCCTTGGTGATGACTATTTTGTAGCGATGAACCTTGCCCCCGATACGCCAGAGTGGCTTGAAGGACTGGGTGGGGCTCCCATGAAGTTGGGGCTTGACCTGCGCGGTGGTGTGCACTTCTTGATGGAAGTTGACATGACCGAAGTGATTACCAAGTCGCTTGAAGACGCCGAAAGCGGGTTTCGCACGTCACTGCGTGAAGAAGGCATTCGTTATCGCGGCGTTAAACAAGTTGATGACCACATTGATATTACCTTCCGCGACGAAGAGGCTCTCGATAAGGCCGAATTCTTCTTGCGCAATCAAAGTCGCGATTTAACCTTTAATCAAATTGATGACCTGACGTTGCGCGCGGTGTTTGCAGAGAGCAAATTGCAAGAAATTCGCGACAACGCGGTAAAGCAAAACATTACTATTATTCGCAATCGTGTTAATCAGCTAGGTGTTGCAGAGCCACTTGTACAAAAGCAAGGTGCTGATCGCATTGTGGTGCAACTTCCTGGTATTCAGGATACAGCCCGTGCCAAAGAAATTCTAAATGCTACCGCGACACTCGAATTTCGCATGGTCGATCAGAAAAATGACATACGCGATGCACTGAATGGACGTGTGCCTCCAGGTTCGCAGGTTATTGAAGATCAACAGGGTATCCCTCAGTTACTGGAAAAGCGCATCATGCTTACTGGTAGCCACATTATTGATGCAAACAGCGGCGTAGACGAATACGGTTTGCCCAATGTGAATATTTCCCTTGATTCCGAGGGCGGCAACAAAATGTCGCGTTCAACCCGAGGCAACATTGGCAAGCCGATGGCAACGGTATTTATTGAGTACAAATCTACCGGTGAGCGCAATAAAGACGGCAAGTTAGTGTTTGAAAAACATGAACAGGTTATCTCTGTGGCCACAATTCGTGCGCAGCTTGGTAGTAAATTCCAGATTACCGGTTTGGACTCACCTAAAGAAGCGCGAGATTTAGCGCTCCTGCTACGTGCTGGTGCGCTTATTGCACCTATCCAAATTGTTGAGGAGCGTACAGTTGGACCAAGCCTGGGTAAAGAAAATATCGAGTTAGGTATGCAAGCCATCATTTACGGGCTTGCTGCGGTACTTATCTTTATGCTGTTCTACTACAAGGCTTTTGGCGTCGTGGCAAACGTGGCACTGATCACCAACTTGGTGATGATTGTCGGTATCATGTCGATGATCCCCGGTGCGACATTAACCCTACCAGGCATGGCAGGGATTGTACTGACAGTGGGTATGGCGGTAGATGCCAATGTACTTATTTTTGAGCGGATCCGCGAAGAGCTTCGCGATGGACGCAGTCCACAGCAAGCTATCCATCATGGATACGACAGTGCATTTTCCACTATCCTAGATGCCAATATTACTACCTTCATTGCTGGGCTTATATTGTTCGCGGTAGGTACAGGACCAATCAAAGGTTTCTCAATAACCCTGATGATTGGTATAGCAACGTCAATGTTTACTGCCATTTTAGTCACACGCGTTATTGTGAATGCGGTGTGGGGTGGTAGACGCGTTGAGAAATTGGCGATTTAAGGAGTAGACCATGCAATTACTAAAACTATCCGATACCGTCAATTTCATGGGCCTTCGCATGCCTGCGATGGTGCTATCGACAATTCTCATCTTAGGCTCGTTCGTTTCTTTAGCGGTAAACAGCTTGAACTGGGGACTGGATTTCACCGGTGGTACGCTAATCGAGGTGGGCTACGAGGATGCTGCAAATCTTGAAGCGATTCGCACCCAGTTAAATAGTGCAGACTTTGAAGATGCTATTGTACAAAACTTCGGTAGCAGCCAGGATGTGCTTATTCGTATTGCCCCTCGCGATGGCATAAAAGCGGCAACCATAGGCGAACAAGTGCTAGCCGCATTGCGCGCCGATGGGACAGCAGTGGATATGCGACGCATTGAATTTGTTGGCCCTAATGTGGGTGAAGAGTTAACTGAGCAGGGCGGTCTGGCTATGCTAGTCGCCTTGCTGTGTATTCTGGTTTATGTGGCGATGCGCTTCGAATGGCGTTTTGCTCTAGGCTCGGTGTCGGCGCTTGCTCACGATGTTATCCTCACCCTGGGATTATTCTCAGTACTACAAATTGAGTTTGATTTAACCGTATTGGCGGCAGTATTGGCGGTCATCGGTTACTCACTGAACGATACTATCGTTGTGTCAGACCGTATTCGCGAAAACTTCCGCAAGATCCGCAAAGGTGAGCCTGTCGACATCATCAATATTTCCCTGACGCAAACCTTAAACCGTACCATTATTACTTCATTGACGACGGTATTGGTGTTGGTGGCTTTATTCTATAAAGGCGGTGCGTTAATCCACGGCTTTGCCACTGCCTTGTTATTTGGTGTGGTCGTAGGAACGTATTCGTCAGTCTATATTGCAAGCTCAGTTGCATTGGCGCTGGGCATCAGCAAAGAAGACTTAATGCCTCCTCAGGTGGAAAAAGAAGGCGCTGATTTGGATCCTATGCCTTAAGGTAAAAGATACCAAGCTAAGTTAGTCAAAAAGCCGCATTTTATGCGGCTTTTTTGTGTCACTGGTGTAACTAACGATTTATTTTACTTTTAATGTGCCAATGGCAATGAGAGCTTGTATCGCCTAGACATCTTTACATTCTCACCAGATTTTAGGGTAATTACACCGTCACCACTTTCAAGTAGAGTAATATTATCAACCTCATTCAAATTAACAGCGAATGAGCGGTGAACTCGTTGAATAGAAAGATGGGCATTAGCGTGAATAAAAGCAGTTAAGGTGGTTCGCATAGGAAAAACGTCGTTACCGATGTATAGATTCACATAGTTCCCTGACGACTCTATCCATTCGATATTTTGTTTGTTAATTAGGAACTCTCGACCCAATTTCTTAATTAATAATAAGTTGTTTGTCGGGGTGTTGTTGTCAGGGAGAGGGGGCTCAATAGTTTCAGGCTGTTTAAGTGCATCAAGAGCAATATTTGTGGCATTCCCCAGCCATTGAGACACAACATAACGGTAACACCAAATTGCCACAACAAAGAACACAAATGACCACATGTCTTTTTGCATCTCATAGACAACCTCAAAGATCCATTGCTGCGGTGATGAGGCAAAATCATATTGAGCTCCGGCCAATTCATAAATCGATTTTCTCGAAATAATCATAAGTACAATATGCATCGCAGCAAAAGCCAGGGCCATGCCAAGGTATATGCATAGGCTTCTTACAGGACGAAGCCAGTCCCATGGGAAATGCCTCAAAACTCGCGCAAGAACAATAACCAGCAAAAAGCTACTGAATGCGCTGGTGTATTCCCAAACAAACGGTTCCCAGCTTGAAAAAGGCAGTACCGCTTGTCGCAGCCCTTCCATTAATACGGTAGTGGCATTAACTGCACCATTGATAATAAAGTAAACCCCTAATAACACCAAACTGAACAGAGTTTGATGCTTTTGAAATACTGCTTTGTAATTTATCTTTTCGCTCATCCGTTTATCACTTATTCCCACCGTTTGTCACAGTTTTCAAGCTTTTCAAAGGCTTAGTTATTACGTTGATTAGAGCAGCTTTATCAATTATTTGAAACACCCAACATCGGTAAAAATCATAATGAGTCTAACGCCTGTTAATATTCAACCTGGCTCCCAAATAAAACAAAGGATCGTCGTACTTGATTATTTAAGAGTTATCGCAGTGGTTATTCTTTTTTTCTTTCATTTAGGCATGATTTGGGTACCAGAATGGACGTTTCATTTTAAGCAGTCCTCCCAGTGGTATTGGTTGCAAAATGTTTTGATGTTGACGTCTCCATGGAGAATGGGCCTACTGTGGTTTATAGCAGGAGCCTCACTTTATGCTATGCAGCAATCAAAAGGTTTATTGTATCTGATAACTCGGCGCAGTAACGCTGTACTGTTACCTCTATTGGTGGGGATATACGCTGTAGTGCCTGTGCAACTCTTTGTTGAAATGACGCAACAACAGGCTACGAACGCCTCGATGTTAAGTTTTTTTTGGCAATTTTATTTTGGTGACGACAACTTTTTTAGCGAATTCAGCTCAGGCATTTGGCATCACGTTGATGTGAATCATCTATGGTTTCTTCGTTCCTTATGGCGTTTCACCTTGTTGTTAGTGGCATTTCACTGGATTCTTGTGTTTTTACGACGCAGGTTTGGTGTGTTCAATATCGCTTGGCTTATAGGGTTTGTGTCGCTGTCTCTATGTACTATGTATATTGAGGATAGTGATATAAAACGTGATGTGTATGGTTTTACGTGTCTATTATATGGCTATTGGTTCGGGCATTCAGCGAATTTTTGGCAGTGGCTACGAAAGCAAAGATATCGGTTACTACTCCTTTTTGTATTACTCACTGTAACTTATGAAATTGGGTTTACTTTGAGGGGCGAATTTGTTGATCGCGCATTGGTCTATGAGGGCGCTATGTATGCTTACTACATCGCAAAAGTAGTAGGTCTGTTAGCTATTCTAGCGTTAGCTCATCGCGTCTTTGTAAAGCCAAGTACCATTTTCGAAAGTGCTAATCGTTACGTGTTTCCGTTCTACGTAGTGCATCAAAGTGTGTTAATTGGCATAGGATATTATACAAGTGCATTATTCATGACACCGTTTATTGCAATGGTTGTGACTGGGCTTCTAAGCGCAGTAGTGTGTGTTGGCTTGCTTTGGCTTTGCAAGGAGAGTGTTTTGTTTGGGGGGCTTTTAGGAAAACGCGCTGAGGAAACACATTGGCTTCACAGTACTCACGCACAGATGGTAATTGGCATACTAACACTACCATTAGCCCTTAGGCTAGTTGGCGTAATTTAGATTGCAGCAAAGAAAAAGGCGCAGGGATTAGACTCCTGTGCCTTTTTCTTTTGTTTGTTCGTGTTGTATATCACGCGGTAAAAGCGTTTACCCTATAGGCTATACATACTAGCTGTATAGTATAAGTAGACTTACTTAAGGTGTTTAACTAGACCTTGAACCACTTTTGCACTACCCGCGACAATTTCACCTTTGTGTAGTGGGTCGTTGCCACCTTTAAAATCAGTGACTAAGCCACCAGCTTCGCGAACAATAAGTTCACCAGCTGCAATATCCCATGACTTGATGCCGCGCTCCCAATAACCATCGTGGCGACCTGCAGCCACATATGCCAGGTCAAGTGCAGCACTGCCAGCACGACGAATATCACCTACTTCATGGAAAATTTTATTAAGACTCAGTGCATACTCACCAAAATGTGATTTGTTTTTAAACGGTAGACCTGTAGCAACAATCGTTTCTGAAAGATCACGGGGTTTAGAGGCACGAATGCGGTAACCGTTAAGTTGTGCACCCTGACCACGGCTAGCAGTGAAAAGCTCACTGCGGATTGGGTCAAATACAACGGCTTGATCTAAACGACCTTTGTGAAGAAGGGCAATAGAAACGGCAAAGTGAGGGATGCCTTTTACAAAATTAGTGGTGCCATCCAGCGGATCGATTATCCACTGATAATCAGTCTCTTTGCCGTGAACTTCCCCAGACTCTTCACCTAAGAAGCAATGTTCCGGATAAGACTGCTGAATTTTAGCAATTATTGCTTGTTCGGCTTCTTTGTCTACCTGAGTAACAAAGTCGTTCAAGCCTTTAGACTCTTTTGCTATCTCATTGTGTTTTTCAAAACCACGAACGATAACTGTTCCGGCCGCACGCGCAGCGCGCACCGCAATATTCAGCATAGGATGCATAGATAAACCACCAATTGTAAAAGACCAATGAAACGAACCAGCTGTACAAAAAATAGCTAGTTGTTTACGAAAACGGGCGGAGTCTACCAGAATCGTCGTTGGATGCAAATGAAATTACCTTAGCAGGATAAGGAGCTGCGCTTTAGTATCGCGCTTTTTCGATTAATATACCCAGAGCGCTCTATGGGGTGCATGTTCTAAATAGCCATCTATACCGCCACTGTGCTACACTTTTGCGCCATTAAAGGTTAGAAAAGGTGAAGGCTAAATAGTGCCCCTTCACCTGTGAAGGTACGTAGGTAACGTAAGCATGCTCGAAAATATTCGCATTATTTTGGTAAACACCTCTCATACGGGAAATATAGGCTCAACCGCTCGCGCGATGAAAACTATGGGACTGAGCAGTCTTTATCTGGTTGATCCCGTCAATGAGCCTGATGGCCAGGCAAGTGCGCTGGCGGCCGGGGCAGGTGATGTACTGGCCAATGCCAAAATAGTCAATACGCTAGAAGAAGCGGTAAAAGACTGTGGTCTGGTCGTGGGCACGTCTGCTCGCTCGCGTACACACTCTTGGCCCATGCTCGGCCCTCGGGATTGTGGTGAAAAGCTAGTGCAAGAAGTGGAAAAGTATCCGGTTGCCTTGGTATTTGGCCGTGAAAACAGTGGCCTGACAAACGAAGAGCTTCAGCAATGTCATTTCCACATGTGTATACCAGCGAATCCTGAATACAGTTCGCTTAACTTAGCAGCAGCAGTACAAACTTTGTGCTACGAAATTCGTATGGCGTACTTAAATCGCGAAGCGTACCCCAATGTGGAAGAAGACTATCCACTTAATGAAGATTTGGAGCGTTTTTATGTGCACCTTGAGTCCACATTGGAGAAAACCTCCTTCATTCGCAAAAGTCACCCTGGTGTAGTTATGACGAAATTACGGCGTTTGTTTAATCGAGCGCGTCCCGAGTCACAAGAGCTAAACATATTGCGCGGTATTTTAGCGTCAATTGATAAGTCTGTTGAGCAGGGCGCGCGCTCACAAGACACATCAGAAAATGGATCAGATAAAGAGTAACTACCATGTTTGCCCGTATCAAAGATGACATTCAAGGTGTATTTCATCGTGACCCAGCAGCGCGTAATACCTTTGAGGTGCTAACTAATTATCCCGGATTACATGCAGTATGGTTGCATCGTATTAGCCATAAATTATGGAAGGCTAATTGGAAGTGGTTAGCGCGCACACTGTCTACGTTTAGCCGATGGTTGACGGGCATAGAAATACACCCTGGGGCGACTCTGGGAAGGCGAGTATTTATCGATCACGGCATGGGGGTGGTTATTGGCGAGACTGCTGAAATTGGTGATGACGTTACTCTCTATCACGGTGTCACCTTGGGGGGCACAAGTTGGAAAGCAGGCAAACGGCATCCTACGCTTAAAAACGGCGCGGTAGTTGGAGCTGGGGCTAAGGTATTGGGGCCAATTACTATTGGTGAAAACGCCAAGGTTGGGTCTAACTCGGTGGTAGTCAAAGACATCCCGGACGGAGCAACCGCGGTGGGGATCCCCGGGCGAATTATCATAACTAAACATCAAGACAGCGCGGCAGCGGTTAACCCCCAGCGCGATAAAATTGCGCAAAAATACGGCTTTGACGCCTATGCAGTGGCACCAGATAACCCGGACCCTGTCGCCAATGCTATGGGGATTATGCTCGAGCATATGCACCAAATGGACATTAAAGTCGAAGAAATGTGCAAGGTCATTCAGTCGCTCGGTGGTGATGTATGTACTGATAACCTTCACAATATCAGTGCTGAAGATTTTGCAGAAACGGGATTCGATTTGACCGAAACCCAGCAGCGTGAAGAGGCCCATTCTTCGTTTGATCCCGGGATATAATCGAAATAGCGCTTTTTACTAGCTAATGCTTTTATGTTTACAAATTCTCTGTCAACGTCTAGCTGATGAAATGGTTTGTACGAATTAGAAATTGGGTAAGCTGCCGCTTAATTATTGCCCAAAGAAACATTCATTAAAAGGAAGTGGTAATGTGTAAGCCTGACGTTCAATTATTATTGTGTACGTGTAATGGACAGATCGATAAATCAAAAGGGTATTGGCAACTCCATGAATTTCGCAAAGGAACATCACCGCTAGATTTCAGCGTTGGTGAAGTTATTGCCCCCTATACAGTAGATACCAAATTTGGTGACATCCTTAGTCAGCTGAATCGACCCGGTGGATGTTTCGATTTTGCGTATGTACCTGCATCAGGAGACGTCTTAAACCTTATTTATCCAAATATCACATATACTTTTATTTATGATGGTGTAAAAAAACGTTGGATAGATGACGACACCGCTTATCACCTTGATTCACTCAAGATGGTAAAAGAAGGACTAATAGCCCCCGATAAAGTTGACCTTAAAAGCGATTAAAGTAATCGATAATACCTGACTAATTTAGTAGGTCTTATACTTGACCAATTTAGTCGGGTATGTGAAAATTCTGCTATCAAAAAAGGCAGGAGAATCCAATGAAACTAACATCTAAAGGGCGTTATGCGGTTACCGCAATGCTTGATGTCGCTTTACACTCTAAGCGCGGTCCAGTGCCTCTTGCCGATATTTCTGAGCGACAGGAAATTTCGCTTTCCTATCTGGAACAACTCTTTTCTCGGTTGCGTAAAGAACAACTGGTTGACAGTGTGCGCGGCCCTGGTGGTGGTTATTTACTGGGACGAGAGGCTTCTGACATCGCTATTGGTGAAGTAATCCGAGCCGTCGATGAGTCCATTGATGCTACACGCTGTCAAGGGCAGGCTGACTGTCAGGGCGGCGATCGCTGCCTTACCCATAGTTTATGGCAAGATTTAAGTGATCGTATTTCTGTATTCTTGAATTCGATTACCTTAGGCGAATTAATGGCCAAAAGGGATGTTCAGGAAGTGGCAGGACGTCAGGACAGCTCTGCGTCATTGCGCAAATTGAGTAAAGATACAGCGAAAGATATAACCAGAGATATCGAAGTTAGTATTCAGCTTTAAATAGGTATTGAGTAAACCATGGCTTTATCAACACCCATCTACCTCGATTATGCGGCTACCACACCTGTGGATCCGTCAGTGGCGGCGGCCATGTCTAAATGTCTGACGCTAGATGGAAATTTTGGCAACCCAGCTTCCCGCAGTTACCGTTTTGGTTGGATGGCAGAAGAAGCTGTAGATGTGGCCAGAAATCAAATAAGTGATGCCCTTAACTGCGACCCGCGGGAAATAGTGTTTACGTCTGGTGCCACTGAGTCAAACAACCTTGCAATAAAAGGTGTGGCTGAGGGATATGGCCAAGGTGCCCAAAAGAAAGGCAACCATATCATTACCGTAAACACCGAACATAAAGCCGTGTTAGACACCTGTGAGTACCTTGAATCTAAAGGTTTTGAAATTACTTATCTCAACGTTCAAAGTGACGGTTTAATTAGCTTGGCTGACTTAGAAAACGCCATGCGAGATGACACTATTTTGGTGTCAGTGATGCACGTTAACAATGAGTTAGGTGTGACTCAGGATATCGCCGCCATCGGTGACTTATGTCGCGAAAAAGGGGTTCTCTTTCATGTCGATGGCGCGCAAAGCGTGGGGAAAATAGCCATTGATCTGGCCGCAATGCCCATCGATTTATTGTCGATTTCGGCACATAAAATCTATGGCCCCAAAGGTATGGGGGCTCTGTACGTTCGCCGTCGACCTAAAATTAATTTAGTCGCGCAAATCCACGGTGGTGGCCATGAGCGGGGGATGCGTTCAGGTACCTTAGCCACGCACCAAATAGTGGGAATGGGCGAAGCCATAGCGTTGGCAGTGAGTCAGTTGGAGCAAGAGGGGGAGCGGATCAAGTCGCTTCGCGAGTTGCTTTGGAATGGTTTACAGCAGCTTGATGAGATTTATCTCAATGGACACGCAACACAAAGAGTGCCAGGAATTTTAAATGTAAGTTTTGCTGGTGTAGATGGCGAAAGTTTAATGATGGGGCTTAATGACATCGCGGTGTCCTCTGGCTCGGCCTGTACCTCAGCGAGTCTTGAGCCTTCTTATGTACTTAAGGCAATAGGAAGAAGCAACGAACTAGCCCACGCCGGTATTCGATTCAGTGTAGGGCGCTTTACGACCCAACAAGACATCGAATACGTAATACAAAAAGTTATAGATGTAACAACGCGATTACGTCACGCAGTAGTCGCATAGGTTTTCAATTCGGTTAGGTAGAAATAATTCGCCGATATGCCACAAATAAATGGCTGAATATTTGAGTGAAATAGTCGGGTATTATATACTACCGCACCAAAATTTTAGGCTGCCCTCAATGTAACTGGCAGTTGGCTCGTCATCCGCTTGCGGAAGACTTAGATAGTACTACCGAGCGAACGTTAAAAAAGCAGGGATCATCAAGACCGTGGGATGATCACTGTGCTGGTTAAGCAAAAATTAGTGGCAGCAAATGCAGGCAAACAAGTGAGATCCCAACATGAGTGAACAGATCGAACAGGCGTTAGAAAGAAAGTACGAGGCAGGTTTCTATTCAGAAATCGAATCGGAAACGTTTGAAAGCGGCCTGGACGAGTCGGTTATCCGCCGCATATCAGCAATGAAAAACGAGCCTGAATGGATGCTTGAATGGCGTTTGAAATCGTATCGCGCATGGCTAGAAATGGAAGAGCCAGATTGGGCCCATGTGGATTATCCAAAGATTGATTATCAGGCCATTTCTTATTACTCAGCGCCAAAGAGCATGAAAGATAAGCCTAAATCTCTCGATGAGGTCGATCCGGAGTTGCTGCGCACCTATGAAAAGTTAGGTATTCCTCTGCACGAACAGGAAATGCTGGCAGGCGTGGCGGTAGACGCAGTATTTGACTCGGTATCTGTTGTAACGACTTTTCGCGATAAACTTGAAGAAGCAGGCGTTATCTTCTGCCCAATTTCAGAAGCACTGCAAAAGTATCCAGATCTGGTTAAGAAGTACATCGGCTCGGTAGTTCCACGTACAGATAACTATTTTGCTGCGCTAAACAGTGCTGTGTTTACCGACGGTTCATTTGTTTATATTCCAAAAGGCACCCGTTGCCCCATGGAATTATCTACTTATTTCCGCATTAATGAAATGAACACTGGTCAGTTCGAACGTACCTTGATTGTGGCTGATGAAGGTAGCTACGTTAGCTACTTAGAAGGGTGCACCGCACCTCAGCGTGACGAAAACCAGCTGCACGCAGCTGTCGTAGAACTTGTTGCGATGGATGATGCTACCATCAAGTATTCAACCGTGCAGAACTGGTATCCAGGTGACGAGAACGGCAAAGGCGGTATCTACAACTTTGTAACCAAGCGCGGTGTAGCGCATACCAATGCCAAAATTTCGTGGACACAAGTTGAAACGGGCTCTGCGGTAACGTGGAAATACCCAAGTTGTGTACTTAAAGGCGACAACAGCGTAGGCGAGTTCTACTCAGTAGCACTAACACGCGGTCGTCAGCAGGCTGATACCGGTACTAAGATGATCCATGTGGGTAAAAATACCAAGTCGACGATTATCTCTAAAGGTATCTCAGCGGGTAACAGCAATAACGCCTATCGCGGTCTTGTTCAAATGGGACCGCGGGCAGACGGTGCACGTAATTTCACCGAGTGTGACTCGCTACTTATCGGGGATAAGTGCGGTGCGCACACGTTCCCGTATATCGAAAGCCGCAACCCTTCAGCCATTGTTGAGCACGAAGCAACAACATCGAAGGTGAGCGACGAACAATTATTCCTGTGTCAGCAGCGTGGCTTAGACACAGAAAAGGCCGTTTCTATGATTGTTAACGGTTTCTGTAAAGAAGTATTCAAAGAGTTGCCAATGGAATTTGCCGTAGAAGCCGGCAAGCTGCTCGAAATTAGTCTTGAAGGTTCAGTGGGGTAATCAATGCTTAGTATCAAGAATTTACATGCCAGCGTGGAAGAGAAAAACATCATTAAAGGTCTTAACCTTGAAGTTAAACCTGGTGAAGTACACGCTATCATGGGCCCCAACGGTGCCGGTAAAAGTACACTAGGCTATGTGCTATCTGGTCGCGACGGTTATGAAGTCAGCGAAGGCGAAGCCACCCTTAACGGTAAAGATTTACTGGAGCTTGAAGTCGAAGAGCGTGCCCGCGAAGGCCTTTTCCTTGCATTCCAATACCCAGTAGAAATTCCTGGCGTAAGCAATATGGAATTTATGAAAGAGTCGGTTAATGCTATGCGCGAACAGCGCGGCGAAGCGTCATTAAGTGCCGCTGAGTTTTTAAAGAAGGCAAAAGAAGCGTGTAAGCAAGTACAGCTTCCACTTGATTTCTTAAAGCGTGGTGTGAACGAAGGCTTCTCTGGTGGTGAGAAAAAGCGTAACGAAATCATGCAAATGATTTTGCTTGAGCCAAAGCTTTGTATTCTTGATGAATCAGACTCTGGCCTTGACGTTGACGCACTACAGGTAGTTGCAGATGGCGTTAACAGCCAGCGCGACGGCGAGCGCAGCTTCATTGTTGTTACCCACTATCAGCGTCTTCTTGACTACATTAAGCCTGACTTTGTTCACATTCTTGCCGACGGCAAAATTGTGAAAAGTGGCGATGCGTCACTTGCACTAGAAGTAGAAAAAAGCGGATACGCATTCTTAGGTAAAGCGTACGAGGAGACAGAAGCATGAGTCAATGGCTAGAACAGGTCATTGATGCGGCGCCAATCTCCGATTACTTAGCGCCCGTGCGTCAGCAGGCCGTAGCACAGTTAAAAGCCGATGGTTGGCCAGCACGAAGAAACGAAAGCTGGCGTTTCACTCCGCTTACGCCGGTAGAAAAGCGCGAAGCTAAGCAAGCGGTTAACGCTGATAAATTACCGGTGCCTGCTATCGATAACCTAAACGCTATCGACCTTGTTTTTGTCGATGGTGTGTTGGTCACACAGGTTAATACCCTTGATGTACCAGCGGGCATGACTATTACCTCATTAAATATTGATGACGCGGCTACGCAGCAAGCGATCAGCAGCGTTTACGGTCAAGTCAAGCCAATCCGCCATATGTTCGGTTTGGTTAACGATGCGCTATGTCAACACGGCGTATTTATTAACGTAGAAGCTGGCGCGAAAATCGATACACCAGTGCGCATTGTGAATATGGCTTCGCAAAATGTTGATGCGCATACCCGTGTTGTAGTGAAAGTAGCAGAAGGCGCAAGCGCTACGGTAATTGAGCAAGGTTTTGGTGATGCTGAAAGCTTAACCACTGCGTTTGCAGAATACGACTTGGCTGATGATGCTCACCTTGAACATTACCGCTTTGCCATGTTTACTGGTAAAGCAAAGCAGTTAGGTGGCAGTCACTTTAAACTACACAACCGCACTACGCTTAACAGCACTATGGTGGGTTACGGTAGTGAATTATCGCGCTTAGACGTAGACATTCACCACGCTGGTGAATTTGCCGACGCAAAGATGAATGCCATTTACCTTCTGGCCGAAGGCGAGCTATTCGACCTTCATTCCACCATTGAGCACGCTATGCCCAATGGCACGACAGAAGAAAATGCCCGTGGTATCGTTGGTGACAAAGCGCGCGCTGTATTTAACGGCCGTATCCACATCCACCGCGATGCACAAAAAACACTGGCAGAGCTTAACAATCGCAACTTGTTGTTATCTCGCCGTGGCGTGATCAATACCAAGCCAGAACTTGAAATATACGCCGATGACGTAAAATGTGCCCACGGTGCCACGGTTGCTGAAATTGAAGAAGAAGCCTTGTATTACCTGTTAACGCGGGGCGTATCTCGTAGTAAAGCACTGGTCATGTTGAACTTTGGCTTTATTCAAGAGCTTATTAATGACGTGCCAAATGCGGCCGTACGCGAGTGGTTGGCGCCTATCTTAAGTGAGCGTTTCGCCCATATGGAGGTGAAATGAGCTTAGACGTTGCAGCACTTCGCGCCCAGTTTCCTATTTTATCGAAAACGGTAGACGGCAAGCCGCTGGTATACCTTGATAATGCGGCAACGACTCAAAAGCCTCAGGCAGTGATTGACTCGCTGGTAGACTTTTACACCACTACAAACGCTAACGTGCATCGTGGCGCCCATCACTTATCAGATGAAGCGACCCGCCGTTATGAAAATGCCCGTAGTAGCGTTGCCAAGTTCATTAACGCGAATGCGCGTGAAGAAGTTATCTGGACGTCTGGCACGACCGAAGCCATTAATATTGTCGCCAATGGACTCTGGCAGTTGTTAAGTGAAGGCGATGAAGTGATGGTGACTGAGCTTGAACACCACGCCAACCTTGTTACCTGGCAACAGGCTTGCCGTCGTTCTGGTGCAACGCTAAATGTAGTGCCTATTTTTGACAACGGTGAACTTGACCTCGACGCTTTCGATAAACTGCTTTCGGCTAAAACCAAGTTGGTGGCTTTTCCTCATGTTTCTAATGCCCTTGGCACAGTAAACCCGATTAAACTGCTCAGTCAAAAGGCAAAAGCCGTAGGTGCATGGGTGTTAGTTGATGGGGCACAGGGCATTGCTCACGGTGGCGTTGACGTACAAGATATCGGCTGCGACTTTTACGCGTTTTCAGGGCATAAGCTGTTTGGTCCTACAGGCATTGGTTGTCTGTGGGGCAAAAAGGAAGTATTAGAAACCTGGCCAGTGTGGCAGGTGGGCGGCGAAATGATCAAAGATGTCACTTACCATGAAGCCACATGGGGCGCATTGCCAAACCGCTTAGAAGCCGGTACGCCCAATATTGCTGGCGCCATTGGTATGGGGACAGCCGTAGACTGGTTTAGTGCGTTGGATGTAAAGGCATTACACGCGCACGAACAGAAGTTACTGGCCTACGCCACCGAGCAAGCAGAAGCATTTGAAGGCTTGCGTATTATTGGTACGGCCCCACATAAAGTAGGCGTGTTAAGCTTTCTTCTTGAAGGCACACACCCAGCAGACGTGGGCTTCATTTTAGATAGACAGGGCGTGGCTATTCGCACCGGTGATAACTGTGCACAACCACTGATGAAGCGCTTTGGCATTCCGGGTACGGCGCGTGCGTCGTTCTCAATTTACAATACGCTTGAAGAAGTAGACAGCTTATTTGCTGCACTTAAAAAAGCAAAAATGATGTTGGCCTAAGGAGGCACTATGAGTGTTGAAACCTTTGTACCTAGTACAAAACTCATTACGCTAACTGACAGTGCCGTTAAGCATTTCGAAAGTAAGCTTAAAGACAAGCCTGGTCAGTTAATTCGTTTATCGACAAAAGTAAGTGGCTGTACGGGTTATGCTTACGTGCTTGATTTCGCAGACAGTGCCAAGGCCGATGATGAAATTGTAGAGATATCACCCTTGCTCAATGTGGCGGTTGCTGCCGATGCCATTGACCTTTTGCGTAATACAGAAATTGATTACGTTACAGAAGGTGTAAACGGCGTTATTAAATATAATAACCCCAACGTGGTTGACGAATGCGGTTGTGGCGAGAGCTTTAACGTAGGCTAAGTGGTGCGATAAAGCCCACCAGTGTTAGAAAAAAGAGTACTAAGTAGTTTATGAAGCAAAAAATGGTGACCACCGAGCGCGATTGTAAAGCGCGTTTGGTTCCTGCGGGTAACCCGACCGTGATCCCAGAAGGCGAGTTTGTGAATATCACCCAAGAGCTCGGTGGTAACTATACGGTAACGTGGCGCGGTAATATGTATCGCATTGACGGTACAGACGCGGGCGCCATCGGCCGTAAAGCCATGACACTTAGCTTTGATGCCCCGCAAGATGGTAACATCAGCGAACAACAGGTGTGGGATGCACTGGAAACCATTTTCGACCCGGAAATTCCGATTAACCTGGTGTCACTGGGCCTTATCTATAAGGTGTCTATCGATCAAGATACTGGCAGTGTTAACATTGATATGACGTTGACCGCACCGGGTTGTGGTATGGGGCCGGTGTTGGTTGGTGACGTAGAATACCGAGTCGCGATGGTTCCTCATGTTAAAAATGTCAATGTTGAGCTTGTTTTCGACCCACCTTGGTCCCGTGAAATGATGAGCGAAGAAGCACAGCTTGAAGCGGGCTTATTTTTTTAGTCGCCTTCAACGCGATTTATCCCTTTTACACATATAACGGAAATAGCAATGCAATTACCTAGTAGTGACGAGATTATTGATGATTTAGCGTTCTTTGACGATTGGGAACAACGCTATCAATACATCATCGATCTGGGAAAATCTATTCCGGGATTGCCTGAAGAGGCCAAGACGCCAGAACGTTTAGTTAAGGGGTGTCAAAGCAGCGTATGGTTAGTTGAGTCGTTTGACGGTAACAAGATTACCTTTGATGTTGATAGTGACGCGGTGATCGTGCAAGGCCTACTGGCGTTAGTGCTTGCCGCTTACAATGACAAAACGCCCAAAGAGATCCTAGCGTTTGATATCGACGGATATTTCGAAGCGTTAGACTTAGAGCGTCATATTACGCCAACACGAGGTAATGGTCTGCGCGCTATCGTGGGTAAAATTCAAGAACTTGCTAAAGCTAACGCGTAACATTTTAGCGTCACGTTGCTTTCTCTAAGTCGTTTTTCTCATTCATAGTCGTGTTATTAGGGCAGGTATTGCTCAAAATGAATATCTGCTTTAGCAAAATAACCTGTACCATGTCATCATATTGTCATTGCCGACAAGCTAATCTCTTCCTACATTTACACACAAAAACAGCACTTTAAGCCTGATTTGATAAAGGCTCTAGTCAAGTGACAATTAATTGCCTATAATTCGCGGCCAAAATTTTTAAAGATACATACTATTTGTTTGGAGAGAGAACATGGCTCTTGAGCGTACTTTTTCGATTATCAAGCCTGATGCGGTAGCTAAAAACGTTATCGGTGCAATCTACAACCGTTTCGAATCTGCAGGTCTTCGCATTGTGGCATCTAAGATGATCCACATGAGCAAAGAGCAAGCAGAAGGTTTCTATGCAGAACACAAAGAGCGTCCTTTCTTCGGCGCACTAGTAGACTTCATGACATCTGGTCCAGTAATGGTTCAGGTACTAGAAGGCGAAAACGCTGTTCTAGCTAACCGTGAAATCATGGGTGCAACTAACCCAGCTGATGCAGCTGCAGGTACACTTCGCTCTGACTATGCTGCGTCAATCGATGAAAACGCAGTTCACGGTTCTGACGCGCCAGAGTCAGCAGCTCGCGAAATCGCATACTTCTTCTCTGAAGAAGAAATCTGCCCACGTACTCGCTAAGATTACGAAGGTAGAATAAACGGGGCTATAAGCCCCGTTTTTTGTTTCTGAGTCCCTCTTAGCGCCTGAGCACGCTTTATGCTGCTTCGCTCGGCGCTCATTTAGCCATACTAAACCACGCTTCTCGCGCATTGCCTAAAACGCGCTCAGGCGCTAAGAAAAAAGGCACACGCTTTATGCTGCTTCGCTCGGCGCTCATTTAGCCATACTAAACCACGCTTCTCGCGCATTGCCTAAAACGCGCTCAGGCGCTAAGAAAAAAGGCACACGCTTTATGCTGCTTTGCTCGGCGCTCATTTAGGCAAGCTAAACCACGCTTCTCGCGCATTGCCTAAAACGCGCTCAGGCGCTAAGAAAAAAGGCACACGCTTTATGCTGCTTTGCTCGGCGCTCATTTAGGCAAGCTAAACCACGCTTCTCGCGCATTGCCTAAAACGCGCTCAGGCGCTAAGAAAAAAAGCACACGCTTTATGCTGCTTTGCTCGGCGCTCATTTAGGCGTACTAAACTACGCTTCTCGCGCATTGCCTAAAACGCGCTCAGGCGCTAAGAAAAAAGGCACACGCTTTATGCTGCTTTGCTCGGCGCTCATTTAGGCGTACTAAACTACGCTTCTCGCGCATTGCCTAAAACGCGCTCAGGCGCTAAGAAAAAAGGCACACGCTTTATGCTGCTTTGCTCGGCGCTCATTTAGGCGCACTACACTACGTTTTCCCAAATCATTAAACTTAACCCTTCACTGGGCTAAATCGGCTTTTTCTCAAACCCCATCTGTGGTAAAATCCGCGCAAATTTTAATCAGCGTTGATTTGTCGCTTAAGACGCGTTCAAATCGCTGGTTTTTACACCAAATTCAGCAGTTAGAGGGGCATCCCTCGAAGGTAAAAGGGTCATCTTATTCATGGCAAAAACTAACTTATTAAACCTAAATCGCGAAGGCTTGCGCAATTTCTTTAAGGAAATGGGCGAGAAACCGTTTCGTGCCGATCAGGTAATGAAATGGATCTACCAGCATGGTATTAGCGATTTCGAGGAAATGAGTAATCTCAACAAAAACCTTCGTGCGATGCTGATTGAAAATTGTGAAATTAAAGCACCTGAAATCGCGTACTATCAGGAAGCCAGCGATGGCACAATCAAATTCGCGCTTACCCTTGAAGGTGGTCAGGAAGTGGAGTCGGTGTGGATCCCTGAAACTGACCGCGCAACACTGTGTGTGTCGTCACAAGTGGGCTGCGCGCTAGAGTGTACTTTCTGTTCAACGGCGCAGCAGGGTTTTAACCGCAACTTAAGCGTGAGTGAAATTATTGGTCAGGTATGGCGTGTAGCCACGTTCCTTGGCTTGTCTAAAGACTCAAGCAAACGTCCGATCACCAACGTAGTAATGATGGGAATGGGCGAGCCGTTACTTAACCTTAAAAATGTTGTGCCAGCCATGGATATCATGTTGGATGACTTTGGTTTTGGTCTGTCTAAACGCCGCGTTACGCTAAGTACATCTGGTGTAGTGCCAGCCCTTGATATGCTTGGCGATCAAATTGACGTAGCACTGGCTATTTCTCTTCATGCCCCTACTGACGAATTGCGCAACGAAATTGTTCCTATCAACAAAAAATACAATATCGAAGCGTTTTTGGCAGGGGTTCGTCGCTACTTGGCTAAGTCTAAAGCGAACCAAGGGCGTGTGACGGTAGAGTACGTAATGCTTTCAAATATCAATGACAGCACTGAACAAGCGCATCAATTGGCAAGGGTATTGAAAGACACACCGAGCAAAATAAACTTAATTCCATTTAATCCATATCCTGGGTCTCCTTATACCTGTTCAAGCAATTCTCGCATTGACCGATTTGCCAAAGTACTGATGGAGTATGGATTTACTACGGTAGTACGCAAAACTCGCGGCGATGATATTGACGCGGCGTGCGGCCAATTAGTGGGCGATGTTGTGGACAGAACAAAAAGAATGTTAAAAAAACAGATGAAGGGCGAAGCAATTTCAGTAAAAATGGCTCAATAATCATTGAGATGTAAGGGTGAGTAAATGTTATTGAGATTGAGAACGACGATTTCTTGCGGGCTACTAAGCGCGGTGTTGATTATGTCAGGTTGCGTAAGTCAATCTCAGCCTGGAGTGTACGGAAGAGACTTTGACCCCCAAGAGGCGGCAAAGACCCGTATGTCGCTAGGTCTTACCTATTTACAGAACAACAATTACACCCAGGCGAAGAAAAATCTCGATAAGGCATTAGAGTTCAACCCTGATTCTGCTGATGTGCAATATGCCATGGCCTATTACTACCAATTGGTGGGTGATGACGCACGGGCACAGGGCTTTTACGAAACTGCCTTAGAGCTTGCACCCAATAACGGTGACATAGCCAATAGTTACGGTGCGTTTAAGTGCCAATTGGGAGAATATGAGTCAGCAAAAGCGTACTTCTTCCAAGCGATAAATAGTCAACGTTATGCTAATGCTGCGCAAACCTATGAGAATCTTGCATTGTGTGCTCAAAGCCAAGGCAAAATAGACGAGGCAATTAACTATTTTCAGGATGCCCTGAAACACCAACCCACTCGAGTAAAAAGTCTCTTCTTGCTATCAGAGTTGTACGTCATGACTGAACAGTGGGGAGAGGCGAGTCAAACCTTACAGCGGTATAATAAAGTAGCAAAACTAACTGCAGATTCATTGTGGCTTTCCTATGAAATTGCTAAAGGGCAAGGAGATGAAGCGGCTGCGAAGGGATACGGTGAAATGATGGTGTCATTATTTCCCGATGATGGCTTGACTCAGCGCTATTTAGCTCAGAGTAAAGCGGGGCTGCGCAAGGTAATAACAAAACAAAAAAGCAGTGAAGCAGGTCTAAATTCTGCGGTTAGTGTCAGCAATGCGGAAGAAACCAGTGTCCATAGTGAACAAAACCGCAAAATAACTACACAAAGCGCTAAGATCCATGTAGTAAAACCGGGCGAAAACTTATATCGTATTTCTCGATTGCACAATATCAGAATGGCGAAACTGCAAGAATGGAATAACCTGAGTAATTCTGGCGCTATTATTGCTGGTCAGACGCTTTGGTTAGTGCCACCGAGTGAGCAGGAGGAATAAAGTTTAATGGTGTCAGAAGAAAAAGCGAACCAAGACGTTAATTCGCAACAACAAGAACATACGCCAAGTCCAGGGGCCATGCTTAAAGCCCGTAGAGAAACGCTCGGACTATCACAGCAGGCTGTTGCCGATAAACTTTTTTTAAAAGCACGCCAAATCGATGATTTGGAAAATGATTTACTTGATGAGAAGTCCTCAATCACCTTTACTAAAGGTTATGTACGCAATTATGCCAAACAGTTAGGGCTGAACGCACAAGAAGTGATTGACGCCTTTGAACAATATCACAACCAGACATCAGTGCCATCGTCTGCCAAGCTGCAGAGTTTCTCAAAGCGTGTCGCAAAACAGACACAGGATGACAGGTGGATGATGGTTACCTATGTCATTCTATTGCTTATTATTGCCGCTGTGGTGGTATGGTGGTATCAACAACCTAATGATGAAACGGCACCTGATGTACCGTTGACCGAGGCTATCAAGCGGGAAGCCGCTAATACGCCTATCAGCACGGCGAACGATGAGGAAGACCTGGGTGGTGCACTTAATTCAACTGAAGAAGTGCCGTTACCCCCAACGCGGCAGGAGGCGGTGACACAGAGTCTTCAAGAAACCAGTGAAGACGAAGCTGTAAGCAATACGTTGGATGACGAAAATACGGGCTTTACCCAAGAGGGTGATCTCAATGACGGGGCCATTTCTGCGCCAGTGTCATCAATTGATGACAGTAATAATCTAACCGCTGTGGTAGAAGAAATCACTTCACAAGACGAAACGTCAGAAATAGTTGAGGCTGACGCCAATGTGCCTATTGCTATGGTGTTTACCTTTGTTGACGATTGTTGGGTCAATATCAAAGATGCCACTGGTGAAGCAATAGCGTATGGTGTGAAGCAAAAAGGTCGTGTCATGGAAATCCAAGGTCTATCGCCGGTTGAAGTTACACTAGGTGCAGCCAATAATGTGCGCTTAACGGTAAATGGCGAGTCGGTAGATCTGTCCGCGTATCACAACGGCAGGACCGCTCGTTTTACACTCCCAATGTAGGTAATTAGATGTTTTCAGAAAGTCCTATTACGCGCAGAAAGTCAACGCGCATAAATGTAGGTAATGTTCCCATCGGCGATGGCGCACCCATTGCTGTTCAATCAATGACAAATACACGTACGACTGATGTAAAAGCAACAGTCGATCAGATTAACCGAATTGTTGCTGTCGGCGGTGAAATAGTGCGAGTGTCGGTTCCTACAATGGAAGCGGCCGAAGCGTTTAAACAGATCAAACAACAAGTGAAAGTGCCATTGGTAGCCGATATTCACTTTGATTACCGCATTGCACTAAAGGTCGCTGAATACGGCGTTGATTGTCTGCGTATTAATCCAGGTAACATCGGCAATATGGAACGTGTTCGTGCGGTAGTAGACTGTGCGAAAGATAAAAATATACCTATCCGCATCGGTGTAAACGGCGGCTCTTTGGAGAAAGATCTTCAGGAAAAGTATGGTGAACCCACACCAGAAGCTTTGGTCGAGTCCGCCATGCGCCACGTGGATATTTTGGATAAACTGAACTTTGACCAGTTTAAAGTTAGCGTAAAAGCCTCTGATGTCTTCTTAGCAGTAGGGGCATATCGCTTGTTAGCCCAAAAGATAGACCAACCTTTACACTTGGGTATTACCGAGGCCGGCGGACAGCGCGCAGGTGCCGTAAAAAGTGCTGTCGGGTTGGGTATGCTACTAGCTGAAGGCATTGGCGATACGCTACGGGTGTCACTGGCAGCGGATCCGGTAGAAGAGATTAAAGTTGGCTTTGATATTCTCAAGTCATTGCGTATCCGTTCTCGTGGTATTAATTTCATTGCTTGTCCAAGTTGTTCTCGTCAGGAATTTGATGTTATTGGCACCGTGAATGCCTTAGAACAGCGTTTGGAAGATATTCTTACTCCTATGGATGTGTCGATTATTGGCTGTGTTGTCAACGGCCCTGGTGAGGCTGAGGTATCCGATCTTGGTCTAACGGGGGCACGTAATATGAGTGGTTTATACGAAGACGGTAAACGCGTGAAAGAGCGCTTACCCAACGACGACTTGGTTGACAAGCTCGAGGCTAAGATCCGTGCCAAGGCCGCACGAATAAGCGATGCAAACAAAATACAGGTATCAGTCAAAGACTGAGGTTGTATCATTGTTGTTTGTTCCCAAAGCCCCTATAATGCGGGGCTTTTCACTATTTAGCAGTATGAGAATTTCACGTGGCTAAAACTATTCAGGCAATTCGAGGCATGAATGACTGCCTACCGGAGATTTCCGGTACATGGCAAAAGGTAGAATCTGTACTTCGTCAGGTTGTGGCGAACTATGG
The DNA here is from genome assembly GCF_047159385.1 of Alteromonas sp. D210916BOD_24. Classification (GTDB taxonomy): domain Bacteria; phylum Pseudomonadota; class Gammaproteobacteria; order Enterobacterales; family Alteromonadaceae; genus Alteromonas. The sequence goes on from NZ_AP038333.1 coordinate 1,000,141, forward strand.
CTATCAAGAAATACGTACCCCCATTGTCGAAAGCACAGATTTATTTAAACGTTCTATCGGTGAAGTCACTGATATCGTTGAAAAAGAGATGTATACCTTCGAAGACAGAAATGGCGATAGCTTAACGCTTCGCCCCGAAGGCACAGCAAGCTGTGTACGCGCAGGTAATGAACACGGTTTGTTATATAACCAGCAACAGCGCTTGTGGTATATGGGGCCTATGTTCCGCCACGAGCGTCCTCAGAAAGGACGTTATCGTCAGTTCCATCAATTCGGTGTAGAAACTTATGGTATGGACGGCCCAGATATCGATCTTGAAGTCATATTGTTAAGTGCACGCTTATGGAAAGCATTTGGCATTGAACAACATGTTAAATTGCAAATAAATACACTGGGTTCAAACGAAGCCCGTGCTGCTTATCGCGACACCTTAGTGGAATATTTAAAAGCCCGCGCTGACAAGTTGGACGAAGATTCGCTTCGCCGCTTAGAGAGCAATCCATTGCGGGTACTCGATAGTAAAAACCCCGAAGTACAAGCGGCCATTGTAGATGCTCCCTCGCTCATCGACCACCTTGATGACGCCTCTAAAGCCCATTTTGAGACACTCTGTGCTCAGTTAACCCAAGCCGGTGTGGAATTTGAAATTAATCCACGTTTGGTACGAGGGTTAGATTATTATAACCGCACAGTGTTTGAATGGGTGACAGAGAGCTTAGGTGCACAAGGTACGGTATGTGCAGGTGGCCGTTATGATGGACTAGTCGAACAATTAGGGGGGAAAGCGACCCCAGCAGTTGGCTTTGCCATGGGTATCGAACGTCTGGTACTGTTACTGACCACATTAACCGAAGAAGGGCAAGACAGCAGCTTTGCCGATGTGTATGTTACCGCAATGGGTGACGATGCGCAGGCGTACGCGATAGAAGTGTCTGAACATCTTCGCAATGCCTTACCCGATGTACGCATAATGATGCATTGTGGTGGCGGGAACTTTAAGAAACAACTTAAGCGTGCGGATAAAACCGGCGCACGTCTGGCACTCCTATTGGGCTCTGACGAAATGCAATCACGTGAGGTAGGTGTGAAACCACTTCGCGATGGTCAAGAACAAGAAACAGTAAGCTTTGATGCCTTAGCCGATAAGGTAGTTCAGATGCTGAGCGCGAATTAATAAGGGGACATCATGGAACAGTTCGCAACAGAAGAACAACAAGTAGAAGCGATTAAACGTTTTTGGAAGGAACACGGTACCGCTATTATTGTCGGAGCAGCACTTGGTCTGGGCGGCTTATGGGGTTGGCGTTACTATTCAGAGGCGCAAATCGAAAGTAAAGAACAAGCCTCTGTAGCTTATCAAAACGCGGTGGAAAGCTTTGGTACAGAAGGTAGCGACACAAAAGTAGACGCTTTTATCAATGAACACAAAGACAGCGGCTATGCGAGTATTGCGAGTTTGTTGGCTGCCAAGCAGGCAGCAGATGCTGGAGACTTAGACGCTGCAGCTTCGCATTTAAATTCTGTGGTTACCTTTGCACAAAACGATGAAATGAAAGCACTGGCGGCTACCCGTCTGGCCAGAGTGCAAATTGAAATGAACCAGCTGGATGCAGCGTTGTCTACGCTAAGCAATGTAACCATTGACGCATTTGCCGCAGAAGTATCTGAATTAAAGGGCGATGTGTATCAAAAACAAAACAAGTTTGATGATGCCCGTCTTGCATACTCAAATGCGTTGGAAAAGAATACCAACAACCCGCTTTTACAAATGAAGTTAGATAACCTTTCTGTTGCCGCTGCACAGTAAAAAAACAACTCATTAAGTTGGGATAAAGAATAAAGAGGTACGCAATTTGTTTCACAATACGTGTGGCCGTAAGGGTCGATTTGCTCGCACGATAGGTATGGCGCTAGCGGTTTCTATCACACTGTCTGGCTGTACCACAGTGTCGGATTGGTTTGCAGATGAAGAAGAATTAGAAATTCGAAGACTGAAGCCAATCGATGCTCAGTTTACCCCTGCTGTAAGTTGGGAGCGGGATATTGGTGATGGTGTTGAACACTACTTTTCCCGTTTGCGCCCAGTATATGCTTACGACACCTTGTATGCAGCCGATCGCCATGGCGTTGTAGTGGCGATGGAACCTGCTACCGGGAAAGTATTGTGGGAGAAAGATTTCGCCCAATTTCGTTCTGAAAGTATGCTGAGCGCGGTAACTAATCTGTGGCAAAGCGGTGAAACGGCGCGTATTGGTGGAATTTCCGTTGCGGATAGGCTGGTCTTTATTGGTACCGAAAATGGCTACGTAGCGGCGCTTGATGCCCAAACTGGGGAATTGGTATGGGATACCAGCGTTCCTGGTGAAGTTTTAGCGGCCCCCGCTGCTGATGAAGGTATTTTAGTCGTCAATACCGGTGCCGGCAGTTTGTTTGGTTTTAATACGCGTACTGGTGAGCAGTTGTGGCGACACGAAGGTGATACACCGCCTCTTACACTTCGCGGTATCTCGGGACCGATTGCCTCAAACGGTGGGGCTATCATAGGTACTCCAACGGGCAAAATTCAGGTAAATCTAATTGATACCGGCGTATTGGCCTGGGAAACGGTTATTGCAACACCATCAGGCGCTACAGAACTTGAGCGCATTGTTGATATTGACACGACCCCTGTGCTGTTTGGCGGTACTATTTATACCGTGTCTTACAATGGCACCTTGGCCGCAGTGGAACTTCGTACCGGACGGGTTATCTGGAAGCGCGAGTATAGTTCATACAGAAACCTCAATATCGACGGTAACAAGATCTTTGTCGTAGACAATAACTCTAACGTTTACGCACTGGATAGACGCAATGGCGTTGAATTGTGGTCGCAAAGTGGCCTTAAACAACGTTCGTTAACTGCCGCTACGCCTATGGGGGATTATATCGTAGTGGGCGATAACTGGGGCTTTTTACACTGGATTGAGCAGGAAAGTGGCACCATCGTCGCGCGTCTTGACGTAGGCGGCGACGATGAAGACGATGCTATTTTCGACGCACCACTGAAAGTAGACGACATGCTTATTACCATTACGCGTAGTGGTGTAGTAGTGGCAGTGACCACGCCAAACTAAGTAGGGTTGTATCACAAGAACAATACACGCTAATGATTAAGCGCTTGATTGACCAGTCAGGCGCTTTTTTATGTTCTTAACGTGTAATTGCACTATGCTATTGTGCGCATATCAATCGTATCCATATCGCTTTTCAACATAATTGTGCGCTGTCATGGGCCTTCTCCTTAGCGTTAACTTAATTCAACAAAAGGGGGAGTGGTTAACGTGTTTGTTTCCTTGGTCAACAAACACTAGTGTGAACATTCACATTCCTCTCATACAACCACATTGGTATTCAATAAGTAACAAGGTATAATGCGCGCATTCATAAAAGTCGCTGGTTGCCTGTGTGATTACATAGGGTAGTCTTAACACTATCACGCGGCTTGTGCTTTTTGCTTCACGACCCCTAGGATCTGATACATGTTACCCGTTGTTGCTTTGGTGGGCCGCCCTAATGTAGGGAAGTCTACCTTGTTTAATCGCCTTACCAATACCCGTGACGCCCTCGTTGCGGATTACCCTGGCCTTACGCGTGATCGTAAATACGGACAGGCAAAATTTGATAAGCGTCAGTTTATTGTAGTCGATACAGGTGGCATCACAGGTGATGAAGAAGGGATCGATGCGGAAATGGCTCAGCAGTCTTTGCTGGCTATCGAAGAAGCCGATGTAGTGATGTTTTTGGTGGATGCCAGAGCAGGTTTATTGCCCGCCGATCAAGGTATTGCCGATCACTTGCGACGCATTAATAAAAAGGTCTTCGTGGTTGCTAACAAAGTGGACGGTATCGACGGCGACAGCGAGAGCGCAGAGTTTTACTCCCTAGGTCTTGGCAATATCAAGCAAATCGCGGCAGCTCATGGTCGAGGTGTTAGTCAACTACTAGAAGATGCTTTAGCGCCTTTACAAGCAGATTTTCCGGATATGGAAGTCATCGAAGAAGCGCCACAAGAAGACGAAGATGCCGAAACTCAGCGTCAACGCCTTCAAGAATTGCCAATTAAACTGGCAATCGTAGGCAAACCTAATGTGGGCAAATCTACCCTTACCAATAGAATATTGGGAGAAGAGCGGGTAGTGGTTTACGACTTGCCAGGTACCACCCGAGACAGTGTCTACATTCCAATGGAGCGCGACGAGCGGGAGTATATTCTTATTGATACCGCGGGTGTGAGAAAACGGAAAAAAATTAGTGAGGCGGTGGAGAAATTTTCTATCGTAAAGACACTACAAGCCATCGAAGAAGCGAATGTGGTATTACTCGTTATTGATGCCCGAGAAGGTATCACCGATCAGGATTTGAGTTTACTTGGGTTCGTTTTAAACTCTGGCCGTTCTTTAGTGGTAGCGGTCAATAAGTGGGATGGACTAAGCACGGATATTAAAGATGAAATAAAGCGTGAAATGGACAGACGGCTAGGCTTTATAGATTTTGCTCGCATTCACTTTATTTCTGCTTTACATGGTTCGGGCGTGGGTAACTTGTTTGAATCAGTACAAGAGGCTTATCAAAGTGCTACTAAGCGTATCAATACCGCGCTTCTTACCCAAATTATGGAAATGGCACAAGATGATCACCAGCCGCCACTCGTACGAGGCCGTCGGGTGAAAATGAAGTATGCTCATGCGGGTGGCTATAACCCGCCGGTGATTGTTATCCATGGTAATCAGGTTGACGATTTACCTAGCTCATATAAACGCTTTCTCATGAACTATTTCAGAAAAGCGTTAGAAATAATGGGAACGCCAATCAAGATTGAATTCAGGGAAGGAAACAATCCATTTGAAGGTAAGAAGAACAACCTTACCTTGGCACAACAACGCAAACGCAGACGAATGATGTCTTTTTACAAAGACAAAAAATAAGCCCTACGGCGGCATGCCTTAACCTCAAGGTATGCCGACTTTTTATTTTTCCACTCTACAACACATAGCTGCCTATTCCTTTCGGCCTTAACAGGCAAAATTTTGTAGTTCTTTACCAAGTACTGTAACAATTACGCGTTAGTATGTATTTGTCTTCTAACAGAATGTGACGGGATATTATTGCCAGTCCTTGCCGTGTAACGGCCATGTCAGGGTATCTGATCCTGGTGCCATTTTTGCACTACCAACAAAATTAGTCTGACTTAATAGTTATGCGTTTTTCTGCTCACACCGAGTAAAGCCCGGTGGGAGATTTCATTGCCTGTGAATGTACGTTTTTAGAATCTAAAGGAATGAGTATGTCAGTTAGAAAGATTCACGAAACAACACAACCGTTACAGAAAAATCAAGTCTACAACTGGTTTGATCGCTACAAGCCAAAATCGCAAGCAGCTGTCTACCTCATAAGTAGTGAGGAGACACACAGAAGTCCAAGTCTAAGGCGCTTTTTTAAGACGCGAAGCGAAAGTTAGCTGAGGACATTAGGAAGCAACGAAAGTCCGCCATATCGCTAATGGAATAATAGCTTACTGTGTCGTCGACTCAGCTAAAATCGCACGGATGTTTTTCATTAACGCTGACTCTTGAGGGACTTGCACTCGCGTAATAATTTCGTTGACCAGGGCATCGGAGAAATCGGCAGGGAAGGTGGTTGCAACCTTCACTATTTTATCTTCCCTTCGAAAAACGTAAGTCGTGGCATAAATAGTCGGTGCGGTGTCGGATTCCGCTTTAAGCCCTAAGCGCCAGCCGTGAATTTCACTGTTTACAATGTATTTTGAGGCGGGACTTGAAAGGCTCAGAGTCAGGTGCTGTGACTGTGCCACTGAGTTGGCCTTTTCAACGTCTTCGTTGAGTTGCTGATTTAAAAGGGTGTTTTCCTCTGCATCCAATGGCCCTAGAAAGGGATAAACTGTCACATCGACAAACGCGTCCTCAAAAGACGGGTGCGTATAGCGTGTAATTGCGCCGTTAAACGGATCAGCGAAAAGTTGCGTTTCTAATTTAATAAATTCTCCGACTTCGTCAGGCACCAGAAGACTATTTTCATAATTACTGGCGTTCAGTGCTAAGTACAAAAACTGACTGGTAAATACGTTTTTGTCTTCGATATGTTGAAGCCAAAAGGATACCAGTGACCTAGCGATGTGTTCAGCATCAGGCGACTCGGGCAATACGCTAAAGGACGCAGTGTCGATTTCAAGTCCCCGCCAACGCAGAGTAAACTCCCCATATTGGATACTTGCACTATCCCTACTCTCGCCGATATTTGCTATCAGCAATTCATAATCGTTGCCCTCGCTAAAAGGAAGTAAATTAGAAAACTTCCCTGAACGTTGTAAAGCGTTGATAAAGGCGCTCGGTGAAAGGGCATCCTCAATACAACCTGCAGACGTATCCCCATCGCCGTGGGCAGTACACATCGCCGCTAAGGACGCACTGGGGTATGTTGAAAAAACCGCAATTCGATGTTGAATCAAATTGGGTTGAACAGAAGAGGCTAAAGCATAAGAATGGGTCAAACCCAACCACAATAAAGTTACGCCAATTACACCTGGGATCCCGTGAATAACCCCAGTTGTGGATGATATAATGCGACGTATTACACTCCCTACCATAGATGTAGAGAAAGCGTTGAGAAGGGTAAACAGGGTTAACATGTCCCGAAGACTACTTATATTGGTTTAGACCCGTTACTTTACTGGTTATTTCACCATCAGTCACTCGCGTTTTTATTTCATCGCCTACCTCAACTGAATTGACATGGTTTACCGTGCGCGCATTACTCAGGGTTATAGAGTAGCCTCTTGCTAACGTCGAAAGCGGACTGACAGATTGTAAAAGCGATACATTTTTACTGAATTCATTCTTTTTGCTCTTAATTAACACGTGACATGCGCCATGCAATCGTTCACTTGCACGTTGTAATTTGTCTCGGGCAGTGGCGAGTCTTGTGGTGGGCGATTGGTGAGCCAAACGGGACGACAAGCTATGTAGCTGCTTTTCGGATTGTGTAAGCACCTGGTGGATCTGATGCTGCAACTTCATTTGTAAGTTGTCTAAACTTTGCCACTGGTGTTGGATCCTGTTTTGTGGATGTAACCCGTGAAGGCGCTGCTGTTTTATATTAAAGCGTTGCTTATTCACCTCAAGATAATGATATATGGCACGGGTTAATCGCACCCGTTGAGTATCGAGTAGTTTGATTAGCGCAGCTGAGTCCTGGCTGAGAATTTCCGCCGCAGCAGAAGGAGTTGGGGCACGAAGGTCAGCGACAAAATCAGCAATGGTAAAATCAACTTCATGGCCTACCGCACTGACGATAGGCAATTGACTTTGTGCTATTTCACGGGCCAGGGTTTCATCGTTGAAACACCATAAGTCTTCCAAAGAACCGCCACCACGGGTAAGCAGCACCACATCTACTTCCAAGCGTCGGTTGGCGGCCTGTAACGCACTAATAAGTTGCTGGGGGGCCGATTCGCCTTGTACCATTGAAGGATAAACAATGATTTCGGTTTGTGGGCTTCGCCGCTTGAGTACACTTAACACATCGTGTAATGCAGCACCGCTAGACGATGTGATGACACCAATACGATTAATGCGCTCCGGAAGAGGGCGTTTACTGGCGGTATCAAACAGTCCTTCACTATTGAGCTTGAACTTTAATGCTTCAAAGGCTTGTTTTAGCGCACCTTCACCATCGCTCTCCATATGTTCTACGACCAGTTGATAATCACCGCGGGCCTCGTATAAGCCAACTGACGCTCGCACCAGAATTTTATCCCCTTCTTTGGGGCGAATACGAACAGTGCGATTTGCGCCTTTAAACATGGCTGCACGTACCTGAGCTTTATTGTCTTTCAAAGTGAAATACCAATGACCAGACGCAGCGGCGACGAAATTGGAGATTTCAGCAGACAACCATATCAGGCCAATTTCGCCTTCAAGTACGGTTCTGGCTAAGCGATTTAGCTTGGTAACTGTTAAAATTTGTCGAGAGGTAGATGGCGAATTTGTAAACATAAAAAAAATCACTGGGTTTAATACATTTAGAGTTTACCTGAAATCTAAAAAACACTACAATTGCGCCGCAATTAACCCTCAACTGAATAGGTGTTGTTGCATGCTACGTATCATCCAAGAAGCTCTGACGTTCGACGATGTGTTGCTGGTTCCCGGCCACTCGACCGTCCTCCCTCACACTGCAAACCTACAAACGCGTCTTACGCGCGACGTTACGCTGAATATTCCCATGGTATCTGCCGCCATGGACACAGTTTCAGAAGCCCGTTTAGCCATTGCGCTAGCACAAGAGGGTGGTATTGGTTTTATTCACAAAAACATGAAGCCAGAAGAGCAAGCCAAGCACGTACGTGAAGTTAAAAAATACGAAAGTGGTGTTGTGTCAGACCCAGTAACGGTGGAAAAAGACGCCACCATCGGTGAAGTTATCGCCCTTTCTAAGCGCCTTGGATACTCTGGTTTCCCAGTAACGGATAAAGACAATAACCTTATTGGTATTGTTACTGGCCGTGATCTTCGTTTTGAAAAGCGCTTGGAACTACCTATTAGCAACGTAATGACTGGTAAGGATGATCTGGTTACCGTTAAAGAAGGGGCAAGTTCAGATGTCGTATTAGATCTAATGCACGAACACCGCATTGAAAAAATCCTTGTCGTTGATGACGCGTTTAAGCTAACGGGTCTTATTACAGTAAAAGACTTCCAAAAAGCAGAAAACAAACCAAATGCATGTAAAGACTCGTTGGGTCGCCTTCGCGTAGGTGCTGCGGTTAGCGTCGGTCCTGGCACCGATGAGCGTATTGCCTTGTTAGTTGACGCTGGCGTTGATGTGCTTCTTATCGATACGTCACACGGTCATTCGCAAGGTGTTATCGAACGCGTTAAAAAAGTGAGAGCGGATTTCCCCAATGTACAGATTATTGCGGGTAACGTTGCAACGGGTGAAGGCGCAAAAGCGCTGGCTGACGCTGGCGTAGATGCAGTTAAAGTTGGCATTGGCCCAGGTTCAATTTGTACTACGCGCATCGTGACAGGTTGTGGTATACCGCAAATTACTGCGGTAGCTGATGCAGTAGAGGCATTGAAAGGTACAGACATTCCCGTTATCGCAGACGGCGGTATACGTTTTTCTGGTGACATTGCCAAAGCGCTCGCCGCGGGTGCAAGTTGCGTCATGGTTGGCAGCATGCTTGCCGGTACCGAAGAGTCACCGGGTGAAGTCGAGCTTTTCCAAGGTCGTTACTACAAATCATACCGTGGCATGGGCTCATTAGGTGCAATGAACCAAAGCCACGGCTCATCTGATCGTTATTTCCAAGAGTCTAACAACGCTGAAAAGCTCGTGCCTGAAGGTATTGAAGGGCGCGTGGCGTACAAAGGACCCATTGCGAATATTGTCCACCAGCAAATGGGCGGTTTGCGTTCAGCAATGGGGTTAACAGGTTGTGCGACTATTCAAGAGCTCAACACAAAAGCACAATTCGTACGCGTCACTTCTGCCGGTATGGGCGAAAGTCACGTGCACGATGTTAGCATTACCAAAGAAGCGCCAAACTACCGTTTAGGTTAAAGCGAGGCACCGTTCAGCGTGGATATAGTGTCTGACACAACCACGCTGTACACCCTTCCATGGGAGCTTGGCCTCGGCATCCATGCCTCGGACAGGTTGTTTACAAACACTTTGCCCACGCTCTATAGCGAAACATTGCTTAGGGGGTGGAGAGAGAGAAAGGCTTTTTATGAGTTCAAACATACACGCTCAACGCATACTTATTTTGGATTTTGGTTCGCAATACACGCAGTTGATAGCACGTCGTGTTCGCGAAATTGGTGTTTACTGCGAGCTATGGGCTTGGGACGTCACTGAAGAACAAATCCGTGAATTTAATCCGCAGGGTATTATTCTATCCGGTGGCCCAGAATCGGTAACAGAAGAAGGCTCACCCCGTGCGCCAGAGTACGTATTTGAAGCTGGGGTGCCTGTGCTGGGTGTATGTTACGGCATGCAAACTATGGCTGAACAGCTCGGTGGCAGCGTTCTTGGTTCAGATAAGCGTGAATTTGGATACGCACAGGTAGAAGTGATTAAGCCAAGTCCACTGCTTGATAAAATAGAAGATGCCATTGGCGACAATGGCGCTGCACTTTTGGACGTATGGATGAGTCACGGCGATAAGGTTGCGGCTATTCCAGAAGGATTTGAAACTATTGCGCAAACGGCGTCGTGCCCACATGCAGCAATGTACAATGCAGAAAAGCAATTTTACGGTGTTCAGTTCCACCCTGAAGTAACACATACCCGTCAAGGTATGCGTTTACTTACTCACTTTGTGATGGACATCTGTAAGTGTGAAAAGCTGTGGACCGCTGGTGCAATTATTGACGACGCCATTGAGCGTATCAAAGAAAAAGTTGGCGATGAAGAAGTTATTCTAGGCCTATCAGGAGGAGTAGATTCCTCCGTTACTGCTATGCTTTTACATCGTGCTATTGGAGATAAGCTAACCTGTGTGTTTGTCGACAATGGATTGCTGCGCTTAAATGAGGCAGACCAAGTCATGGAAATGTTTGGTGACCACTTCGGGCTTAATATCATTCGTGTTGATGCTGAAACGCGATTCTTAGACCGTCTTAAGGGTATCGAAGACCCTGAGCTTAAGCGCAAGGCTATTGGAAACGAATTTGTTCGTGTGTTCGACGAAGAAGCGGGCAAACGTGATAATGCCAAATGGTTAGCGCAAGGTACGATTTATCCTGATGTGATTGAATCAGCGGGCTCTGCTACTGGTAAGGCTCATGTTATTAAGTCTCACCACAACGTTGGTGGACTTCCTGAAGATATGGAGCTAGGACTTGTCGAGCCATTACGCGAACTGTTTAAGGACGAAGTGCGTAAAATTGGTCTTGAGTTAGGTCTGCCCTATGACATGCTTTACCGTCATCCGTTCCCTGGACCGGGCCTAGGTGTTCGTGTACTTGGCGAGATTAAGAAAGAGTATTGCGACTTACTTCGCCGTGCAGATGCGATTTTCATTGAAGAACTATACGCAGCGGACCTCTACCAAAAAGTCAGTCAAGCGTTTACCGTATTTTTACCTGTACGTTCAGTTGGCGTAATGGGCGACGCACGTAAATACGACTGGGTAGTGAGCCTTCGCGCGGTTGAAACTATCGACTTTATGACCGCGCATTGGGCGCACTTGCCATACGACTTCCTAGGTAAAGTGTCGAACCGCATTATCAATGAAATTGACGGCATTAGCCGTGTGGTTTACGACATTTCTGGTAAACCACCCGCAACTATTGAGTGGGAGTAATGCTGTGTCTAGCAGCATTTAGCAAAGCATTCTATTTAACCCATTAAATTCTTAATGGGTTTTTTTTTATTTAAGGTGTGTACGCTTCTTCTAGCATTACCACGCCAACCCTTCCCATCGAAATTTCCACCTTGTGTTTTTTGTTGTTGATGACGAAAGACAATGCCATGCTATGCTTTAACGTGTTTATCGTATTGGTTTTTAGTAACCGTTTGTTATTTAATAAAATAGCATTCATAAAATCACAGGCTTTTATCGTGCTGTTGGGGGCGCTTTTTGCAGGAAAATGCATATTTGGCTAACGAGTATGGAGCGCTTTTGCAATGAGGAGACAGGACAAAGATGGAATATTTTGACAAACGCTACCACCAGCCAGGTACTCCACCAGGTACACTAAAATCAGCGGCTATGGCGGGCTCAACGAGCTTGGCTATTCACCTTTTTGACTATAGTGAAACTACATTTTCGCATATTGAAGATGCGAATCCGGCGCAGTGTCGTGAGTATATTAATCGCGATAATGTAACTTGGGTACATGTCGAAGGGCATCCAACGGAGCAAAGTATTCGTGAGCTGGGTGAGATATTTGGTCTGCATAAGCTAGCGTTGGAAGATGTGCTCAACATCGGTCAGCGACCCAAAGTGGATGAATATGATGATCAGCTTTTTGTGGTAGTGAATCTTCCTTCGGTGACCGGGGCGGATTTCTCTGTTCAGCAAGCGTGTTTTTTTCTAGGAAAACATTATGTTGTCAGTTTTTGCTCCACCGACTTTTCATTGTTTCAACCAGTAGTAAAGCGCCTTAACGAACCCGCTAGCCGCTTGCGCAAGAACAGTGCTGACTTTCTGCTATACAGCTTGTTGGATATTGTGATCGATCAGGGGTTTCCCGTACTGGAAACGCTCGGTTGGCAGTTAGAAGCGCTCGAAGAGCAGATCCTGAAAAGTGTCGGTAGGGATACACTTGAGCGCATTCACACCATAAAGCGGGAACTGATCTTATTGCGACGAATGTTGTGGCCACAGCGAGAGGTGATAAACCATTTGCTACACGGTGATCATGGCTCAATAAGCGAAGGTACAATGATTTATCTGCGAGATTGTTATGATCATACCATTCAAGTGATGGATTTGTTGGAAACATATAGGGATATGAGTGGGAGTATGTTGGATATTTATCTCTCCAGCGTGAGTAATCGTATGAATGATGTCATGCGGGTACTCACTGTGATTGCGACTATCTTTATTCCACTGACATTTATTGTAGGGGTTTATGGAATGAATTTTGACCCTAATGCAGGTAAATGGAACATGCCTGAGCTGGGATGGGAATACGGTTACCCGCTAATATGGTTACTGATGATTAGTTGTGTTGGGGTTATGGTGTATGTATTTCGTCGTAAAGGGTGGTTCTAAGTGTGTGTCAGTGAGTGTTGACGTGGATTTTAGATCACAACAAGTTCGAGTGAACGTCAAACTGTTCAGGTTAGCCAGCCCCAATTAAAACTAATCAAGGGTACAAGCTCTTCAGTTATTCCTATATGATAAATGTATAAATTTGAATAAAAAGTTATATTAGTTAACACCTTATCTGTAACAAAAGCGTCACTAAAATATAATCTAATGACGCCGTTCTCTACTCAATTTAATCAATAGGTTTATCTGTGTTTACTTCCACTAGCATCAGCCGTTTGGTAATGACTCCTGTACTTGCCAGTCTCCTAATCCTTGTAGTACTCAATAGTGCTTCTATCGCAAAATCATTTTCACTGCTCAACGCATTCGATGAACTCGAACATACCTTAGTGCAGTCAGAAAGAAATGTGAATACCGTGCTAAGTACGTTTAAAACACAAGTTCAAGAATGGAAAAATGTGCTTTTACGGGGCCACAATACTGATGATAGGGAAAAGTATTGGAGCCGATTTCAGCAAAGAGAAGCTGAGATCACACAACAATTTGATGCCATGCTGCGAAGTGAGGTGGTGAACGATAAAGTGAAAGCAGAGATCCGTGAGTTCCAAAAAGCACACTCAATAATGGCAAAAAAATACCGGGAAGGCTTTGAAGCTTTTGTCGCATCTGGCTTTGACCCTAAAGTGGGTGATAGCTTTGTAAAGGGCATCGACAGAGAGCCAGCGAAATTACTGACTGCCATTGCTAAAGATATTGGTGATGCGTCTGCAACTGCTTTAGCCGATCTAAAATCCAATACACGTACCATGCTATGGGTAATCTTGCTCGCCGCTATACTCTTGTCTTTGCTGTCAGTGGTGTATGTGGTGTCTCGATTAAAAACACAGGTAATAAATCCGACAAAACAAGTCGCCGCTTGTATTGCCCATCTTGCTAACAGTCGTTACGACTATTCACTGACTTATTCAAGTGAACACGAGTTAGGAGTTTTGGCAAACTCTGCCCGCTCGTTGCAAAGCAAGCTAAAAGACTCGGTCACTCAGTTGCAGGAAGCAGAACAAGAAATGGAAAGGGCGTTTGGTACACTCGGAAATGTGAGTCAGTCAATAATGGATGGTGCCAATGAGCAACGGGATGCATCGCGCTCGCTGGATAGCAGTACCGACAAACTTAGAGAAATAGTACAAAACCTTGTCGCTATTACTGACCAAGTTGCTGTGGCAACTAACAATTCGGAACAAAACGTCGCCAGTTGTTATAGCACGTTTGAAAAAGCAAATTTAGGGTTTAAACAGCTTGCAAAAGCCGTAACAGAGTCCAGTGATATCGTCTCTGAGCTACAAAGTCGAAGTAGCAACATTCTAAAAGTAGTCAATGTGATCAATGAAATTGCAGATCAAACCAACCTGCTGGCGTTAAATGCCGCTATTGAAGCGGCGAGAGCTGGTGAACACGGTAGAGGGTTTGCTGTTGTGGCTGATGAAGTTCGGGCTCTGGCAGCGAAAACTCAACAATCAACGAAAGAAATCAATAATATTTTAAGTAGTTTTGAAGCTGAAGCAAAAGGCGCGGTAACGGCGATGACTTCAGGTAAGCAGCTTTCCGATACGAATGCGGCAGAGGCTGCAACCGCGCTTGAAACGCTTAACAAAGTCGTCAGAGATATTCAGGAAACTGCCAGCGTCGTGGTGGCATTGAATGACGCGGCAGATGAGCAAGAGGCGGTATTACATCAAGTTGAGAGTATTATCAGTAATGTGGTGTCATCTTCTGAACGATATCACCAGTTAGCCCAACGTGATGACATGGCACGTTCGATGAAGAGTATGTCATTCAACGTAGAAAAAGTGGTAAGTAGTTTGACCTGTTGACAAGGCGTGGCACTATACAGGGAAGTTTGCTAAAGACGAAGTAATGGTCAAAGCGCCTTCACGCTTAAGATAAAATCAATTTATGATCCCGTTAGTATTCCATCCTATCTATAGTCAGCTCTCACTACCTGATAAGCATCGCTTTCCAATAGAGAAATATGTAGGTATACGCGATGAGTTAGTGCGGCGAGGGGTTAGTGAAACTCAGTTTATCGCGCCTACCCCCCTGACAGATGAACTATTGAATACCTATTACAGTAGTGAATATGTCAGTGCACTAACGGCCGGAGTACTGGATAAGAAAGCCATGCGACGCATTGGATTTCCTTGGTCTGAGCAGCTTATTGAACGCACGCGAACGGCAGTTGCAGGTACGTGTTTGACTGCTAAGTTAGCCATTGAACAGGGGAAGGCGCTGAATTTAACCGGTGGTTATCATCACGCGTTTGCAGATTATGGCTCCGGTTTTTGTCTGTTCAATGATTTGTATCTGGCCGCCAAGGAGATGCAACAGGACAGGGAAATAGACAATGTTCTTATTATTGATTTAGACGTGCATCAAGGGGACGGAACCGCGAAGCTGGCAAGTAGCGATAGGGATATTTTCACCCTTTCAATCCACTCAGAAAAAAACTTTCCCTATCGCAAGCAGCACTCTGATTTGGATATTGGACTTAGCAAGGGGATCGGAGATGATGAATACCTGACCACCCTTGAGCAAGCATTGACGGTGGCCTTATGTCAGTTTCAACCTGACGCGATAATTTATGATGCTGGCGTAGACATACATGTAAACGATGATTTAGGACACCTGTGTATTTCTACTGAGGGGGTATTTCAACGAGACCAGCAAGTGTTTAGCTTGGCCGAGCGTTTAGGCGTACCAATTGCTGCGGTTATTGGAGGAGGATATCAAAGAGATATTGCGGCTCTGGTTGACGTTCATATTCAGCTATACCGCGCCGCGGGGGTTATTGCGTAGGCTTTTAGCGGATTGCTATGATATTGAAGGCAGTATAAGCGGCACACTGAATGAGTACCGCTTAATAAGTCTTTTACTGTCAAATTATAAAAAGTGTAGCTGAAAGCCGATACCTATACGCTCTTGCGCGCGATTATAATCAATCAGGGAGTCACCGTAGCCATTGAAGTACTGAAATAGTACCTCATACCTGTCTGATATAGGGTAAGTCAGTTCTAACTGGACACTACCTCTGTTGTCGTCAAAATCCAAGTTGTTGCGCAGTAAGGCTAACATTTTAAATGCGCCCACTTTTCTCCCATAACCCAGTTCAATACGCCCGTAGTAATCTTCAATATCCGGATTGTCGTCACCAGAGGGATCGCTGGGATCGGCTTTTTCATCTTCGGGAATACGATACCAGGTCTTGAGGTAATAAATATCATCATTGTCACTAAACACAATAGAGGCAAATAAGCGGTTCCAACTTCGCGAGCGAAGTGCACTTTGCCCATTCGACATATGATTAAATCCCACTTGAAACATATTGAATTTATAGCCCAACACTGAATAATCTGCGGTTTCCTGCCAGAAAATTTCGGGTTCGTAGTTAGTTTCTCTAAAGGGCTTAGACGCCTCGCTGTTATATAGTTGCCAATATGAGGTGAGGGTAAATCCAAAATAGATGCCGTCAAAACCGGTTTCCTCTAAATAAAGAGGTAGTTTGGCGCTGACCTGAAATTTGGCTTCTTTGGTATCTATATTGTCCTGATTTAAATCTTCGTTACCCGCCGCGTTAGGATTGTCCACATAGGTAAATGGCAAGATATAGTTTCTGTGGTGCTGGGTAATTGCAAACACGTTGTCCAGCGCTTCCTTGTCACCTTCTAATCGTTCATCAAGAACACTTTCTGTGGTGGTATCCCGTTTGATGATATCGATAACTTCAATATCTTCATTTTCCGGCACCTGTGCATTTTCTGGTGGAGGTTGCGTTTTCGTCTCTTCAGCTTGTTTTCCGATCTCTGAATAATCACTAGATGACTGCGCATAGCTATACACAGGCGCACAAGCAGCAACAACTGCCATCACTAATAAAGGCTTTAACACTGACACCTTTTTATCTCCGTACTAAGGGTTACGCTTAACTGAAGTCCAGTGTTTGGCCTTCCGATGATGCAAATAGTTTTAAATTAGATTCTGTTATTGTGACGTATTCATGACAATGGGCAACGAGTGCATCAATATCATTATCCGTGCGTTCAGGGTCGTGACTGTATAACGCGAGTTGTTTAGCATTACAGGCAATGGCTAGTTTTACCGCCTCTTCTGCCACAGAATGCCCCCAGCCGTATTTTTTTGGCATGTCTGATAACATATACTGTGCATCGTGAATAAGTAGATCGACTTTATTTGCAAATTCCACAAATTCTTTAAAATCCGTTTCCTTTTTATAAGGCGGATATAGTTCGTTGTCAGTAATGTAGGCAATTTTTGCACCGTCTGCCTCAATACTGTATGCACTCCCTTTTCCTGGATGATTCATCGGTAACCGTTTGATGACGGCACTGGTTAATTGCAATGTATCTTGCTGCGGGGGAAGTGGAGAAACAGTGATATTGGCTTTAAGTGCACTTCGGGATACGGGGAAAAGAGAACCTTCCATTTGTTGCAGAATTTGCTCAGGCTCATCGAGCTGTGTCTGGCCGGGGTAAATGGTGATTTCTCTGCCTTCTTGATAGATAGGGGCAAAAAAGGGAAACCCCTGAATATGATCCCAATGGTTGTGGCTTAACAATATAAATATGGGCGTGTGCTTTTTTACCAGTTTATCGCCTAAGAGACGAATACCCGTACCAGAATCGAGGACGATATCCGTACCGTCCTCTAATTCAATATGCACGCACGCGGTATTACCACCATAGCGGATGTAATCTGCTCCTGGAGTAGGAATGGATCCTCTTACGCCATAAAATGTAACCCGCATACGCCCCTCATGCTCGCACTAGGGCAAGCTCAGCTGTTAAAGCGCGGTAACAAAGTCTGTTGCTGCGCTAAGGTCTAATAACTGCGTCTCGCCAGTGCGTCTATTTTTGTATTCAACTTGTTGATTATCCAAGTTTCTTTCACCAATGACAATGCTGTGAGGTATGCCGATTAATTCCATGTCATTAAACATCACACCTGGGCGTTCCTTTCTGTCATCGAACAATACTTCCACACCTTGTGAAACAAGGGCATCGTAAAGTTTCTCAGCCGCTTCTTTAATGCGATGAGACTTATGCATATTCATAGGAATTAATGCAATTTTAAACGGTGCAATAGGATCTGGCCACTTAATGCCAAACTTATCATGGTTCTGTTCTATCGCCGCCGCCACAATGCGAGAGACACCTATTCCGTAGCACCCCATGGTAAGTGTTTGGTGTTTACCAGTTTCACTAAGCACACCACAGTTCATTGCCTCTGAGTATTTGCTGCCTAGCTGAAAGATGTGGCCCACTTCTATACCGCGTTTAATGTCCAGTGTGCCTTTACCATCAGGTGAAGCGTCGCCAGCCACCACGTTGCGAATATCAACTGCGTTAACATCGTCTGCCCAGTTCACATTGGTATTCATCTTGCCACCGGTGCCTGAACCCGTGGTAAAATCCGCTAAGGCTGCCGCACTTGCGTCAACATACACGGGAACCGTTAGGTTAGTCGCGTCAGCGAAGAAAGGCGACACGCCAAGGATATCCTTGGCTTGTTCAAAAGACGCTTCAACAAGTGGACTGGCAACGCTGTTTATTTTCTCCGCTTTTACGTCATTGAGTTCATGGTCGGCGCGAAGTACAAGGGCTACCCAATTATCAGATACCACTTCTTCGCCTTTACTATCAACGTCGTTGGCAGCTTTGACCACTATGACTTTCACTGCATTGGTAGCGTGTGCGTCAACACTTTTTAAAATGGCATTGAAGTCTTTGCCTTTGGCATCTTTAGTTTCAACGGCTGCTCCTGAGGCCTTTGCCTTTTCTGGGGCAACGGCAGCGGCCATTTCTACGTTAGCGGCGTAATCACTATCAGTTGAGAATGCGATATCGTCTTCGCCCGACTCTGCCAATACGTGGAATTCATGGGAATGGTTACCACCAATTGATCCTGAGTCGGCTATAACCGCCCTAAAATTTAACCCCATACGTGAGAATATGTTGCAGTAGGCGTCGTACATCTTCTGATAGGTTTCTTCCAGACAGCTGTCTTCTAAGTGAAAGCTGTACGCGTCTTTCATGGTGAATTCACGACCGCGCATAATCCCGAAACGAGGGCGAACTTCGTCGCGGAATTTGGTTTGAATTTGATAAAGGTTAAGCGGCAGTTGTTTATAACTACTGATTTCGTTGCGCACCAGTGCGGTGATCACTTCTTCATGCGTAGGACCTAACACGAAGTCACGTTGGTGACGATCTTTAATGCGCAATAGCTCTGGGCCGTATTCTTCCCAGCGACCTGACTCTTCCCACAGATCAGCAGGCTGAACCACAGGCATTAACACTTCGATTGCCCCTGCTTTGTTCATTTCCTCACGAACAATATTGGCTACTTTGTTTAGCACTCGTAGGCCAGAGGGAAGCCAGGTATAAAGCCCTGACGCGAGCTTTCTGATCATACCAGCGCGGAGCATTAGCTGGTGGCTGATAACCTCTGCATCAGCAGGGGTTTCTTTCTGCGTGGCAAGCAAATATTGACTAGTGCGCATGTAAAGCAGGTTTCCTGTAAATCAAATTATAATTTCGGTTTTGGCGTATTCTAAATAACTGCGAACAATTTCGCCACACAGTGTTGAGGTTATAGTGGATTTATCTCTCTAACTATAATTCTACCTTGGCTGACAACAAACCCTACATCAACATTGTATAGCGCGACCTTGTAGCACTTTGGATCATCTTCTATCCCGTGTTTGTAGGCAGGACGAGGATCTTGTGACAAAACACGGCGCACCAATGACTCAAAATCACTAAAGCGCTTATTTACATTTTCGAGTTGTTCTGCAAGCCGTTGGTCAAAGATAACGTCACGGTTGGGTATAGGGTGGTATTGTTCTAAACGGTCTTGTGCATGAGGTAGACTGTCCGCGTAGGCTAAATAGGGTTTTACATCAATGATAGGCGTACCATCGACTAGGTCAACGCCCTCTACTTTCAGGACGTGACGACCGTCTTCAACAACGACGCCTTTATTCTCTACCACTGACATCCCAATCCCGTTGGGTCGATGAGTGCTTCTTGTCGCCAGCACGCCCATGGTTGCATTACCACCAAGCCGGGGGGCCTTCACAGTATTTTTCCACCCTTTTTGGATAGTGTGATGAAAGATAAATAACAGCCATAGGTGGCTGTAGCCCTCAATGCCTTTTAGCATATTACTATCATCGAAACCGGGTAAAAAGTGTAAGGTTCCCTTTGCCTTGGCTAGGCCAGGTTGGCGTGGAATGGCAAACTTTTGCTTATAGGGGGTCGCAATTTCTGCGATAGGTGAGAGCGTATAGGTGCTGGGATCCATAAGTTTACTTCTGATAAAAAGAATAAAGATACATTAATGAACCGTGTGTAGTTGTCATATAACTCTCACAATTGTCGGGTAAGTTTAATGTCGCTATTGTAGCGTGGTCTCCCTGGACCTAACCCTATTCCGGTTCGCTTTCTGGCGAGCCGGAGTTTTTTATCTCAGAGAGCTGTTGTTCAAAATAAGGGCAACCCAACGCATTCGCTTTTTCAATATTATGGGTGAATATCTTTTCTGCGTCGTCTTCATTCTTCATATAAAGTGAAATATCACTTTCTCTGATCAAATGCAGTAATGGGTAAGGAGAGCGATTGGTAAAATTCTCTACATCCTCTTCTTCATTACCACTAAACACATAGTTGGGGTGAAAACTGGCAAGCTGATACGTACCGGCATATCCCCAGTCTTGTAGCATTTTTTCTGCAATGGCTAACACGTCGAGATAGTCGTCAAACCTTGTTACCGAATCGTTTAGCAATACCAATAGGGTAGTGGCAATTGTTTCATTGTCATCCAGAAATTTTAATTCATCGTACAATGCTTCCAGAATGTCGCCGGCATCGCCGGACAGGGTTTCGCAACGAATACGATTAGGCTGGCGAACATATCGCGCAAAAGGACAAAAGTTGTGTTTTATCACAATGTCGTCCACCCACTTCATTGTAGCCGCTTTGGCATGAGCGTGGTGGGAGGCGCGAGGAGGCGTGGTAGACGAAGAAAGGTTCATCAAAGATACACTTAGCTATTGGTAAGTTTTAAACTCAAGCCCAAAGGACGCAGCCAGGTATGAAGTTTGACGGTACAAACTGATCACACCTGACGCTAACCCTAGAGGGTATATATAAAGTGACACTATGAGTGATACTTTACGTAGGCTTCTAGGGTGTTTTCTATCAAACTGGCTACTGTCATTGGCCCTACACCACCTGGTACAGGTGTTATCCAACCTGCCCGTTGTTGGGCTTTGTCAAAATCGACGTCACCGACTAAAGAGCCGTCATTTAAACGATTGATACCCACGTCAATTACAATAGCGCCGGGTTTTACCCAGTCACCGGGTATAAAGTTTGGCTTGCCTACGGCAACGACCAATAAGTCGGCACGTTCTACGTGGCTGCGCAAATTCTGAGTAAATTTGTGGCACGTAGTAACAGTACAACCCGCCAATAGCAATTCGAGACTCATTGGTCGGCCAACAATATTCGATGCGCCCACAATAACAGCATCTAACCCTTTTATGGGGCGCTTGGTGGACTCAACCATTGTCATGATCCCTTTTGGCGTACAAGGACGCAGGGCTGGAATGCGTTGGGCTAGACGACCTATGTTGTAAGGGTGGAAACCGTCAACATCTTTGTGTGGGTGAATGCGCTCGAGCACCTTTTCCGCGTTTAATCCAGCGGGTAGGGGTAACTGCACTAATATGCCATCAATGTCTTTATCGTGGTTTAACTCATCCACCAAATTAAGCAAGGTATCTTCTGTCGTATCTGCAGGTAAATCAAAAGAGCGCGACACAAACCCTACCTCTTCACAGGCTTTACGCTTATTGGCGACATATACTTGTGATGCAGCATCGCTGCCAACGAGCACAACGGCAAGGCCGGGCTGGCGCTTTTTTGCCTGAATGAGTGATTCAACATAAGAAGAAACGTGTTGTCTAACTTGTTTGGCAATTAACTTGCCGTCAATGAGGTGGGCGGTCAT
This sequence comes from Alteromonas sp. D210916BOD_24, assembly GCF_047159385.1. Lineage (GTDB taxonomy): Bacteria > Pseudomonadota > Gammaproteobacteria > Enterobacterales > Alteromonadaceae > Alteromonas. Next base: position 1,022,012 of record NZ_AP038333.1, read on the forward strand.
AGTCTCTATATAAGTATGTGGTCAACAAGTGCCCTATATTGTTTCACAAAACAACACAGTGAAACCAGTCTTTTGGCTCGCTAAGTAGCACAAACGTAGTTTTAGTAGATGGTAAAGGTAATTAACGCATTTAATGAAAGCTAAAAGGTACTGAGATAGTACGACGTTTATAATAGCAATTCGGGAATAAAGAAGGTTGCCATCTCCGTCGTTGAACAAAGATTGTTGCAGGTGTAATCACTCTTTTCATCTATTGCAGCGAGCTTTTTCTTTTTAAATAGAAATAAAAGGCGTGCGTTTTTGCCTCAGGATACAATCACCAACGAACAATGTAACGCATGTAAATAGGTGATATTTGTTTGTTTATTGTGCTTTTTGTTTAAAAAAACACGATAATGCACGCTTTGTGAGCGGTTGAAAATTTTATTTAAAAAAGTGTTTGACGAGGTGGGGGGATGTCAGTAATATTCGCACCCCGTAACGGCACGGAGTTAAATTACTTCGAAAGCCGCTACAACAGTCGGTGAGTGGCGCAGCTTGGTAGCGCACTTGTTTTGGGTACAAGGGGTCGCAGGTTCAAATCCTGTCTCACCGACCACTTTTTGCAGCGAAGATTCGCCGAGCGCCCGTAGCTCAGCTGGATAGAGCAACGGCCTTCTAAGCCGTGGGTCGCAGGTTCGAATCCTGCCGGGCGCGCCATGCGGGTCAGGTAGGTCCTGACAGTATGGCAGAATCTTTACGTTTACATGTTTTACAATTCACATGTAAACTATTGCAAGCACCTCTATGGTGGGCGTAGCTCAGTTGGTAGAGCCCCGGATTGTGATTCCGGTTGTCGTGGGTTCAAGTCCCATCGTCCACCCCACTTTTTTGCGGAAGTGGTGGAATTGGTAGACACGCTGGATTTAGGTTCCAGTGCTTCACGGCGTGAGAGTTCAAGTCTCTCCTTCCGCACCATATTTTCAAGCTTTATAAAAAGCTTTTCATAAAAGATATCTCTGTCGGTGAGTGGCGCAGCTTGGTAGCGCACTTGTTTTGGGTACAAGGGGTCGCAGGTTCAAATCCTGTCTCACCGACCATCTCTCTATTTTTTGTTTTTCGTTGCTAAATCCCTACTATCTCTCAATATCTTTGTGCGTTTGTTCGATATCTAACCGATTGGATGGTATTTCCCTCTCGACTCTTGTGGTATGCGGCTGTATACTACCGCGTCTTTTTTTAACCAGTACGTTTGTTTCAGGTTAGTTAGTCGACATACTTTTTTGTCCTAGCCATGATTGTATAAACGTCAGATAACGACCTCTTCCCCGGCGTGATATGCACGTAATGCATGACGGGAGAGGGGATTGAGAACAAAACGCCTGTAAAGGCGTATAGTTGAGGTAACATAATGCAAGTTTCAGTCGAGACGACCCAGGGTTTAGAACGCCGTCTTACTATCACCGTTCCAGCTGACGCGGTTGATTCAGCAGTTAAGTCACGCCTACAGCAATTGGCAAAAACACAGCGCATCAACGGCTTCCGTCCTGGTAAAGTGCCTGTAAGCGTAATCAAGAAGCGTTACGGCCAAGCAGTACGCCAAGAAGTAGCTGGTGACGTAATGCAGCAAAACTTCTATCAAGCAGTTATTCAAGAAAAAATTCAACCTGCTGGCATGCCTAAGTTTGAACTGACTAAAGATGTAGATGGTCAGGATCTAGAATTCACCGCTTCTTTTGAAATTTATCCAGAAGTTGAAGTGAAAGGCGTTAGCGATATCGCGATTGAAAAGCCAGTAGTAGAAATTACTGACGAAGATCTTGATAACATGATGGAAACGCTTCAAAAGCAACACGCGACTTGGAAAGAAGTTAAGCGTAAGGCGAAGAAAGATGACAAAGTTATCATCGACTTTGTTGGCTCTATCGACGGCGAAGAATTCGAAGGCGGAAAAGCTGAAGACTTCGCGCTTGAACTTGGTAAAGGCCGCATGATCCCTGGTTTCGAGAAGCCGCTTGTGGGCGCGAAAGCCGGTGAAGAAGTGACAATTGAAGTTACATTCCCAGAAGATTACCACGCAGAAAACCTAAAAGGTAAAGACGCGGTATTCCAAGCGACTGTGAAGAAAGTAGAAGGCTTGAATCTTCCTAAAGTTGACGAAGATTTCGCTAAGCTATTCGGTGTGGAAGAGGGCGGTGTCGACGCGCTTAAAGCTGAAGTTCGCAAGAACATGCAGCGCGAGTTGAACCAAACGCTTAAAGCACAAGTAAAAGAAGACGTTATTGCTAAGCTAGTTGAAGCGAATGAAATTGACATTCCTCAAGCGCTTATCGATCAAGAAGTTAACGCGCTTCGCGAACAAGCTAAGCAGCGTTTCAGCCAACAAGGCGGTGGTCAGAACCTACCAGAACTTCCGGCTGATCTGTTCACTGACAACGCAAAACGCCGTGTGTCAATTGGTCTACTTCTAGGTGAAGTGATTAAGCAAAATGAGCTTAAGGCCGATGAAGACAAAGTGAAAGAGATGATCGAAACTGCAGCTTCTGCATACGAAGATCCACAAGAAGTTATTGAATACTACAACAATAACCAAGAGCTTATGCAGCAAATGCAAAACGTTGCACTTGAAGAGCAAGCTATCGAGTGGGTGCTTGAGCAAGCTAAAGTTACCGAAGTAACTAAGGCTTTTGACGAGGTTATGAACAAACAGGCGTAATTTTTTACTGTCTGATTGACAATACTTGTCAGCAACTGCTTAAATGCTCGGAGCCTTCCGAGCATTTTTGTTTTTAACGCTAGATAATCAAGGTAGCTATGACTAATACCCCGTTTGACCCTATGAATGCACTTGTCCCTATGGTAGTTGAGCAAACTTCTAAAGGAGAACGCTCATACGATATATACTCTCGCTTACTTAAAGAGAATGTTATTTTCTTAGTAGGACAAGTTGAAGATCACATGGCCAACCTCATCGTTGCTCAAATGTTGTTCTTAGAAGCTGAAAATCCAGAGAAGGATATTTTCCTTTACATCAACTCTCCAGGTGGCTCCGTAACTGCTGGTATGGCGATTTACGATACCATGAAGTTTATCAAGCCAGACGTGAGTACCGTGTGTATGGGTCAGGCTGCGAGTATGGGTGCATTCCTATTATCTGCTGGTGCTAAAGGTAAGCGTTATTGTCTGCCTAACTCGCGTGTCATGATTCACCAACCTTTAGGTGGTTTCCAAGGTCAAGCGTCTGATTTTGAAATTCATGCGAAAGAAATTCTGTCTATTAAAGAGAAATTGAACCGCCTAATGGCGGAACATACCGGTCAGGATTACGAAAAAGTAGCGCGTGATACGGATCGCGACAATTTCCTAAGTGCAACAGAAGCGCAAGAATACGGCCTTGTTGACCAAGTGTTAGCAAATCGATCTGACGTAGCCGCAACTAAGTAGTATAGTTATAGTAGACCTGAGCCAGTGCGTAGCACGTTTTGGTTTTCGGCTCAGGCAAGGCAGAGGCAAAAGTAATGAGTGATAAGCAAAGCGGTGACGGTGATAATAAGCTACTGTACTGCTCGTTTTGTGGCAAAAGCCAACACGAAGTAAGAAAATTGATAGCAGGCCCGTCGGTATTTATTTGCGACGAGTGTGTTGAGTTATGTAACGATATCATTCGCGAAGAAATTAAGGAAATCGCGCCAAAGCAAAAGCAGGACGCTTTACCGAAGCCCAGTGAAATTCACGCGCATCTTGACGACTACGTGATTGGTCAGGAACACGCTAAAAAGGTGCTTTCTGTAGCGGTATACAACCACTATAAGCGCCTTCGCAATGGCGACATTCACGATGGCGTGGAACTAGGCAAAAGTAACATATTGTTAATTGGTCCAACGGGTAGTGGTAAAACGCTATTAGCGGAAACCCTAGCGCGTTTACTTGACGTGCCATTTACTATGGCCGATGCGACGACATTGACCGAAGCAGGCTACGTGGGTGAAGACGTTGAGAACATTATTCAAAAACTTCTTCAAAAGTGTGACTACGACGTTGAAAAAGCGCAACGTGGTATAGTCTACATTGACGAAATCGATAAAATTTCACGTAAGTCTGATAACCCTTCAATTACTCGCGACGTGTCAGGCGAGGGTGTTCAGCAAGCATTGCTTAAGCTAATTGAGGGAACAGTAGCATCAGTACCGCCTCAAGGTGGTCGTAAGCATCCACAGCAAGAATTTTTGCAGGTCGATACCTCTAAGATCCTGTTTATCTGTGGTGGTGCATTTGCTGGTCTTGATAAAGTTATCGAGCAGCGCGCCCAGAAAGATACCGGTATTGGTTTTGGCGCTACCGTTAAATCGAAAGATAACAGTAAGCAAATCAGTGAGCTATTTAAACAAGTAGAACCTGAAGATTTGGTTAAGTACGGTTTGATCCCAGAATTTATTGGGCGTCTACCAGTGGTAACCAGTCTTGAAGAACTCAACGAAGAGGCACTCATTCAGATTCTTCGTGAGCCGAAAAATGCGATCACCAAGCAATACGGTGCGCTTTTCGCCATGGAAGACGTTGAACTTGAGTTCCGCGACGATGCACTAAATGCAATTGCTAAAAAGGCAATGGATCGTAAAACCGGCGCCCGCGGCCTTCGCTCAATTGTTGAAGCCGTGCTACTTGATACCATGTATGACCTTCCTTCGATGGAAAATGTCAGTAAAGTGGTGATCGATGAGACGGTCATTCGCGGTGAGTCTAAGCCGATATTGATTTATGATAGTAATGAAAAGAAAGTAGCCTCTGAATGATCTAGAGTGCTAAAAAAGGCCCCTCGGGGCCTTTTTTGTTTTTAAACCGCTACTGCGCGGGTTTATACCGCGTTGGTAAATTTTGTGAAATCCTCATTTACCCTAAGTAAACTCCGGTTCCCCAAAATTTCCCGCCTTGTCTAAACCCTGCTCGCTGACGCGGTCTAAAAACGACGAGTGTTATTTCTGGTTTATTTCTCCATGAAATACTAGTTCCTGCGGTTTTTCGTCAAGTTCCGCCTTGCACCCACTTCGCTCACGACGCTGAACAAAAACAAAGATTGATGTTTTCAGCAAATGCTTTTTAGCGTTTTTGTGACGTAAATTTTGTGAAATCCTCATTTACCATAAGTAAACTCCGGTTCCCCAAAATTTCCCGCCTTGTCTAAACCCTGCTCGCTGACGCGGTCTAAAAACGACGAGTGTTATTTCTGGTTTAATTCACCATGAAATATTAGTTCCTGTGGTTTTTCGTCAAGTTCCGCCTTGCACCCACTTCGTTCACGACGCTGAACAAAAACAAAGATTGATGTTGTGGCGTGATGTTCTCTTAAACAATGGTATCCCTATGAGTGAATAGCAGTTTGCTGTTTATATGAACGTTTAGAGCAATTGAACTTAGCCTTTCTATTAGATTTTCGACATAAGTGTTGCCAACCGGACTAAAATCTATAATGGTAACAAGTGATACTGGCGGTGAGGGGATTAACACTGTTTAATCTGTGGAGATTGAACTTTGCCCTAGCATCCCCATATACAAGTGAAATATCAAACTAATTGAGAACAAGTATGACAGTTGAGCGTGAAAATCGCATTGAAATTCCTGTGCTTGCCTTGCGGGACGTCGTTGTCTATCCGCATATGGTCATACCCCTTTTTGTTGGGCGTGAAAAATCGATCCGTTGTCTTGAAGCGGCGATGGACAGTGATAAGCAAATATTTTTGGTAGCGCAAAAAGACGCAAGTGTAGATGAACCTGAAGGCGAAGATATCTATACCGTTGGAACCATTGCTACTATTCTCCAGCTATTAAAGTTGCCTGATGGCACGGTAAAAGTGTTGGTCGAAGGCAGCGTAAGAGGGCAAGTTGAAAGTTATCAGCAGTCTGAGCCTTACTTTGTAGCCAACGTAGATAGGCTTGAAGACGAAAGCATTGAAGAAAGTGAACAGGAAGTTCTGATCCGTTCGGCAGTGTCTCAGTTTGAAGGCTACGTAAAATTAAATAAAAAAATACCACCTGAAGTACTGACGTCGCTAAACGGTATTGAAGACGCGGCTCGTCTGGCAGACACCATGGCTGCACATATGCCGCTCAAGCTTACTGAAAAGCAAAAAGTGCTTGAGATGCAAAGTGTCAACGAGCGCCTCGAATACCTGATGGCACTAATGGAAGGCGAAATTGATTTGCTGCAGGTGGAAAAGAAAATTCGCACCCGCGTTAAAAAGCAGATGGAAAAGAGTCAACGAGAGTACTATTTGAATGAGCAAATGAAAGCCATTCAAAAAGAACTGGGTGAGTTAGACGATACCCCTGACGAATTTGAAGCGCTTTCCAAAAAAATTGCCGATGCAAAGATGCCTAAAGAGGCAGAAGACAAAGCCAAAGCTGAGCTTCAAAAACTGAAAATGATGTCGCCCATGTCGGCAGAAGCCACGGTGTTGCGTAGTTATATTGAATGGTTAACGAATGTGCCATGGAATAAGCGCTCGCCGGTGAAGAAAGATTTGTCTCGCGCTGAGAGTGTGTTGAACGAAGACCACTACGGCCTTGAAAAAGTCAAAGAACGCATTTTAGAGTATCTTGCTGTACAGCAGCGTGTGAAAAAGCTAAAAGGTCCGATATTGTGTCTTGTTGGTCCACCTGGGGTGGGTAAAACCTCATTAGGACAATCTATCGCCAAGGCCACCGGCCGTAAATATGTGCGCATGGCGCTAGGTGGCGTACGGGATGAGGCTGAAATCCGCGGTCACCGTCGTACTTACATTGGCTCATTGCCGGGTAAGCTTGTTCAAAAGATGGCGAAAGTGGGGGTTAAAAACCCGCTGTTCTTGCTTGATGAAATCGACAAAATGTCATCGGATATGCGAGGCGACCCAGCATCAGCACTATTGGAAGTGCTGGATCCAGAGCAAAACAACAGTTTCAGTGACCACTACCTTGAAGTGGACTATGACTTGTCCGATGTTATGTTTGTCGCAACATCCAACAGCATGAATATTCCGGGGCCGTTGCTTGATCGTATGGAAGTAATACGCCTTTCAGGGTATACCGAAGACGAGAAACTCAACATTGCCAAAAACCATTTGATCGGTAAACAAATGGAACGCAACGGACTGAAAGCTAAAGAGCTGGAGATAACTGACTCTGCGGTAATTGGTATGATTCGTTACTACACCCGTGAAGCCGGTGTGCGAGGCCTTGAACGAGAAGTCTCCAAAGTCTGCCGCAAAGCCGTGAAGGATATTTTGCTTAAGAAGAGCAAGAGTAAAGTGGTGGTGACCAAAGACAATCTAAAAGATTTCTTAGGTGTACAGCGTTTCGATTACGGTAAAGCAGATAAAGATAACCAGATTGGCCAAGTTACCGGCTTGGCATGGACTCAGGTTGGCGGTGATCTGCTGACTATTGAAACCACTTCTGTACCAGGCAAGGGCAAAATGACGTCAACCGGTTCGCTTGGTGATGTCATGCAGGAGTCGATTAAAGCCGCTATGACAGTAGTCAGAAGCCGTGCTGAAAAACTGCGCATTAACGAAGACTTTTACGAAAAAAGAGATATTCACGTCCACGTCCCGGAAGGTGCTACACCAAAAGATGGTCCTAGTGCGGGCATAGCGATGTGTACGGCATTGGTTTCGTCACTTACCGGTAATCCAGTGAAGTGTGACGTTGCGATGACAGGTGAAATTACCTTGCGTGGAGAAGTACTCGCAATCGGTGGTCTCAAGGAAAAATTATTGGCTGCCCACCGAGGCGGTATTAAAACAGTGGTAATTCCGAAGGACAACGAGCGTGATTTGGAAGAAATTCCAGAAAACGTGAAGAAAGATTTGTCTATTCATCCCGTTCAATGGATAGACGATGTACTGGATATTGCACTGCAAGAACCAGTAGAAAGCTTTAAAGTGGTTAAAAACTAACACATTGGACAGGCTAGATACCTTAATTTTAAAGGGGTGTAGCCTGTTTTTTTTACTGAAATTGCAATAATTGAACAAAAAATGTCCATTGAGACGAAGAAAATCCGATTTTTTTAAAAATAGGGCTTCCAAGTCACAAAAGTTGTGTTACCTTAAAGTGGTATTCGCTTGAAGCCTTGCCACAAAAGGGATTGCAGCGATTCATTTAAAGTTAATTAATTGTGACTGAAGCTTGAAGTTAACGATCAAGCTTGCTATAACGTTCAAGCAAAATCGTTTTGGACAAAACAGTATAATAACAATCGAAGGGGATCATAATTGTGAACAAGTCTCAACTTATCGACCAAATCGCTGCTGGTGCAGACATTTCTAAAGCAGCTGCTGGCCGCGCTCTTGACGCATTCACTGACTCAGTAACTGCTGCTCTTAAAGACGGCGACCAAGTTGCACTAGTAGGCTTTGGTACTTTCTCAGTTCGCGAACGTTCAGCTCGCAGTGGTCGCAATCCACAAACTGGTGAGACTATTCAGATTTCAGCAGCGAAAGTGCCTTCTTTCAAAGCTGGTAAAGCACTGAAAGACGCTTGTAACTAAGCATAAAAATTATAGAAAAAGGCGATGGCTAGTCCATCGCCTTTTTTATTTGTGGTAAAAAGTCACATGCGATGCACATTGGATCGCTAACTAAAACCTGAATATAGACACCTCCTACAGCCTCTTGCGCTTCTTATTTTAATATTTGTATAGGAAACGTCACGACAACCACCACTTTAGTGTGTTTTGGTCGTTCATATTATGTGGCATTGGGGTATAATTAGCGCTTATTTTACCTTCTGCTTTTTGTATAGGGGAAGGTGAGTGTAGTAAGCAACGGAGTTGAAGAACAATCATGCTAGAAAGAATCAGAGAAGGTTCTCAAGGCCCTTGGGCGATGGCCATTATTGCGCTTATCGTTTTAAGTTTCGTATTCGCAGGTGTGGGTAGTTACCTTACATCGTCTGGTACTACAGCTGTAGCCACCGTAAACGGCGAAGAAATTTCGGCACAAGAACTAGAGCGTGCATATCAAAATCAGCGCGCACAAATGGAGTCTCAGTACGGTGAGGGTATTGCACAGCTATTTTCTAGCGAGCAGTATCTGGCGGATTTTCGCAGCAACGTATTAGATCGTCTCATTGCTGAAAAACTCATTCAGCAACAGGCGACAGAAATGGGGCTTAGGGTGAGCGACGAACAAATCCGCGAAACTATAGTGCAAATGCCTGAGTTTCAGTTTGGTGGACAGTTCGACAATGAGCGTTTTCAAACGATTCTTCGCCAAAACGGTTTTCAAGTTGCTGATTTCAGAGATTACTTACGGGTACAAATGACCCAAAACCAATTGGCGGCAGCACTGACAAACTCTGCTTTCGCTTTAGATGCTGAAGTAACACAGGCGAATGCACTTCAGCGCCAAACCCGTGACGCAAAATACATTTTGGTAAGTTCTGACGAATTTGCACAAAGCGTAGAGGTGACTGACGCTGATATCGAAGCGTTTTACAACAACAATATTGCGTCTTTCGATACAGAGGAACAAGTAAAGCTTGCTTACGTAACACTGAGTGTTGATGCGCTTAAATCGCGGGTATCGGTAGATGAAAGTGCCGTACGCACCTATTATGACAATAATATTGGCAGCTATGGCACAGAAGAACAGCGTCGTGTGTCTCACATTCTCATTGAAGCGGGTGATGATGCAGAAGCGGCGAAGGCAAAAGCACAGTCACTTAAAGCGCAGCTTGATGAAGGTGCAGATTTTGCGGTATTAGCCCAAGAGAGCTCAGATGACACCTTTTCTGCCGAAAATGGCGGTGACCTCGATTTTATCACGCCAGAAATGATGGATCCTGCCTTTGACGAAGCAGCGTTCGCACTTGAAAACGTAGGTGATGTGTCAGATGTGGTCGAAACAGAGTTCGGTCTTCACATCATTAAGCTTACCGATCTAAAAGAAGCGGACGTAAAAACATTTGACGACGTAGCTGGTGAAATTCGCGATACGCTACTTTATGACGCAGCCATGGAAAAGTACTTTGAGCTACAAAATACCATGGCTGAAATTGCTTTTGAAGTACCGGATACCCTTGAAGATGTGGCCAACGCGGTGGACTTGCGTGTTCAGGAATCAGCCCTGTTTAGCCGTAACACTGCGCCGGTTGAATTGAGCTCTCCGGCAGTACTTGATGCTGCTTTCTCTAGTGAACTTATTGAAGAGAGATTGAACAGTGACATCATAGAGCTGGATGATGAAACGGTAGTGGTAATTCGAGTGGTCGAGCATATGCCTCAGCGTACGCAATCTCTTGACGAAGTTCGCGACGGCATTACCGCGACAGTGAAGGCCAACAAAGCCAAAGAAGCTGCTGAAGCATGGGCAATTGACATTGCCAGCAAAGTACGTGCAGGAGAGGCTGTAGAGCCTTTACTTGAAGCGAAATCAGCGTCGTGGCAATTGGTTGAAGCGGTGCCTAGAGCGGGTGGTACATTAGCGCGTGCAATTGTCGATACCTTGTTTTCGTTAGCACCTGAAGGGGACAAAAATGCAGATGTTGCCACAACCGTAAATGGCGACGTGGCGGTAGTTCAGTTAGCAGGTGTACACCCAGCACCAGAATTGGACAATGAGTTGGGCGAAAGCCTTAAACAGCGTCTGGCACAAGTCCAGGGGCAAAAAGGTTACCAACAGTACATTGAAGCACTGCGTTCAAGTGCAGATATCAGTATCTCTCAAGCACTCTAAAATGTTTATTTCTAAGGGCCAATTGATAGCCCTTGATTAATCCATAAGAAGCCAGCGTAAGCTGGCTTTTTTAATGGGTTAAAAATAACATCAGTGTGTAAAATACAGCAATCACTCCTGACAAAACAAAGATGTAAACAAACCCTTGTTTACCCTGCTCCAGTGTGTATTTGTTCACTTGCAAATAACCGAACCAAAGCAGTGAAAGAATAAGGGGGATCAATACGATGATTTTTATCACATTCATACCTAACGTGTTGAGTTTCTCTATTTATATCAAGCAGGCATGTCAATTTCCATTGGAAGCGCTGATAAAAGTGGGGATTGAGGTCCTATGGGAATCTGTCACGACTTCGTCTTAAAAGTGTTATGACCCTGTCATGTAGACTTTGTCTAATGTCAGCAATCTCAATTAACCATGTAGCTCCATGTCCATTCAATCGCTTCGGGCGTTGTCGTTTTCACAAAGCCTTTATCATGCAGAAGTGCTCATGGCACGAGAATCGATTACGCCTGTCGACGCTGGCTGTCAGACATATCTAAATTACCGCCTGTCTAAATTAGGCTTCACCTGTGAGCAGCATTGCATAAACGGTGTTAAAAATCTGGTTTGTAAATGGGGGGTAGGACCGCTTAATTTTGCCTTCGCTGGCCACACTGATGTGGTACCTCCTGGCCCGTTAGATAAATGGCAATCATCGCCTTTTGTCCCTGTCGTTAGCCAAAATAAGCTCTATGGACGGGGAGCTGCAGATATGAAGACTGGCATAGCGGCCATGTTAGCAACCACAGAACGCGTAATTAGTACGCTGGATGATAAACATTTGACCTTATGGTGGCTTATCACCAGTGATGAAGAAGGCGAAGCACTGTGGGGATCTAGCTGGATAAAGCAATATTTAGATGAGCAAAATGTTCATCTGGATATGTGTCTTGTGGGTGAACCTACCGCGAGTCATGCCACGGGTGATAAGATAAAAATAGGTCGGCGAGGAAGCCTTTCTGCCACCGTCATAGTATCGGGAAAACAGGGGCACGTGGCATACCCTAAATCGGCTGTTAACGCCATACATAAAGCCAGCGACATAGTTCAAGCACTGACGAGTTATGCTTTTGATTCAGGCAGTGACGATTTTCCTGGTACGACGTTGCAAATCACGCACATGGATACGGGAACGTTTACTGACAATATAGTGCCTGGAACGGTGCGAATTGAATTTAATGTTCGCTATTCCTGGCAGTTCAATCAAGCCTCGCTAACCCACTTGCTGACCGATCTCATCTACCAAGTGGATAACCACGCACAAGTGACTTTTTCAAGAGCGTGTGAAGCTTACATGAGTCAGCCAAATCATCAATCAGGTTGTTTGATAAAGAATGTTGAACAGGCAATTAAACGCACTACTGGTCGCTATCCGGTGATCAGTACGTCAGGTGGTACTTCTGATGGCCGCTTTTTTGCCAGCCCCCACACCCAAGTAGTAGAGGTGGGAGTACCCAATACCACCATTCACCAGATTAACGAGCACATTTATGTGTCAGACCTGGTTACATTAGAAGACATATACACGGATGTACTCTTGCAGCTGTAACCAGAGTGGTTAATCTACTCCTTCCTGCTCCTTCCTATTACTTTCACTCCTTAGATTAGGCTGACGCTTTAATCTGGTGTTGTTCTAGATAACGTTTGCGCTTTTTGTCCGTAAGCGCAAACATGTCCACCACCACCAGTCCATCGATACAATCGTTGAAATCAGGGTCAACATTAAAGCCTAAAAAGGCAACACCACCTTCTTTGGCGACTTCACTGTATTGCTTATACAAGGTCGGAATGTTCACGCCCATGTTTGCCAACAAATGTTTTAACTGCGTGAATTCTGCTTTGTAGTCATTTCCTGTAAAGGAGTGCAGCGTATCCTGAGAAAGTTGATAGGGGCGCTTACAACTGGCGTTACCGAACTTGGCGGGAAAATATGTCGAGTAAAATTGCACGATTAAATCTTTAGCCGGTTGGGGATAGGCGTTGCTAAGCGAAACCGCGCCAAAAAGATAGCGATATTTCGGATAGCGGGACAAAAAGGCACCAATGCCAAACCATAAATAATCCAGACTGCGCTTACCCCAGTAACGGGGTTGAACGAAACTTCGGCCCAATTCTAGCCCTTGATTAAACAAGGTTTCATTGTTTTCGCCATAATTAAACAAGGTCGCAGAATACAAACCAGTAGGGTGCTCAGCTTGGGTTAAAAGTGCAGCATCACCAAAACGATAGGCTCCAACAATTTCAAGATCGGATTCGTCCCACAAAACTAAATGGTAATAATGTGAATCATAATGGTCGATATCCCGGCGTTTATTGGTGCCTTCCCCCACCGCGCGAAAGGCTATTTCACGCAGCCGTCCAATCTCTCGCATAATGGGAGAGCAGTTTTTATGTTGATAAAGGTAAATCGATTTGCCGTCACCGGTTTGCCCTAAATGTTCACACTGTCGAATGGCGCGAGACAATTCCTTTTTATCTTCCGGCATCGCAATGGCTGCTTGCGTCTCAAAAATACCCTTTTTGTTACTGCCAATACGGTATAAGTGGCGTTTAAAAAGCTTTACCTGTTCCTTAAGCGGTATACTGGTTTGACCGTAGGACGCGAAGGGAATGAGCTCACCTATACGCATGGGCAAATGCTTGCGACGTTGTTTGAACATCTCTTTAACGAGCAAGGCAGTGGCCAGGGGCTTGTATACCATAGACACCCCGTAAAACAACGGGCTGTTTTTAGCATCAATGTACACAGGTAAAACAGGGGCTTTTGCTTGTCTGGCGATACGCAAAAAGCCTGTGTGCCAGCGTGTATCCCTCACTCCCTGTGGGCGCAAACGCGACACTTCGCCTGCAGGAAATATCAACACAGCGCCCTCGTTTTTCAAATGTGATTGAATAGCTGCCAAGTGTTGCTTCGGAGTACCTCCCTGCATATTGTTTACAGGTAACAACATTTCATGCAGGGGCTCTATGGCCATCAACATCTGATTTGCGACCACTTTTAAATCGTGACGAACTTCACTGACCAGTTTAATCAGTGCCAGCGCATCAAGGGATCCAATAGGGTGGTTGGCAATGATCACCACACGCCCTTCACTGGGAATGCGCTCTTTTTCTATATCGCGCGTCGAGTAACTGATATTGAAGTATTCAAGTACCTGCTCAACAAAATCGATATCTTCATAGTGCGGATAAGTTTCACCAAATTCGGTAATTTCTTTTTCATGCAATAAGTGTCTTAAAACAAACGACAGCGATTTAAATAAAATAGGATTGTTGGCAACGTGAGGGTAGTGCTTGTTCAGTACATCGTTAACAGTAAACATAGGCGCTGTTTATCTCTATAGAATTTGCCGAACAATAGCAGGCGAATATGACGCTTTTTGCACAGTTTAATGGCAGTTATTTGACAATGTGATAGCGGGTCATTAAGGCCTTGCCTAAGGCGCCCTCGAAAGTATGACTAGAAAAGCGATACTAGGCCGCCTTTGACGGTGTCACTTTGACATCAAGTAAGGTGACGTTAAGTGCTTCAACGGTATCGAGGTAATGGATTAAAGTAAGATTACCTTCTGCGTCTTCACCCAGCGCACTACAGTTTTCAATCCAATCACCGTCGTTTACGTAGTGAATACCGCTTTCAATAGTACTTTCGGGATGATGGATATGCCCGCAAACGACACCGTCTAATCCCATTACCTTCGCGCGATGACAGCACGCTTCACGGTAGCGTGCAATGGCCGCATTGGCGCCTTTAATGTGTTTTTTGATGTATCCTGCCAATGACCAGTATTCACGCTTTCGCCATGCTCGCAAGCGGTTGAACTCACGATTTAAAAACAGCAGTAAATCATAGCCTTTGTCGCCGATCCACGCGTGAAATTTGCCCATGGTCACTTCACCATCGAACTGATCGCCATGCAACACTAAGTAGCGTTTTCCTTGCACTGTGGTATGCACCAACTCCCGCTCTATTTCAATGTCACCAAATGCCATGCCAGAATATGACTGTAGTGGCTCATCATGGTTGCCTGGCAAATACACCACACGCGTACCGTTTTGGCTCATTTGCATAAATTTATGCATAACCTGATTATGGGCTTTAGGCCAGCGAAACTGCTTGGTCATCTGCCACATATCCACTATGTCGCCCACCAGATAGAGGGTGTCGACGGTAATAGTGTTTAAAAATGAGAGAAGGTATTCAGCTTTACAGTCTCGGTTACCTAAATGGATATCCGAAAGCCAAAGTGTACGATAGTGTGTTTTTTTCATAGCCAAATTCCAAAGCAATGCCTTGGAATGCCACTATAAAAGTGCTAATTGACAGTTAAGTGACGCTAGGTTGACTATTGTGTGACAACGCATATTTGTCTCAAAAATTGAACTGGCAATATCTATTAAACACACCATCGCATGCTACAATGAATGCAGTACCCACCATCAATAAAGTTGAGTTTAACGTTGAGCATATTAGTTCGTAATTTACCTAAATCATTTACTCAGGAAGACCTTGAAGATCTATTTTTTGAATTTGGCACTATCGTGTCATGCGACCTGGTAATGGATGAAACGTCGGGCTTATCCAAAGGCTTTGGTTTTGTTGAGTTGAGTACGCAAGATGAAACCGATAAAGCCATTGAAAGTCTGAATGCGAAGGTTATCGACGGTAAGAAGATTCGTGTTAAGTGGTCAAATCAAGAGAAAAAACAAGCCGCTGCCGAAGAGCACAAACCAGCCCCACGAAGAGAAATCCCTGAAGATGTGTGGGGAAAAGTAAATCCTACTACGTCTAATGAAGATAGCGAGTAGTTAAGCGGACTTCGTTCTACTTGTTGCAAATCTCACCAATGTCATAGTGTTATCTTATAGCGCAAGGGTAAGGAGAATAAAAACGTCGCTACCTTGAACCTCTAACCATAGATAACACTTATAAATTCCTATCAGCAGTCATCACTTCTATTTATTCTGAATCAGGGTAAATTGCAATAAGGCGTAAGGCATATCGATTTAATCGTTGGACTAACCGATAGATTAAATAGTGTGTTTATAGCAAAAATCTCAAGATAGAAGGTAGGCATCTTTTATCATCGTTAAACCATTTAACAACAACGAAGTGGAAAAAATGCGCATAGTAATTACCGGTGGTGCGACAGGGTTGGGGCAAGCGCTTGCCATAAAGTGGGCGCAGAAACATCAAGGGATAAAAGTGTGCATTGCTGACATAAATGCGGCAATGGGCAACGAGACAATAGCGCAGCTAAAAGCGCTTGGGGCTGACGCATTTTACCAACATTGTGATATTACCTCAGACAGTGACGTCGATGAGCTTGCGCGCGTATTAGAAACAACGTGGCAAGGTGTGGATGTTGTCTTTAATAATGCTGGGGTAGCTACCGGGGGCAGCCTACTGGATGAAACCATAGAACAGTGGCAATGGGTATTTGACATTAATATGCTGGGGATGGTGAGAGTAAGCCGCGCATTAATGCCTATGATGCGAAAACAGAAAAGCGGTTACTTTATTAACGTTGCATCGCAGGCGGGTTTGACCCCCATACCTTACATGGGAAGCTACAATGCCGTAAAAGCGGCGGTGGTGGCCTTTTCGGAGACCATGAAGCTTGAATTGGCCGCCGATGGTATTGACGTCAGTGTGGTATGCCCAAGCTTTTTTAAAACCAATCTTGATAAGTCGATGAGAAGCACTAATCCAGCAGCACATAAAATGATTGACCGCTTCTTCAGTAAAGCGGATATCACGAAAGAAGATGTGGCGGAATCCGTTTATCAACAGGTACGTGAAAAACGCTTTTTAATATTGACGCACAAGCTGGGCAAACGGGCGTTCTTGCTTAAGAAATTATTGCCCAGTCAGCGCTATATCTCAAAAATGTTGACCCAAACCAAGTCCATGAAGCGTGCGATGGAAAGTCGCAGTCAGTAAGAAGAATAATAAGAATTGGAAACCAAATGTCACAAAATGTAGTGGATAAAGCAGTCAGTGTACGCAGTGGCGAAGAGCTGGATATTGACGCTGTAGATAGCTGGTTGAAAACAGCATTATCGAGTAAGCATGCAATGCAATGCGACAACGAACCAACAAATGCTGTTTCATTCTCAGGACCTATCGAATTGGAGGGGCAACCCAAAGTGACACAGTTTGCAGGTGGCGCCTCTAATTGGACGTACTGTCTTGACTACGCGAACACATCCGTCATCTTGCGAAGGGCACCAGCTGGCACGAAAGCAAAAGGAGCCCATGATATGGGGCGTGAATATAGGTTACAGCACGCGCTAAAACCTGTATATCGGTATGTCCCTCAAATGCTGGCCTTGTGTGAAGATCCTTCGGTTATCGGCACCGACTTTTATGTGATGGAAAAATTAACAGGTGTTATCCCTCGAAAGAATTTACCGCGAGGTTTACCAATCAGCGAAGCACAAACCAAACAGCTGTGTACCAATGTACTCGACAGTCTGATTGAGCTGCATAAAGTGGATTACAAACAGGCAGGGCTGACACATCTAGGTAAAGGGGCTGGCTATACAGAACGCCAAATCAGCGGCTGGAGCGAACGCTATCGCAAAGCGAAAACCTGGAACGTGCCTTCTGCTAAAAAGGTGATGGATTGGTTAGAAAGAAACATGCCTGCCACAGAGCGTATCTGTGTGACGCACAATGACTTTCGCTTTGACAATGTGGTATTAAATCCCGCGTGCTATACCGATATTGTTGGTGTTTTAGATTGGGAGCTTGCAACGTTGGGCGATCCATTGATGGACTTAGGGAATGCATTAGCTTACTGGGTGAATAAAGAGGATGACTTTCTTGCTCAGTCGACACGAAGACAGCCCACTCACTTACCTGGCATGTTGTCACGCAAACAGGTGGTAGCGTATTACTGTAATGAAATGGAAGTGGATATTGACGATTTCACGTTTTACGAAGTGTACGGATTGTTCCGCTTGGCCGGTATTGCACAGCAAATATATTACCGCTACCACCATGGGCAGACCAACAACCCAGCCTTTAAAAACTATTGGCTTTTTATTCACTATTTATTGTGGCGGTGTAACAAAGCCATAAAAGCATCTGGAAAACGATAATGACAACAAGAAAAAATATTTTGATCACAGGCGCAAGCTCGGGTTTAGGCAAAGGCATGGCCATTGAATTTGCCAAGCAAGGGTGTAATTTGGCGTTATGTGCACGACGTTTTGAAAACTTAGAGACACTCAAACAAGAATTGCTGTCTATTAACCCAAGTATCAAGGTGTATATTCGCGCCCTTGATGTGAATGATCACGATGCGGTTTTCGAAGTATTTGACGCGTTCAAAGAAGACATGGGACAAATAGACAGAGTCATTGTCAATGCCGGCATGGGTAAAGGTGCATCAATTGGAACGGGGTATTTTTACGCGAATAAGCAAACCGCGATAACCAACTTTGTCTCTGCATTAGCCCAATGTGAGGCGGCCATGAGCATCTTTAGGGCACAGAACAGCGGCCACCTTGTTACGATTTCCTCTATTAGCGCTGTGCGAGGCTTTAGACGAGCAATGACCGTTTACGCAGCAACGAAGGCAGGGCTCACATCGATGACAGAAGGCATTCGTATGGACGTGATGAACACGCCAATAAAGGTTACCTGCATTCACCCAGGGTTTATCCGCAGTGAAATAAACGAAAAAGTAGAGAAAGTCCCGTTTATCGTCGACACACAAGTGGGTTGCCAGGCAATGGTAAAAGCCATTAATAAAGAAAAGGCTAATGCATTTGTGCCTACCTGGCCTTGGGCTATTTTGCATTGGTTTATGCGTATTGCGCCGGCCAGTATGATCCGGAAAATGAGTTAAAACGCGTGTAATTATAGCCTGTAAATGCAGGGGTTAAAGCCAAGTTTAATAGTTGAAGGTATGATTGTTTTAGGGGGCGCTCGTTGTGGTGTCCTTCTTAAAAACAACCCCACAGGGGCACGAAGGATACCGACATAGCAAATGAAAATAATAGAATAAGGATTGAATAAGGCTTAGCACAAACAAAAAAAGCGCCGTAGGGCGCTTTTTTAACTACTAATCTTTAAGATTAGCCTAGTGCTTTGATTTGTGCAGCTAGACGGCTCTTATGACGAGCAGCTTTGTTCTTGTGAATCAAGCCTTTAGTAGCCATTCTGTCAAGGATCGGAGTAGCAGCAGTAAGTGCAGCTTGTGCAGCTTCTTTATCGCCACGAGCGATAGCAGCAACTACTTTCTTGATGCTTGTACGAGTCATTGAACGACGGCTAGCGTTGTGCTGGCGACGCTTTTCGGCTTGGATTGCACGCTTCTTAGCAGACTTAATGTTAGCCAAGGTGTAACTCCCAAAATAAATTCATGTCAAAAACGAGGGTGCGGATTGTGCCTACCATACGCCCAAATGTCAAACGATTTAAAACTTAAATCGTACCGCGTTAAACGCGCAAGCTATTGAACACAAAGTATGCTCAACACGTTGCACATTCTTTGCGACATTTTGCGGTCAATTCTTTGCGGACATTACGCGCGAAGGGTGAAGCATAAACACAGCATCCCATATCGGGCGCGGATTATAACAAGAAACTTCGCAAAGATGCACAACTATTTTGAATAAATCGTTCCACCAGTGAAAGCCTTTGGTTATTATGAACCGCTTGATATAGCTTTTTTACTATCTCACACTTCTTCTATTCATCGAATTTATTTTATTGGAACTCTGACGTGTCACGGAAGTTAATTAAATCTGGTCTAATTGTCAGTGTAATGACACTGCTTTCACGGGTACTCGGGTTAGTTCGCGATATTGTTGTGGCGCGATTAATGGGAGATGGCGCTGCAGCAGATGTATTCTTTTTTGCCAACAAAATACCCAATTTTTTGCGTAGGTTATTTGCAGAAGGCGCTTTTGCTCAGGCGTTTATCCCTGTACTTACCGAGGTACATGAACACGACAATAAAAAAGAATTGAGAGCGTTTGTCGCAAAGATAAGCGGTACGTTGGGCGCAATTGTATTTGTGGTGTCTATTATCGGCGTCATTGCCTCGCCAGTGCTCGCGGCACTGTTTGGTACCGGCTGGTTTATTTCGTGGTTAGAAGGCGATGAGGCCGGTGAAAAATTTGTGCTTGCCTCTACCATGTTAAAAATTACTTTTCCTTATCTGGCTTTCATTTCATTGACAGGTCTGGCAGGGGCCATTCTCAATACACTGAACAAATTTGCTGTAGCGGCATTTACCCCAGTACTGTTAAACGTGAGTATTATCACCTGTGCTATTCTTTTGGCACCATCGCTAGAGCAACCTGCTTATGCATTGGCATGGGGAGTCTTTTTAGGCGGCATCGTCCAGTTTTTATTTCAATTGCCTTTTCTGTATAAAGCGGGACTGTTGGTTAAACCAAAATGGGGGTGGCACGATGAAAATGTGGTGAAGGTCCGCACCTTGATGATCCCTGCATTATTTGGTGTGTCAGTAGGGCAAATTAACTTATTGTTCGACACCTTTATTGCCAGCTTTTTAGTAACGGGTTCGATCAGCTGGTTGTATTATTCTGACCGTCTACTTGAATTTCCCTTAGGACTTTTCGGTATTGCTATTGCCACAGTCATTTTGCCTACCCTTTCCCGTAATCATGTAAGTAACAACCCTAAAGCATTTGCCGCTAATATAGACTGGGCGTTTCGCATGGTGTGCTTGTTGGGTATACCAGCAGCGGTGGGCTTAGCAGTAATGGCCAGACCAATTCTTACGGTTATTTTTCAGCGTGGTGCGTTTACTGCTGAAACGGCGATTATGGCTTCTTACTCACTAACAGCTTATGCATTTGGTTTGCTAAGTTTTATGTTAGTCAAGGTACTTGCGCCGGGGTTTTATTCCCGTCAGGACACCAAAACCCCGGTGAAATTTGGCATATGGTGCATGGTCGCCAACATGGTATTTAACCTCATCCTGGCCATTCCATTTGGTTATGTGGGGCTGGCCATTGCAACCAGCATGTCAGCTACGCTTAACGCCTTCCTCTTGTATATTACTTTACATAAGCAGGGCGTTTTTGTGCTCAGCCGTACTTCAGTGATATTCATCATTCGTGTACTTATTGCAAGTACGGCTATGGGGGCGCTGATCTACTATCGCGATTTGGGCTTAACCTTTTTTGATTTAGCATTAACAGAGCAGATGGTTCAAGTCGGTATAACTATAGGTTTATCAGTCGTTTTATTTTTAACCAGTATGCTTGTGCTGGGTATGCGCCCCAGACACTTTAGAAGCGGGGGAGAGTAAACCCGTCCATCGTTTTTCTTAGTTAATGGATGTCAGGCATTTGCCAATGCTGGCGCTTGGTATTGCGCGCGCGGTCGGCTATAATCGCGAGCTTTGATTTTTCAGCAGTTAAAGGGTAGTGGCTAACAGTGGAACTTATCCGCGGGCTCAACAACGTAAAACCGCATCATAAAGGGTGTGTGCTCACTATTGGCAAGTTCGATGGAGTCCATCGCGGCCATCAGGCAGTGCTCGCCAATGTGCTTGAAAAGGCTAAATCCCTTTCATTACCTGCCACCGTTATGGTATTTGAGCCTCAGCCTGAAGAGGTGTTTACGCCAGCACAAGCCCCCGCGCGTATCAGTCCGCTTCGAGAAAAGTACGAATTACTCAAACAGCAGGGTGTAGACAGGTTACTTGCGGTGCGATTTAACGCTGATTTTGCCAGGCAGAGTGCTGACACCTTTGTCCACGATTTACTGGTGGATAAGTTAGGGGTCAAGTTTCTCGTCGTCGGCGATGATTTTCGTTTTGGCAATGGCCGCAGCGGCGATTTCGCCATGCTGGAAAAAGCGGGTAAGGCATATGGGTTTGAAGTGGTAAGTACGCACAGTTTTACCATGCATGCACACCGAATAAGTTCTACCGCAGTGCGAGAAGCGCTGGCTGAGAGTGATTTTCAGTTGGCCACTGACATGTTAGGCCGCCCCTTTGCTATTCACGGCCGTGTAGTACACGGTGAGAAGAAAGGGCGTACTATTGGCTTCCCTACGGCGAATGTGCTGTTAAAGCGACAGAAAACACCCATCCATGGTGTGTTTGCCGTTCGAGTAGCGGTTGATAATCAGCAGCTCAACGGGGTAGCGAATATTGGCACACGACCGACATTAAACGGTGAACGCAATCAGCTAGAAGTGCATATATTTGATTTGTCATCAAACTTGTATGGCAAACCCATTACCGTTGTTCCCGTTGCGAAGATCCGCAACGAAATTAAATTTGCTTCCTTTGAAGCATTAAAACAGCAAATTCAGGCAGACGCGGCGAAGGCGCGTCTGTTATTAGCATAGATAAACGTGATAAAGTCACGGCAAACGCGAGCGTGTTTGCGTATTGTGCTGATCAGAACATAGCGCTTTTTTGTGACGCTCTGTCAAAAAGAACGCAGAACATATAACGCCTTTACAATGTCGTTGGACATTGGGTGAAATCTAAGGTAACCGGATAATACAATTTTATGAGTGATTACAAAGCCACATTGAACCTTCCAGAAACCGCGTTTCCTATGCGCGGTAATCTTGCTCAGCGAGAGCCGAAAATGCTTAAAGACTGGCAGGAAAAAGGGGTATATAGCAAAATTCGTGAAGCGAAGAAGGGCAAAAAACCTTTCATTCTTCACGATGGCCCTCCCTATGCAAATGGCGACATTCACATTGGTCATGCGGTTAACAAAATTCTTAAAGACATCATTGTAAAGTCAAAGAACTTATCGGATTTCGATTCACCTTACGTGCCGGGTTGGGATTGCCACGGTCTGCCGATTGAATTAATGGTAGAAAAGAAAGTCGGCAAGCCGGGTAAGAAAGTCACGGCTGCTGAATTTCGTCAAAAGTGTCGCGAATACGCGCAAAAGCAAATTGACGGCCAAATGGCTGACTTTAAACGCTTGGGTGTATTTGGTGAATGGGACAACCCATACAAAACCATGGATTTCAAATCTGAAGCCGACATCATCCGCGCGCTGGGTAAAATTGTCGATTCAGGCCACCTTGAAAAGGGCTTTAAGCCTGTTCACTGGTGTACAGACTGTGGTTCGGCACTTGCCGAAGCTGAAGTGGAATACAAAGACAAAGTATCACCTGCAATCGACGTTAAGTTCCCAGTGGCTGATGTGGCAGCTATTGCAGAAGCGTTTGGCGTGACTGATGCTGACTTAACTACACACAAAGCAGGCGTTGTGATATGGACCACCACGCCGTGGACGTTACCTGCTAACCGCGCAATCAGCTTACACCCAGAGCTTACTTATGCGATTGTAGAAGTTCAGCCCTCTGGTGAGTGGCTGGTGGTTGCACAAGACTTGCTAGAAAGCTGTATGAAACGCTATGGCGTGGAAGACTTCCGCGAAGTCGCAACCTGTACTGGTGCGGCTCTTGATAAGCTTAAAGTCAATCACCCATTCTTAGACCTGGAAGTGCCGCTAATTCTTGGCGACCACGTGACTACTGAGTCTGGTACAGGCTGCGTACATACTGCACCTGCGCACGGTGTAGACGATTTCAATGTGGGTAAGCAGTACGATATTGAAGTGTACAATCCGGTAGGTAACAACGGCGTATACCTTGAAAATACACCGCTGTTTGCGGGTCAGTTTGTGTTTAAAGCCAATGATGAAATTATCGAAACGGTAAAAGAAAAGGGTAACCTTGTCTTAAATGTAAAATACGAGCACAGCTACCCTCACTGCTGGCGCCATAAGACCCCTATCATTTTCCGTGCGACACCTCAGTGGTTTGTCAGCATGGACAAAAAAGGGTTGCGCGCTGCTTCGCTTGAGCAAATTAAAAAGACGAAGTGGATCCCTGACTGGGGTCAAAACCGCATTGAAAAAATGGTTGAAAGTCGTCCTGACTGGTGTATCTCACGTCAACGTACGTGGGGCGTGCCTATTCCTTTATACGTGCACAAACTTACCGGTGAAATTCACCCAGAGTCTGCTGCATTGATGGAAAAAGTTGCACTAGAAGTGGAAGCGAAAGGCATTCAAGCGTGGTGGGATCTAGATGATGCAGCACTGCTTGGCAGCGAGCTAGACAACTATGAAAAAGTCACTGACACTTTAGACGTATGGTTTGACTCAGGCGTGACGCACTATTTTGTTGTAGATCGTCGTGACGATATTCCTGCATCTGCCGATTTGTATCTCGAAGGTTCTGACCAGCATCGCGGTTGGTTTATGTCTTCGCTCATGTCATCAACAGCAATGCACGGCCACGCGCCTTATAAAGAAGTGCTCACCCACGGCTTTACCGTAGATGCACACGGCAGAAAAATGTCGAAGTCGGTAGGTAATGTTGTTGCACCGCAGGAAGTCACTAACAAGTTAGGTGCAGACATTCTTCGCCTGTGGGTGGCGTCTACTGATTACCGCGGTGAAATTGCGGTATCGGATGAGATCTTAAAGCGCGCTGCCGATGGCTACCGCCGTGTACGTAACACTGCGCGTTTCCTGCTAGCTAATCTCAACGGTTTCAACGTTGAAGATGCGGTTGCAGAAGAAGATATGGTCGCGCTTGATCGCTGGATTGTTGCCCGTGCCAAAGCACTTCAGGAAGAACTTATCGAAGCGTATGACAACTACGACCTGCTCGTAGTGTCGCAGAAGCTTACTCACTTCTGTTCAATTGAATTGGGCTCGTTCTATTTAGACGTGATTAAAGACCGTCAGTACACGGCAAAAGCAGATGGCCTTGCCCGTCGCTCATGCCAAACGGCGATGTACCACATCATCGAAGCCTTGGTTCGCTGGATGGCACCAATTACCAGCTTTACTGCACAGGAAATCTGGGAAACCTTACCGGGCGAGCGCAGCGAGTTTGTGTTTACTGAAACCTGGTACGAAGGTTTTAACAACTTCTCGCAAAGCGACACGTTTAACGATGCACTTTGGCACAAAGTACTCAATGTTAAAGATGCCGCAAACCAAGCGATGGAGCAGGCGCGTAAAGATGGCGAACTGGGTGGTTCACTTGAAGCGAGTATTTCGCTTTATGCTACCGAGTCGTTGTATAACGTACTCGCTAAGTTGGAAGACGAGTTGCGTTTCGTGCTTATTACCTCAGGTGTTACGCTAACCAAAGTTGACTCGGCGCCTTCTGATGCCAAAGCGACGGAGGTCGACGGTCTGTGGCTTACCGTAAACAAAGCAAGCGGTGAAAAATGTGTGCGCTGCTGGCATCATCGCGAAGATGTTGGTACGCATCAGGGCCACGAGGAATTATGTGGTCGCTGTGTGACGAACATTGATGGCGACGGGGAAACGCGTCACTATGCTTAAGCTATTTCGCCAAACTGGTTTGCGGTTCCTATGGATAAGCGCCGTTGCGTTTATCCTGGATCAGTTGAGCAAATATACCGTGATGGACAGCATGGCTTTGTATCAATCGATACAGGTGTTGCCGTTTTTCAATTTAACCTATGTTCACAACTATGGTGCCGCATTTAGTTTTCTCGACAGTGCAGGTGGCTGGCAACGGTGGTTTTTTACCGGTATCGCTATTGCTGTAAGCAGCGTTATTTTATGGTGGCTTAAGCAGTCTCCCCGGTCGCAGAAAATGTTGCCAATTGCATTTTCTTTTATTCTAGGCGGTGCATTGGGAAATGTTTACGACCGACTGGTTCACGGTTATGTCATCGACTTTCTCGATTTTTACGTAAATAATTATCACTGGCCGGCTTTTAATATCGCCGACAGCGCCATTTTTATTGGGGCTGCCTTGTTAATCCTCGATATGATTAACAGTAGCGATAAAAGCAACGATGCCGAAACACAAGACACTGCTTCTCAACGCAGTGAATCTACCAAGTAGTATTCAGGTAAGTTATGACAGAATCTTTAGTAATTGGCAGTGACAGCGAAGTTATTCTTCACTTTGATTTGAAACTTGAAGATGGCTCTGCCGCTGACAGCACTCGGGTAAACAATAAACCTGCCAAAATGGTAATGGGTGATGGCAGTTTGACGCCAAACTTTGAAGCTTGTTTGTTAGGGCTAAAAAAGGGTGACAAGAAGGCGTTTACACTCGCGGCAAACGATGCCTTCGGTGAGCCCAATCCTAATAATATCCATTATATGGACAGAAGCCGCTTTGGTGCCGATTTAAAGATTGAAGAAGGGATGATTCTGGCGTTTTCTCAGCCTGATGGCTCTGAAATTCCTGGTATTATCCGCAGTGCGGCGGGCGATTCAGTAACGGTGGATTTCAACCATCCATTGGCCGGCCAAACGGTTATCTTCGACGTAGAAATAATTGATGTTAAACCCGGTGCTTCGGCTCAAGGTGAGAACTAATATGCAAATTCACTTAGCAAACCCCCGCGGATTTTGTGCAGGCGTAGACAGAGCGATCACGATTGTGGAGCGCGCGCTGGAAATGTTTGAACCGCCAATTTACGTTCGCCACGAAGTTGTGCACAACAAATTTGTGGTAGATGGCCTTCGTGAGCGCGGCGCGTTATTCGTTGACGAATTGCACGAAGTACCTGACGACAGCATTGTTATTTTTTCAGCGCATGGCGTATCTCAAGCGGTGCGCAAAGAGGCTGAAAGTCGCGGCTTAAAGGTATTTGATGCAACCTGCCCACTGGTGACAAAAGTCCATATGGAAGTGACTCGTGCAAGTAAAACTGGTACAGAGTGTATTCTTATTGGGCATGCTGGGCACCCTGAGGTCGAAGGCACCATGGGGCAGTATAGTAACGATGAAGGCGGTATCTATCTGGTTGAGTCTGAAGCGGATGTGGCTACTTTGGAAGTTAAAGATCCTGCAAACCTTTACTATTGCAGCCAAACCACATTATCGGTAGACGATACCGCGGATGTTATTGACGCGTTGCGCGCGAAGTTTCCACAAATAAATGGCCCGCGTAAAGACGATATCTGCTATGCCACGCAAAATCGCCAGGATGCCGTAAGAGATTTAGCACAAGACTGTGAAGTGTTACTGGTAGTTGGTGCGCAAAACAGTTCAAATTCAAACAGGCTTCGTGAACTTGCTGAAAAAATAGGGGCAAAGGCCCACTTGATTGCCGATGCTAACTGTATTCAAAAAGAATGGTTAGACGGCGTGGAGCACATAGGTGTAACCGCTGGCGCGTCAGCGCCAGAAGTATTAGTGCAAGGCGTTGTTAACCGATTGAAAGAATGGGGCGCAGTGTCGGCGTCTGAGCGTGCTGGTCGCGAAGAAAATGTAGAGTTTGCCGTACCTAAAGAGCTTCGCGTAAAGCAAGTAAGTTAACATTCAGGCAAGCCTGTCACTATGCAAACACCGCCTAAAGGCGGTGTTTTTGTTTTCCCTTGCTCACGCTTGTTTTACTCTTTCGCGAGTAAGGGCTAATTGCACTACCTGCATACACTTCAATGCATATTGTTGATGATACCTTTTTATTTTGAAGTACCGTATCAAGAAACGCTGTTTTAGCAATACAATCAGTAAAGTAGCCTATTTGTCATAACGTGACACAAAGCAAATATATACGTTTTGATAACCAATGATACCCAGTGCAATACCATATTGTCTTACTATACTAATAGCGCCAGATTTAACATCGAGTACACGGCAAATCCATGGTATTACACAACGCGAGAACTCAGTGCATTAGCGAAGCGCGCTTGAATAAACAGGCGGGGGTAGGGCTTATAGAAATCCTTATTACCTTGTTTATTCTAGCCATCGGCTTGCTGGGTGTGGCGGCGCTGCAATTTACGGGCTCTTTTGCGAATAAGGATGCCATTAGCCGGACTCAAGCTGAAATGGTCGCTACTCAAGTCGCAGAGCGCCTACGTGCAGCTGCCCGTCCCGCCACTATGGGGGACGGAATGGTAGCAAGCAATACTTATTTCAATGCGGATAGTTATAACTTTGCATCCCTGAGTTGCCAGAGTGGCAGTCATCCGTACCGCTGTTTCTGTTTATCTCGACCCACCAGTATCCCTAATTGTGAGGGGCAAGTTTGCAATGAAAGTGACATGGCGCTTTACGATGGTTGGGCATTGTCATGTGCAGCAGTGCAAACCAATCCCCAAACCCTACTGGCTGTAAGTTGTGATGATAGCAATACTGGCGATATTTATAGTTGCAGTGTGGGGTCACGCATTTCTATTTTACTGACCTGGCCTGTAACGTCATCGGGTAATCAAATTACAACGCTCAATCAACGGTGTAACCCGAACACGGGAGACAGTAATGGGTGTGTTTTTAAGGACATTACCCTGTGAGCACTGCGAAGATAATGGCTTCTCGCCAACGAGGATTCACCCTAGTTGAACTCATGATCACCCTGACGTTAGGACTGATTATTTCTGGGGCAATTATTCAAGTTCTGGTCAGCAGCAGTATCACAAATAAACTTAATCAAGCGGTGGCACAAGTTCAGGAATCGGGGCGCTTTATTATGTCACGACTTGCTGCTGAATTTTACGAAGTCGGTCGTTATGACCTGATAACAGCCAATATTGATGACAGTGTTGATGTGGTTGCAGAAGCCGCTTATGTCCAAAATCGTCCGATTGTCGTGGTGGGCGACTTTACGTCTTCACCCACATTAGGCAGTGTGCAAGGTGCCAATGGAGGAAATGACCAACTGGTAGTCAGTCTATTGAGTAGTGTGGACTGTACGGGCAGTAGGCATGGCTATAGTGCAGGGAAAGAATTTCATGTGGTTAATTACTATTTTGTCAGTGGCACCGTGCTGAAGTGTACTGGCTACGACGGACGGGTTCTAAGAGGACTAAAAACCCAAACACATTCGCCACAAACCGTGACCTTGCTCGACAACGTTGCGGGTTTTCAGGTTCAGTATGGTGTTTCTGACGTTATGATCACATCATTGGGACAAGCCATTCAATATGTTACTGCTGACCAAGTGGATGATTTGCGGGTACGCAATCAGCAAGTGGTATCTTTGCGTTGGGCAGTGATGTTACAAAGTTATCAAAATGAAGTGCAACAGACACAATCACAGCAATTTGCCCTGCTCAATGAGACAGCACAAACAATGAGTACCGCTCATTACTATCAGGTGTTTTCTAAAACAGTGGCACTGAGAAATATGAAAAACTTTGTGAGGAGCACGCAATGAAGCAGCAAGGTTTAGTGATGGTGTTTGCGCTATTGGTACTCCTTTCTATTACCGTACTTGGCGTAAGCGCGGTAACCAGCAGTTTGTCCCAATCGAAAATGGCCGTTTCTATGCAACAGCGAGGGCTTGCGTTTGATGCGGCAGAAGCTGCCATTGCCGGGGTTTTTTTTGAATCAGAAGACGAAGTCTTGCTAAGTGACGAGACTAAAACAGATCCACTTTCAGAGGCAAGACAAGACATTATTTTTGACCCCAGTAGCGATACGATGAGTTGTTTTGACGACGGTGAATGGACAGATAGGTTCATGACCGAAGGGGGACTCACTACAGGCGATAGGCATATCCTTGATGGCAGTTATCAAAGCGCCACATCGACCAAAAGTTGGTCGAAAACGGCGTTTGTGCGTGAGCAAGCCTGCAGAGGGTCGAGTAACGTTATTGGGGGGAGTAACGTGAACTGTCACGTATTTATTATTCGGGGATGCGGAAAGGTTTCAGGTAGGTCGTCGGTAGTGGCGAATACGTTGGCGGCATCGGTTTTTGGTCCAGCATCACAGTAGGTGATATTTTGAAGACACTACGCAATTACCTTATTTCGTTTCTGCTTTTCAGCTGTATTGGCTTTTCTGCCTTAGGTGATGATTTGGATATCTATTTGGGTAACGCCAATAGTGCCGTCACTTATAACCCCAATGTGTTGTTTATCATGGACTCCTCCGGAAGTATGGGCTCCTACGACAATACCAGTCAAACCCGTATGCTAAGGGTACAGAACGCATTAAAAGACGCACTGCAATCGGCCACCAATATCAATGCAGGGTTAATGCGATTTTCAGATTATGGTGGCCCCATTCTTTATCCCGTGCGCAATATAGACGAAGCGGTTAGACCAGAAATTATTATGTCTGTCAGTAGCGGTGATCATGACGCCCATGAGATAGACGGCGTGGTGACGGTATCTAGTAACGATATCGTGCTAAGCAGTGGTTTGAAAACCGTGACTTCAGGTCTGCGCTTTACTGACTTGAACATTCCTCAGGGGGCAACCATTGTCCATGCCAGTCTTCGATTTACGTCGGAAAATTTCAATGTTGCAGGTACTTCTCTCACTATTTCAGCGGAGTCTTCGGCCTTAAGTAGTGCATTTAGTGAAGCGCCAAATAATTTATCGACGAGAACGACAACCTCTTCTCAACTTGCCTGGGCAACTGACAATAGTTTTCCCGCGTCAGGGGAAGTGATTACTACGCCAGATATCAGTAACGTTATTCAGGAAGTTATCAATCTTCCTACGTGGTGTGGTGGTCAAAATCTCAATATATTAATCGAAGGGAGCAGCGATGACAGCGCCAGTAGTCGCCTGATAAGAGCCAGCGACGTCGGGCAGAGTGGAGCGCCACAACTGGTCATTTCTTACGATGACAGTACCGCCACTGGCTGTATTCAGGGTGAAGGAATTTATCAGGTCGCCAATGCGAAAGACAATTCAGAAGAAGACACCAATGGTTATCCCAATACAGGCAACGAACTGACTTTTAATGCGTATTACAATGATTATATCGGCGTGCGTTTTCGCAACGTCAATATTCCTCAGGGGGCAGAGATAACACAAGCCTATTTGGAATTCACTGCGTATAGCACCCGGACCTACGGGTCACCGAGTATGCGTATACGAGGTGTGGCTGAAAATAGTGCAGAGGACTTTCACCCTAACCGACGCTATCGTCTGCGGGACTTACCTAAAACCGCTGGTATCACCTGGTCCATGCCGGACTTTTACAGCAATGGACAATACCGCACACCTGATATCAGTGTTGTAGTGAAAGAAATCATCGATCGCAGCGGGTGGGTGTCTGGCAATGATATGGCCTTCGTACTGGATAATTTTGTGTCTTATCGCGGTGCGTATTCTTACGGTGGCTCTCCATCGAAAGCCCCACGGTTAGTGGTTAAGTTTAACGGTGCAGCCACCCCCGGCGCGACGGCTACGGTAAGAGAGCATCTTATCAGTAAAATTGATGAGCTCAGTGCTAATGGCTATACACCCATAGTGGATACGTTGCTGGAAGCCACTAATTACTATGGTGGTCGTGATGTGGACTACGGTCGCAAGAGGGGAGAAAGTGATGTAAGTAGTTCGGTGCGACGCAGCACACGGGTAAGTCATCGCAGTAGCTACCTTGGAGAGGATTCCATATTACCTTCTGGGTGCTCGGTAGATAACTTATCAAGCAATGATTGTATCAATGAAATGATACCCAGCGGTGCTACGTATATTTCCCCTGTTTCTGATTTACAATGTCAAACAAACAACCACATCGTGTTACTGTCAGACGGTGAGGCAAACAACAACCACAGTGTCAGCAAAATAGAAGCCCTGCTAAATAAAACATGTACGGGCAATGGCGGCGAAAAATGTGGCTTAGATTTGGTTAAAAATATCAGTAAAACCGATACCTCTGTCATAGGTCCGCGGGTTATTACTCATACTATTGGCTTTGCCGCAAACAGCAACGCAAACAATTTTTTAAATCAGCTGGCTTTACAAAGTGGTGGTGGTTTTTATCAAGCCGACAACAGCACTGACTTACTGGCAGCGTTTAATACCATACTGCGCTCGGTAAAAGATATTAATGCTACCTTTGTGTCGCCTGGTGTCGCAGTGAACCAATTGAATCGATTAACCCATCGCGATGAACTTTACTTTGCGTTGTTCAAGCCTAGTGAAGGGGCAATATGGCCTGGCAACTTAAAGCGATACAGACTCAGTGGCGATGAGATCCTTGACAAGCAAAACGCCAATGCAGTGGATAGTGTTACTGGCTTTTTCTCCGAGAACTCACACAGCTATTGGTCGACACTTGCCGATGGCAGCGAAGTGAGCGAAGGGGGCGCGGCAAGTAAACTGGGTGCCAATCGCAATATGTATATATTCGATGAGGTAGGGAGCATAGTACGCAGTGCTAACGCTTTACACGAAGACAATACTGCAATTACGGTTGCCGATCTTGCAATACAAAGTGAAACGGACGCAGAGGCGTTGCGCGATGCGCTACTTAAGTGGGCACGGGGAGTAGATGTAAAGGATAATGACGGAGACGGCAGTACCACAGATTATCGCCCCCAGATGGGCGATCCTATCCACTCACAGCCTATCATAGTCAACTACGGTACCAATGACTCCGCTATTTTTGTCGCGACTAATCGCGGTATGTTGCATTCATTTGATACGCAAACCGGTGAAGAAAACTTCGCAATTATGCCTAAATCGCTGTTGAAGAATTTACACCATTTTTATCAAGATACCTCTTCTTACGAACACAAATATGGCATCGATGGAGATTTGGTCTTAAGAGACGTGGGCAGCAGTAAATTTCTCTATGTTGGCATGCGTCGAGGCGGTAATAATTACTACGTCTTTGATGTTACAAACAAAACCTCACCGTCGCTAAAATTCACTATAGAAGGGGGGGTAAACAGTTTGGTGAAATTGGGGCAAACCTGGTCTCGCCCTACGCTGACCAAAGTGAAAATGGGCAATCAGGATAAAAATGTCATGATTGTTGGTGGGGGCTATGACGACGCGCAAGACGACAGAACGGTTAGGGCCAGCGACGGTGTGGGCAATGCCGTGTTTATGTTTGACGCAGATACGGGCAGTTTACTTTGGCATGCCAGTAATGCCGACGCCGATCTCAATCTTGCTACTATGAACTACAGTATTCCTGGCCGAATTTCTGTTATTGACAGAGACAACGACGGTTATGCCGACCACATGTATGTTGCCGATACGGGGGGGCAGCTATTTAGGCTTGATATTTACAATGGACAATCAGGTCAAGACTTTATCAAGGGCGCGCGCATCGCCGATTTGGGTGGAGATACCGCTGAAACGAATCGCCGCTTTTATTACGGCCCTGATGTGACTGAAATCGCATTGGGTGACGAATTGTATTATGGCATCGCGCTGGGAAGTGGATGGCGAGCATCTCCTTTAGATACCGTGGTTGAAGATAACTTTTATATGATAAAAGACGATGGTGTGTTCAACCGCGATAGCAATGGTGATTTCGTGTTTATGACAACAGTGGGTGAAAGCGATTTATATAATGCCACCAGTCACGCACTTACCAGTAGTGTGGAAAGTGAACGCGAGCTGGCTGCGCAGACGTTTGCCAATAAGGCCGGCTGGTTATTAAATTTGACCACGAACGGCGAAAAAGTATTGTCCTCACCGCTCATTCTCGATTATAAAGTCTTCTTTACCACCTATGTGCCAGCCGTTAGCAGTACCAGTGCATGCGCCCCTCCTACCGGTAATAGTCGTGCTTATCTTGTCAGTATGTTCAATGGCAACGCGGTCAGTGATTTAAATAATAACGGGGTCCTTGATGATGGTGATAGAGTGGCAGAGCTCAAACAAACCGGTATTGCCCCTGAAACAAAGATTTTAATTGAGGATATTGTCAGCCCCGTGGTTTGTTTAGGCACGGAGTGTGTATCTGCGGTGATAGAAGTGGATGAAAACGGTACGAATAAAGCCTGTACTTCTGCCTTTGAGTGTTTAGCTGAGAACATTTATGGGCGCTTTGAGCGTATACAAAGAGGTAGCTGGCATTCTGAAACTGAGCGAGAGTAAACAAGCATGATCTCCACACAACAATCTGGTTTTTCACTAATTGAACTCATGATAGTGGTAACCATCATAGGTATTGTTGCAGCAGTGGCTTATCCTTCGTACCAAAATGTGGTCGCAGATGGATACCGAGGGACTGGGCAGGCAGATTTGCTTGCCCTTGCGTCGGCAATGGAGCGCCATCACAGTAGCCTGTTCAGTTATGAAGGAGCGGCAAGCAGTGGTGGCAATTCAGGGACTCCTGCGATCTTTGCCAGTTATTCCCCGTCGTCAGAACCAGAAGCTAATAAGCGTTATGACTTAACTATTGTTGCCGCTGACGCAATCAGCTATCAATTAAAGGCCACGCCCGTGGCGGGAACAGGGCAGGCGAATGATGGTGCGCTGTTCTATTTCAGTGATGGTCGCAAAGGGTGGGATAAAAACAATAACGGTAATTTGGAAACGTCAGAATTCTGTTGGTCGTGCTAATGCTTCAATCTGACCAAATGCACTGATATCTTCCCATTTTTGGTCATAGTCATCACGTAGTGTTTGGCTTAATTTCTGTTCTTCCATTTGGCGTTGGGTAAGCGATGTTTCTGATAGAGTTTGCCAAAGAAGCCGAGTTTGAATTTGGCTATCGAGTACAAAAGTCGCCGTTGTCACAAAGAAAACTATTGCTACCATCACTTCCACGAGGGCGCCTCCTGTCAAACACCTTTGATTGTGTATTGTGACAGCGAGAGGGAAAGGCTTTAGTATACGTAGGCGTTTAACCCGAGCTGAATTCACTTTAATCGGCATACCAACTTCCAGGAATGGGGATAATTTTATACAGCGCAGGGTCATGTTGCAGAGAACCTAGCGTATCACTGGAGTACGTTATAGTGCCCGCTATCAATTTATCTACTGTTGTATTTGAAACGAACGCGCCGTAGAAAGCGGCACCTGTTTTAATGCGAAATTGGTAGGTACGGGCATCGTCAGATAAATGTACAATGAGTCCCTTGAATTGCGCCCCTTGTTTTAGCACGATATCGCCGTCTTCAACTATCATTAGAACAGGGGTGGTTGTGTTATTTAAGGCTGTATTGTGCTTGTCTATTTCGCAATGCCCTTTCACCCAGAAAGCCCCAGTCTGACTAAACTGGTCACAGTTTTCCACGTACTGAAATGCAGGAAAATAAGTTGGTGTAAATTCGACTTTTTCGCGATTAAAAAGCCATTGACTGATGTTTTCATCAGGCGATGAGAGGTGTTGTGGTTTAGGTAAGCGAAGGAGTGACGGATAGCGAAGAAAGCGCGCAGTATAGCGAATATTATTGATACTTGAATGTACGGATACGTTCAGTTGTTGCAGCGACTGCTGTTGATCTCCAACGAGTTCAAGGGAGTGAATTTCAGTCTCTACACCAGTATAGGAGGGGGCTAATTCGGCTACTGTGGTCAGGTGTAATCTGTCAATGATATCCCTTATCACAGCCTTTGCTTCCAGTCGTGCCAGTGTATTGGTGCTGATCACAGTCTCTACACGAGTAAATAGTTGGATATGTTGGGCTGTCACCATACAAAGGTAAACCAGGATAGTTAATAAAGTGATGATGATGGACAGGACGACGATACCTCGCTGTCGTTGTAATTGCCATATAGGGGTTCCACGAGAGTAAATCGCTTTGCTCAGAGAATTAGCGGGCATTGTGCACACCCACGACAAACTGACTTTGGCTGATGACATTGTCATGTTTTTTGGCCGATGCATGCAGTGTTATTCGATATTGGCGTCCCCACACTGTTCTATTTACAAGGTCAACGGCAAAGGTGTGTACGTGGGTTGTCCGCGGATCAGTAAGATCATGCCACCCGACGTCTTCACAATGTTTACCCGAAACTCGGTATTCAATTGCTGCACTGCGCAGTCTAAATCCCAGCCATTCATTTTCTTCTACGGCAATTCGCCCATTGTTATTTTTGTCATAGGCGAAGGTAATACAGCTGTTTTCGTCCTCTGAAGGGTAATGACTAACGCGGACCGAGCTGACAACAGGAGAGCCATTAGCGGGTATGGAGAAACGCTCTCTCATAACATAATCTGCATTGCGCAGTTGCTGGGATATAACCTGGCGCAAAGTACGCATTTCGTCGCTTAAGGCTGCCTCCTGTTGCAATGTGATTAAGCTGTGATGCAACATCGCAGTTTGACGCGTAGAAAATGACATCACCAAAGTAGCGATGGCACACGCGACTAACAGTTCAGTGAAGCTTAATCCAGCGCGGCTCAGCATCGAGCGATCCCTCTGAGTATCTGCTGGGAACAGGCTTTTACCCTTCCCAAAGAACTAATGGTGACTTTGGCATTATATTGCGAGGACGATACCGTCAGCGTGGTACTGCTACCAAAATGTACCGCCCCCAGTGAATTAAAAATGACTTTCGTATTGTGGTTTTGAGTCGTGCTCAACCATATATCGTCAGAAAGTTGAGCCCGCGGCTGTAAAACATGGTCGCTTGCACAGCTGTTTAGAGTATTGCAGTCACAATACTCATATTCGCTTAACGCGACACAGCTGTCGTTGTGAATATTGACAATAAAGTACATGGGTTGTTGCAAGGTCAATGCGAGTGTCCTTGCTGTTTTGGCCAATTGAGCAATGTTATCCACGGCTTGTAAGAAGTGTACTTGCTCCCGATACGTTACAAACGACGGCGCAGCGAAGGCAGTGAGTAGGGTAAATAGGGAAATGGCTAGCATCAACTCCAGTAGGCTGTAGCCTAAAAAGCAGCGACTGCGAGTCAGGTTGCGCTTAGTGTTGTTATTTGTGTTTGTGACTAAAACCATACTCAAGGCCGGTTAAATTCAGTGACGTGTATTAGTACGCTCACTGTATCGAGAAAATGCACGCAGGAAAGCTGTACTATGGAAGGTAAACGTCATCGAATTGGCTCATGGCCATTTAATCAAGGCTATACGCTAGTCGAAATCCTTGTTGTCACAGCTGCCATCGGTATTGTCTTGGCGGCTATGTCACAAGCATTTTCCCACTCTGGATCTAAAGTTAAGCGATTAAAAGTTCAAAGTTACTTGCTTAAGGTGCAGGCTATGCAATCTCGTAGCTGGTTGCGATCAGGTCAATATTACCGGCTATCTGCATTGCCAAGGCTTGATGTAGATGGCGTGTCTCTTAGTGAAACTGAAAACCTCAGTGAAGGGTTTGCCTTTACTGTGAGGCAAGACTTTTTGAACAATGGGGCGAGGTGTAAAACACTAACCATTACGCAGAAAGGTATTTATCCTCAACACTGTTGGATTTAACCACTTACACAACAACGAGAGTGATATTAACTACAGCTTAGCGCTGTCCCGCTTAGGTCCTCTTTGATACCGTCTGCGTTGCTATCTATCGCCACCGATATTCTGCCATATAACGAGAGGAGCAAGGCAGAGGCATAAGTGGCTTCATTGGTTTTAGGACAAACGATAATGGTGGCAGCTTGATTAATGCCTCCCTGCTCGTCGAATACCAATGCGCCATTGATACCGTATACCGTATTGGCTTGTTTGAATGGGTCGCTAGCCATGATCAGTGATTCACTTTGCTCTCGCGCCCCGTTTTGATTGTCATCAATAAACACCATTTTGGCTAACGTCCAGTCATTTAAACAGGCGAGGTAATTTTCGGTGGGGCACAGGGTAACGTCTACCTGCTCATTAACAGCTGTAAAACGGGCGTGCTGGGCAAGTGCGCTGAGATTGTTTAAGTCAGAAGTGACACGATTTTTTATTAAGATACTTTGAATACTGGGGCCGACAGATGTCAGAATGATGGCAAGCACCGCAACTGCCACTAACATTTCCAATAAAGTCAGCCCTGTCTGTCTGGGGAGGGACAATATGGGATAATGTAGGGCTGCCGTCGTTCTCATATATATATTCTCTTAAATCCGGGGTGTCTTTGGCGCTGTGCACTTTTTTTTGCCTTTTCAAATGAAGAAACAGCTCAAACTACAAAACAGAGCGCGTTAATATAGGGTAAACTAAATAATGACCAATTGGGTATTAATAAACCCAATAGCGCATGCCTTGCCATACATACATTTTTATAAGATATGAATGGGTCAAACCACGCGCTCAATAAACTAAGTGTGTTTTGACTCCATGGGCTGAAGGCACTATACCCAAACGCTAAAGGGGTTTTACCCCATAGGCTAGGGCTTTTCGTCCCATAGGCTAAAGGCTTCTAC
Source organism: Alteromonas sp. D210916BOD_24 (assembly GCF_047159385.1). Taxonomy (GTDB): domain Bacteria; phylum Pseudomonadota; class Gammaproteobacteria; order Enterobacterales; family Alteromonadaceae; genus Alteromonas. The sequence goes on from NZ_AP038333.1 coordinate 1,059,743, forward strand.
CTTGTCGCTAAAAATATGAACAAGAACAAGGTAGGATTACACTAACATCGCGGTCGATATTATCGTACACTCTACCGTCAGGACGCCTTAACATTACGTGGATATTATGATGCAAAAACAAGCAGTTATTGAAGAAATGAAAGTGCTGCCTGAAATTGATGTTGAATATGAAGTGGCTCGACGAGTCTCGTTTATCAAAAAGCAGTTACTTAGGTCAGGTCTTAATGCGCTGGTGCTTGGTATCAGTGGTGGAATTGATTCCTGTACACTAGGACGCCTCGCACAGCTTGCAGTTGATGAGTTAAATCAGGAAAAGCATGAAAACTATCAGTTCATTGCCGTCCGGCTGCCCTATGACACTCAGGCAGATGAAGAAGATGCACAAAAGTCCATTGAATTTATTCAGCCAACGCATGCTGTAACTGTAAATGTGCAGCCTGGTGCTGATGCTATTCATCTATCAACCTGTGAAGCACTGAATCAAACTAATTTATTACCCGAAAGTGATGAGAAAAAAGACTTTGTTAAAGGCAATGTCAAAGCCCGTACTCGTATGGTGATCCAATACGAAATCGCAGGGATGGTGGACGGTCTGGTACTTGGTACGGATCATTCGGCAGAGAACATCACCGGTTTTTATACCAAATATGGGGATGGTGCCTGTGATTTAGCGCCATTATTTGGGTTGAGTAAACGTCAGGTACGTGAAGTAGCTGCCTATTTAGGTGCTCCCCACAATGTGATTACTAAAGCTCCCACGGCAGATTTAGAATCTCTGGCTCCACAGAAGGCCGATGAACAGGCGCTGGGTATGACGTACGATCAAATTGATGACTTTCTCGAAGGCAAACCTGTGGCTGCAGAAGTGTCAGAGAAACTACTTTATATATACGAACGTACGCAACATAAACGCGTACCTATTCCAACCATTTACGATGAGTAATAGTCATGAAAAAAATTGAAGCTATCATCAAGCCATTTAAGATGGACGACGTCAGGGAAGCGTTAGCGGAAGTCGGTATTGCTGGAATGACAGTGTCTGAAGTAAAAGGGTTTGGTCGTCAAAAAGGGCACACCGAGTTGTACCGCGGTGCTGAATACCAAGTTGACTTTTTACCCAAGATTAAGATTGAACTGGTGCTTGACGATGGGCAAGTTGAGCAGGCCGTTGAAGCAATTCAAACGTCAGCAAAAACCGGCAAAATCGGAGATGGTAAGATCTTTGTTTATAACGTTGAAACTGCCGTACGTATTCGTACCGGAGAGCAAAACGAAGAAGCGATTTAGTGTTTTAGCTTGCCAAAGAAAAGGGGAGCATCTGCTCCCCTTTTTAATTTCATCAAAATTAGTGGTCGTGACCACAACCGCCTTCACCATGCACGTGACCGTGCTCAAGCTCTTCTGCTGTCGGTTCGCGAACGTCGACTACCGTAACGTCAAACGTCAAGGGCAGACCTGCTAATGGATGATTACCATCTACCACCACTTCTTCATCAGTGGTTTCGATAATGATTACCGATTGTTCACCTTGTGGGGTGGTCGCTCTAAATGACATACCCACATCCACGTCCATGCCTTCAAACATAGAACGCGGCACAGTTTGCACTAATTCGTCTACTCGTTCGCCATAGGCTTTTTCAGGCGTAACCGAGACGTTAAAAGATTCGTCTTTTGATTTGCCAATTAAGGCGTCCTCTAATCCCTCAATGAGGAAACGGCGTCCAAGCAACACAACTAATGGCGATTTGCCTTCTGAAGAGTCAAGCGTTGTGCCGTCTTCGGTTGAGACCGTGTAATGTAGCGTGACGACGCTGTCTGAGGTAATAGTCATATCTGATCCTATTTTGGCCCAATATCAGGGCTAATGAATGTAATGCAGTACACTTTAATTAGGGCATGTTGATCTTTAGTGTACAAGTTTTACTTTAAAAGGCTTCCATGACGACCCCTTCGGGTAGCGCACAGAGCGCTGCAACAAAACGCAGCAAAGATCAACCAACCCTAGTACTGCTTAGCGGCGTTTTCTTACAATATTGCTCGCCTGCTGTTCAATATCGTAGGGCAAGTCAATAGGGTAACAGGTAATCTCATGATTTCCAGTTAACCTGTGTAAATCTTGAGATTGTGTGTCGTTGGTGAGCACTGCCATAAGCCAGGTTTCATTGGCTAAGGTGGCTGAGCTGATAATTTTCCCGGCTACGCGCCAATTGTCTCCAAGTTGCTTCTCCAAGGTTTCTTGAGAAGAGATCTCCACAGACTCACTCAATTTAAAAGGGTAGGCAGCACGTTTGTTTTTACCCAGAAATCGCGTTCGCGCAACCACCTCTTGCCCCATATAACAGCCCTTGTCGAAGTCAATGGCATGAAGTGCGTGCATATTTATCATTTGAGGCACGTATTCAGCTACGTTCTCTTCATCCAATGTGGCGTGAGCGCTCTCAATCTGTAGTGCGTTAAAGACCACTTGGTCATATTCACATACTTGCTGTTCTTCTAAACGTGACATAACCCGTTGAGCCGCTTCTTTAGTGAGCACGGCTATTACTGCACCTCGCTGAAAACCACTGTTAAACACAACACCGTACTCTGAGTTAGCGGCGAAAAGACTTGAGTTAGACTCCCAAGAAGGAGGTAAGTGGGAAAAGTCAGTTGTGGGGAAAATATCACCTAGTAATTTACTCGCGGCAGATTGAGAAATTAATATAGCGGTGAAATCGTTGGTTGCATCAGTGATGTCCACTTTAGAAAATACGCCGTATTTATTGAGTTGGGCGAGGGAGTGTGCGCCCGCATCAGCATTGGTTAACATCAGTAATGCGTCCTTATGCCTCATCACGTATCCCACTGACCAAGTTTTACCTTTATTGTCGCAATGGGCGTAATGACGAGCGTTGCCCTCAGAGAGCTTGTTGACGTTGACGGTAATCTGTCCATGCAGATAGCTGTCGCTTTGCTCACCTTTAAGTGAAATTATCATATTGTCACGTAGAGGAATGGCAAAATCCGTCGGTAATGCACTCAAAGTGGCTAAAGATGTCATCGATGTTACTCTTACAAAATGGTTATGCCACATAAGGTATGGCAAAAGATTCAATTATCAAGAGTCGGGCAAAAAAGACCTGACTGTTGCGCGACAAATATGTTCCCAAACAGACCAAAACACGTATACCAACCATCAATAGGACCTAGTAATACGGCGGTTTTCTAAATGATAAAGGTGCTCCCCAGCTCAGCTGAATCTAATAAACCTTAATATCAGACCAAAAGAGCAGTGATCCTGTTGCTAGGTGCATGGTATTATTATCCGTGAATTTACCATTGATATAAAACACTATGTTTGAACCTAAAAGATTAGCCCGTTTAAAGTGGGCTTGCCGTCGAGGCATGTTGGAATTAGATGTACTTTTACTGCCTTTCGTAGAAGAAGCGTTTGACCAATTGAGTTACCAAGACCAGGAAACCTTTGAGCGGCTATTAACCAGCGATGATCCCGATTTATTCGCTTGGATCATGGGGCACCAAAAGTGTGAGGATCCCGAGTTGGCCGCTATGGTGTCAACTATCGTCAACCGTGTCAAAGTATAGAATTACTATCACTCATTCGCCTTATCGAAGTCTTATCGCCAACCTTTGTCTGATTGCTTGTTTAGGGATCGTGTTGGGAAGTCTTTCTTCTGCCATATGGACATGGCTTGACCCTTTTATATTGATAGTGGTTTGGATAGGCGCAAGTTTGTTATTGATTCACCAAGGCGTGACAAGTGCACGCGATAATACCCTTTACCCCTTTCGATATTCGATATTGCTTTCTAGTAATGGTGAGATACGTCAAATCACCTCACCGTCTCACTCAACATTTAATGTTGAAAATAGTCGGGAAAGAGGTGCTGGTGTTGGTGATGCCACTTTACGTATTCACCCCGCTTCACAGTTGTTTCCATGGGGAATTTACATTGCAGTGGCAAAAGTGAAAGACAAGTGGTTTGACAAAAGCCATTCGCATTTTGGGTGGGTTTTGAGAAATGAATGTTCTGAGGCTGATTATCGACGACTCTGTCGCGCAGTAAATTGTGTCAGAAAAGGAACACATTCGAGGAATTAGTTAGATGTTTCGTGAGTACACCAAGGCGCTGTTTAAGCGCGTAGATACCCGGCAGTTAATGCAGTTTAAACCGCCAGCCTTACCGGTGCGAATATATACCAAAACACTCCATGTAGATAATGTTCACTACGGCTTGTTTTGTCAGGAAGTCCAATGGCCCGTAAGTGAGCAGATTCATCCCCTGTACTTACAGATGTTGTCATTGCCATTACAGATGCAATGCCTTCTGGATAAACAAAGCCCATTCCCCCTGCTGGGGTTGATCCACGCTGGGAACCAGGTGTCTGTGTTAGGTGATTGCAATCTCAGTGACGCCTTTGAGTGTCGAGTTCGCTTTCACGACGTACGACCTCATCATCGCGGATGGGAGTTAGATGTGCTTTTGGAAGCTTGGCAGGCAGGTCAACTGGTTTACCGCGCGATCAGTAGTTATCTAGTGAAAGTAAAAGCGGTACACGTTGCACCGAAAATCAGTCAAGTTGAATCCCATGATGATTGCGATACTGAGCAAAAAGTGTGTATTGGTGAGGTAACGCTACCTGCTGCTACGGGGCGTCGGTATGCCAAGCTTTCCGGCGACTATAACCCAATTCATTTAACTGGCTTAACGGCTAAGCTATTTGGTTTTAAAAAGCCAATTGCACATGGTATGTGGACGTTAGCCCGAGCGGTGTCTGCCTTTGTTGAACACAACGAACACGTTTATATCACGCAAGTGGGGTGTAAGTTTAAACGCCCGGTATACCTTCCCAGTGAGATACACATTTTCCAACATTGCAGTACTGCTACCACGGCGCTAATTGATGTGACCAATGCCAATGATTCTATTACGCATGTTCAAGCGAATGTGAGTTTCGAATAGTCGCCAACACTGTTGGATTCAGCGGGCCTTTACCGGAATCGTGCATAATTAATTATTCCGTAAAGGCCGCTAGAGGCTCAGCCAGTTAGTTTGCGTTTAAGTCAGTGAAACTGTGCTCGGTAATAAGTAAACCCACTTCACGACCCATACCGCCTTTTTGGGGAACCAAAATAGTGGGCTTGGGAGCGTCAAGTTGCTCAGGGTGATCTAAGTTGAAATGCAGTCCACGACTTTCTTTTCGTTCCATCGCGCAGCGTACTATTAACTCAGCCACTGTTACCAGATTACGCAATTCCAGTAAGTTGTTGCTGACCCTGAAATGGGCGTAGTACTCAGCTATTTCTTGCTCGAGAAGCTTGATCCGCCGCATCGCGCGCTCTAGTCGTTTATCGGTACGGACAATACCGACGTAGTCCCACATAAATAAACGCAATTCGTGCCAGTTGTGCTGAATGATGACCTCTTCATCAGAGTTTGTGACCTGGCTTTCATCCCACGGTGCAATGGTTTCTTCGCAGTCTGCGCTAGGGAGTTCACTAATAATATGCTCTGCTGCAGCAGTGGCAAACACTACACATTCCAGCAATGAATTGGAGGCCATGCGATTGGCACCGTGCAAGCCGGTGTAGGCAACTTCGCCAATGGCGTAAACATTGTCTAAATCGGTTTTGGCGTTAAAGTCAGTAATCACACCACCACAGCTGTAATGCGCAGCAGGCACCACGGGAATTGGCTCACGGGTGATATCAATGCCAAGAGAGCGACACTTGCGATATATGTTAGGGAAGTGCTTGACGATAAAGTCTGCGGGCTTATGACTGATATCGAGATACATGCAATCCGCGCCTAAGCGTTTCATTTCGTAATCGATAGCGCGCGCTACTACATCTCGAGGGGCGAGATCACCACGCTCGTCAAACTTCTGCATGAAGCGGGTGCCATCAGCATGACACAGGTATGCGCCTTCGCCTCTCAATGCTTCTGTTATCAAAAAATTACGTGCTTGAGGGTGAAACAAACAAGTAGGGTGGAACTGGTTAAATTCCATATTCGCCACCCGGCAGCCCGCGCGCCATGCCATGGCGATACCATCACCACTGGACACGTCGGGATTTGACGTATATTGATATACTTTGCTCCCGCCGCCTGTTGCAAGTGCGATGAAAGGCGCGCGGATAACTTCAACATGCTCTTGTTGTCGATTCCATACATACGCCCCTACACTGCGTTTTTTTTGCGACTTAGAGGGAATCAGGTCAATGGCGTTATAGCGCTCAAATACATGAATGTTTGGGTGGGTAGACACGGCCTCATTGAGGGTGATTTGTAGGGCTTCCCCCGTTGCATCGGCGGCGTGAAGTATTCGACGATGGCTATGGCCACCTTCGCGAGTGAGGTGAAAACGCTCTTCGCCGGATTCACTTTTTTCCGTATCAAAAGGGACACCGTAACCAATCAACCATTCCAAAGCGGATTTAGCGCGTTCAGCTGTAAATCGCACCGCCGACTCCTCACATAAACCGCCACCGGCTTTCAAGGTGTCTTTAACATGAGCGTCGATTGAGTCTTGTTCATCAAATACGGCGGCAATACCCCCCTGAGCGTAGCGCGTCGAGCCTTCATTTCTGTCACTTTTGCTTAAAACAATAACCTGACAGTGATCGGCAAGCCTTAATGCCAGGCTTAGACCGGCAGCGCCACTTCCAATAATCAACACATCGCAACGGTGTTCTATTGCATTTGATGTGGAAGTTAGTGAAGACGATACAGATTTCATGTATTTTTATATCAAATTAAACGAGCAAAGGTTCGGCAAGTCTAAAGGATGAGTGGCAAAACACAATGATTGTTGGGTAGAGTTACGCGCATTTTTTAAAATATTTAATGCTTAAACAGAACTTTTGGGAAAAGAATACATCTATACAAGTGCTTATGAGGGCTATTGTGTAGTTGAAGTAGGGAGTAACAGCTCGAATGAGCGAGCAGATAACCGACCAACAATTGGTCGAAAAAGTACAGCGTGGCGATAAAAATGCATTCAACCTATTGGTAACCCGTTATCAACACAAGGTGATGCATTTAGTTTCTCGCTATGTCAAAAACACTGGGGATGTGGCGGATGTAACGCAAGAAGCGTTCATCAAGGCCTATCGCGCGTTACCGAATTTTCGCGGTGATAGTGCGTTTTATACGTGGCTTTATCGAATCGCGGTAAACAGTGCAAAAAACTATTTGGTTTCGCAAGGTCGTAAGCCGCCAGCGAGTGACGTTGACGCGGAGGAAGCTGACTTCTATGAAGGCAGTGATGCACTTAAAGAGCAGACTACACCTGAACGCAGTTTGTTGTCTGAAGAAATTGAAGAAACATTGTTTAAAGTAGTAGAAAAACTCCCCGACGATTTGCGAATGGCCATTACGCTTAGGGAAATTGAAGGGATGAGCTACGAAGAAATAGCAAACGTGATGTCTTGTCCGGTAGGAACGGTAAGATCCCGAATTTTTAGGGCGCGAGAGGCTATAGATAAAGTGATTCAACCGCTGTTAGAAAATTAATCGAAATAATATAGAAAAAAGATGAACTTTCTTTTTTCGTAGATGACTAACAGTTGTGTTAGGGTAGTTAATGATCAAATTGATCTGGAAATGAATATATGACGCAACAGCAAGAAAAATTGTCCGCATTCATGGATGGTGAGATAGAAGGCAATGATATCATCGATGCAATAAAGCACGATGAAGCGCTTCAAGCCAAGTGGAAACGTTACCATGTTTATCGCGGTGCAATGCGCAAAGAAGCCACTGTCGCTCCACAGCTAGACATAACTGCAAGTGTCGCGGCAGCATTGGAGAATGAGCCGGCTATTGTGGCTCCTAAAGCCTCCCGTTGGCGCTCTATTCCTGTATTGGGGAGCGTGGTTCCTTTTGCCAAACAATCGGGACAGTTTGCGGTTGCCGCTTCGGTGGCGGTTGCGGTTATCTTAGGTGTTCAACAATTTAATCAACCTGCACCTACGGAACCGTTTATGACGGCACCTACGGCTGGGCCACAAGGTGGCTTAGCGCCAGTCAGTCTGGAGCAAACCCGTGCCATTCCTCGTAATGACATGAACGAAGTGCTTGAGAAAAAACGCAAAATTAATGCATTGATTGCGGACCACGAGCAGCAGATCAAGTTGAAACAAGCCCAGGAATCCAGTGATGTTGAAGATGAAAATGAGTCATTACCTCGTCCAGAATAATGACAAATAGCGAAGAATATCGTTTTTATCTGAGTTAGGTGTTACCTTTTTCTTCTCGTTTTTTAACATACCAGCGAACGTGCTGGTATGTGCGTTTTTAAGGCAAAATAAATGGGCCGTGTTAACCTTATCGCCATTTTTATTATCGCTGTTTTTGCTTCATCTGAGATTTTGGCGCAAAGCGTTCAAACTGTGCCTGATGCACAAAATGCAAGTAGCAATGAAGCCCCTTCAAATCAAACCGTGCCTACAGATGAAGGTAATACACTCAGTGCTCCGCTCACTACTACGCAATGGCTTGAACAATTAAGCAAAATTATTTCCAGTGCGAATTTTCAAGTTACTTATGTGCAAACAAAAGTGGGTAAAGAGACGGTGCCTTATCTTTGGCGACATGGTGTGTTAGATGATGGCACCGAGGTCGAGCAACTTAATTTACAAAATGGCCCAGGCAGAGAACTCATCCGTGTAGGTGATGTGGTCAGTGTGTTTGAACCAGATGTACAACCATATAGTTTGCGTTCCAATCATATTAACGGGCCAATCCCAAGTGCACTGCTTTATCATCCACAACAACTACTCGACGGGTATGAATTTGTACTCGTGGGCAGAGCTCGGGTTACCGGGCGTTCAGCACAGCAAATTCGAATTGTAAGTCGGGATAACACTCGCTTTGGCTATCAGCTTTGGTTGGACGAAAAAACCGGTATGTTGTTAAAGCTCAACATGCTTGATTTGCAGGGCGGCTTACTTGAGCAAATTCAAGTGACGGCGTTTTCCATTAATGCAACACCGTCAGAGTATTTTTCCAGAATAAACCCGAGTTCATTACCACAGCCAATGGCGATGGCAGCAAGTCAACCCCGAGAACTTAGTTGGGATGTGGGTTACCTACCCCTTGGTATGCGAGAAATCAAGCAAGATACGCGACGGTTAGCCTTAACAGGGCAGGTGGTTGAATATAAACTGCTATCTGATGGACTAGTGGATGTATCGGTTTACGTACAACCCGCTGAAGATGCGGTGGGTGGAGATTTGGCGTTGCGCAATGAGTTGAGTACCTTTTTAACACTGACTCACGGTAAGGCACAGGTAACAGTGGTAGGGGAAATACCGCTGCAAACCGCCAAAGCAATTGCGACTTCACTCGGTCCCAAAACACGTAATCCTTAAGCAAAAAGACAGCATAGGGCAGTTTATCTCATTATGATAAAAGAGACGGCTACGGTTATTGCGGTTGATGGCGACATGGTTACCGTTGAGGCTGCAATTAAATCTACCTGCAATAGTTGTCAGGCACAAAGCGACTGCGGCACAGGCGTAATCTCTAGAGCGCTTGCGCCTAAGATGCAGCAACTGACATTGCACACACCTATGACAGTTAAAGTCGGTCAGCAAGTGGTGGTCGGTATCCCCGAAGCGGGCATTTTAAGTGCTTCTGCGTGGCTTTATGTATTGCCTTTGGTGGCATTTATTGCCACCTATGCCTTCACCACTTCTGTCATGAACTCAGTTGGCTGGACTCATGAATTATTGCCCCTGTTACCCAGTACAATTTTGACATACCTCGTGTATAAGTTCATTGGGGTTAAACTGCAAAGCGCAGAGCGCACTAAATATCAAGTCGTGCTTCTTAACAAAGTCGTCCCGTAGCAGGTGAATTCCTTTACTGCATAAACGCATGTTTAACGCGGGTCATACGCTGGTGAAGGTGAAATCAACACATATTTGCCTGATATGATATTCCACGTTTAATGAATACAGTAATTTGTATGGACTTCACGCAACAACGCGGTAAAGCCGTAGAGGTAACTTTTTAGGTATGCGAATTCGCTTTTCGTCGCAGAAATGGGTAAAATCCGCTCGCGCTGCGTATAAGCCAAACTATCAGGCGAGCAGCATTTTTTGTTTAATGAATTTTTCTGCAGGTAATTTCCAGCATTATGCAACAATCGCACATTCGTAATTTCAGTATCATTGCCCACATTGACCACGGTAAGTCTACGCTGTCAGATCGTCTCATCCAGCACTGCGGAGGGCTTTCCGATCGTGAAATGGCTGAGCAAGTTCTCGATTCGATGGATTTGGAGAAAGAGCGCGGTATCACTATTAAAGCACAAAGCGTGACACTGAACTATGAGGCACGCGATGGTGAAACCTACCAATTAAATTTCATCGATACGCCGGGACACGTAGACTTTACGTATGAGGTATCCCGATCACTTGCGGCCTGTGAAGGGGCATTATTAGTGGTCGACGCGGGTCAGGGGGTTGAAGCCCAGACTTTGGCAAACTGTTACACTGCCATTGAAATGGATATGGAAGTCGTACCGGTGTTGAACAAAATTGACTTGCCGCAAGCTGAGCCAGACAGGGTTGCAGAAGAAATTGAAGATATTGTTGGCATAGACGCCATTGACGCGGTGCGTTGTTCTGCCAAAACCGGTATCGGCATTGAAGACGTACTTGAAGTCATCGTCAATAAGATTCCGTCTCCACAAGGCGATCGCGACGCACCACTTAGAGCTCTAATCATCGATTCGTGGTTCGACAACTACCAAGGCGTGGTGTCATTGGTACGCATAGTTGAAGGCCAGCTGACGAAGAAAGACAAAATTCAGATCATGTCTAACGGCCAAGCTCACCAAGTAGATAAAATTGGTGTGTTTACCCCTAAGCCTCTCGAAACAGGTGTGTTAAGAGCGGGTGAGGTAGGTTTCATTATTGCAGGCATTAAGGACATTCAAGGTGCACCTGTGGGGGATACCATTACCCTGGCACGTGATCCCGCGAAAGCAATGTTACCGGGCTTCAAAAAGGTGAAACCGCAGGTTTATGCGGGTATCTTCCCGATAAGCTCTGACGATTATGAAGATTTCCGCGACGCGCTAGCGAAACTCAGTCTTAACGACGCTTCATTGTTTTATGAGCCGGAAAGCTCTGCTGCATTGGGCTTCGGTTTTAGAATAGGTTTCCTGGGGATGTTGCATATGGAAATCATTCAGGAGCGTTTAGAACGCGAATATGACTTAGGCCTGATCACTACTGCGCCGACAGTAATATACGAGGTTGAAACCACTAAAGGTGAAATTCTTACCGTTGACAGTCCGGCAAAATTACCACCAGTAAATGATATCGCTGAAATACGTGAACCCATGGTGGAAGCCAACATCTTGGTACCACAAGAATACCTTGGTAACGTTATCACCCTATGTATTGAAAAGCGTGGTATGCAAACCAACATGACATACCATGGAAAGCAAGTTGCGGTGACCTACGAATTGCCAATGGCTGAAGTAGTACTGGACTTTTTTGATCGCTTAAAATCAACCAGTCGCGGCTTTGCGTCACTGGATTATAACTTTAAGCGCTTCCAAAGCTCTGACATGGTCAGGGTTGATATTCTCATTAACGGTGAGCGTGTTGACGCGCTTGCTGTGATTACTCACCGCGAAAACTCGCAGAGTCGCGGGCGTGAACTGGTAGAGAAATTACGGGAACTGATCCCTCGCCAAATGTTTGATATCGCCATTCAGGCAGCAATTGGTAACCACATTGTCGCGAGAAGCACAGTGAAGCAATTGCGTAAAAACGTTATCGCCAAATGTTATGGTGGTGACGTTAGCCGTAAGAAAAAGCTACTTCAAAAGCAAAAAGAAGGGAAAAAGCGAATGAAGCAAGTGGGTAATGTTGAGTTGCCACAAGATGCATTCCTTGCAGTCTTAAAGGTGGGTAAATAATGGCAAATTACTTCTCCCTAATATTGGTGGTTCTCACCTTAGTGACAGGATTAGTTTGGCTGGTAGATAGCCTGGTATTCGCGCCAAAACGCAAAGCGCGGTTACAGGCTGCAGCAACCGCAGGAGGCGTGAGTTATGGAGAAGATCCGCAATTGCCTTATCTGGTCGATACCTCTCAGCAAATCTTTCCAGTCATTGCATTTGTGTTGGTACTGCGCTCATTTTTGTATGAACCGTTTCAAATCCCGTCGGGCTCGATGATGCCAACCCTATTGGTAGGTGATTTTATACTTGTTGAAAAGTTCGCCTACGGTGTGAAAGATCCTGTTTTCAGAAGCAAGATAATTGAAACTGGCGTACCTGAGCGCGGTGATGTTGTGGTGTTTAAGTATCCCGAAGAGCCGTCGGTGGACTATATTAAGCGTGTTATCGGTTTACCTGGTGACACCATTGTTTATCAGAATAAGCAAGTTTATATAAAACCAAAGTGTGACACTGGCAATAACTGCGCTAAGTTAAAAGCGGTTCCGCTGACCTTTCAGGAACGTGGCGAGTTTGTTCAGGACATGGCGCAACTTATGCGTTATACAGAAGATTTGGGTGACGTGAAACACGACATACTTCGCCATCCTGTCCGTGAGATTTCGCCTGTAAATTTCTACACGCAACCAGGCACTCGTAGCAATGAATGGATCGTGCCAGAAAACCAATATTTTGTATTAGGTGATAACCGAGATAATAGTCGTGATAGTCGTTTCTGGGGCTTTGTACCTGACGAAAATCTCGTCGGTAAAGCAGTTGCTATTTGGATTTCATTTGAGTTTGAACGAAATGCGTCGGACTTCTTACCAAGTTGGGTGCCAACCGGCGTTCGCTTTGAACGTGTAGGTGGCATTGATTAATGCAGGGAATTGATAAATACCGTCGTTTGTATAAGGCGATAGGCTATACATTTACCAATGAGGCATTGTTAGAGCAAGCCTTAACCCACAGAAGTGCTGCCAAGCAGCACAATGAACGTTTAGAATTTTTGGGTGATGCGATACTCGGTATGATAGTAGGCGAAACACTATTTCGTCGCTTTCCGAATGTGCCAGAAGGTAAATTGACCCGTATGCGCTCAACCTTAGTCAAAGGTGATACCTTGGCTGAGCTAGCAAAAGAAGCCAGCATGGGCGAATTATTAAACTTAGGCCCAGGTGAATTGAAAAGTGGTGGGCACCGAAGAAGTTCTATACTTGCCGATTCAGTCGAAGCGTTACTTGGCGCCATTTATCTCGATTCGGGTATGGATGAAGTACGCAATGTTATCGATCGTTTGTGGGAAAGCAGAATAAAGAAGCTCGACCCCAATGCCCACCCCAAAGACAGTAAAACGCGATTACAAGAGTTTTTGCAGGGCCGTAAATTGGCGTTGCCTACATACGAAGTATTGTCTATTTCTGGAAAAGATCACGCACAGACCTTTGAGGTCAGCTGTAAAGTGGAAAGTTTAGTCGATGCCGTCGTTGCATCGGGTAACAGCCGCCGTAAAGCAGAACAGGAAGCGGCTCGGTTAACTTTGGAGAAACTTGATGACAACGCATAATCATTCGGATGATCCACAGGTGCCAGAAGTAAACACTCGTTGTGGGTTGGTTGCCATTGTGGGGCGGCCAAATGTAGGTAAATCAACCTTGTTAAACCGGTTGTTAGGACAGAAGGTCAGTATTACTTCTCGTAAGCCACAGACTACCCGTCATCGCATTTTAGGTATAGATACAGAAGGTGATTACCAAGCTATCTATGTCGATACGCCGGGGCTTCACCAAGACGAAAAGCGTGCCATTAATCGCTACATGAACCGCGCTGCGTCAAGCTCACTGGCAGAAGTAGGGCTGGTGTTGTTTGTCGTGGAAGGCGACCGCTTTAATGCCGAAGATGAAATGGTATTAAGCAAAGTTAAACAAGCAAATTTACCCTGTTATCTTATCGTTAATAAAATGGACAAGGTGGAAGATAAAGAAAACTTTATGATTCACCTGCAAAAGCTAGGCGAAAAACATGCCTTTGAGCATATTATTCCCATCAGTGCGAAACAGGGCAAAATGGTTGACGAGATCCGTGACCTTGTTGCCAAGTCCTTACCGAAAAGTGAGTTTATCTTCCCTGAAGATTATATTACCGATCGCTCCAGTCGATTTATGGCCGCTGAAATTATTCGTGAAAAACTCATGCGTTTTACTGGCGATGAACTTCCTTACTCCACTACGGTGGAAATAGAGCAGTTCAAAATGGCAGAAAATGGCGTTTACCGTATAAGTGGTCTGATTCTCGTCGAGCGTGAAACGCAAAAGCGCATGATTATTGGCAAAGGTGGTAAGCACCTTAAAACCATCGGTGAACAAGCTCGTAAAGACATGGAAAATTTATTCGATAATAAGGTTTTCTTAGAATTGTGGGTGAAAGTGAAACAAGGGTGGGCAGATGATGAGCGTGCCCTGCGTTCTCTTGGTTATGGCGACGACAGTAACTTTTAACTAGTTGCCTGCAGCGGATATGGCGGGGAGGGCAGTGCATAGCCCCGCTTATTAATAATTATACGTAAATGAGCTCGTGTGACATAAGGCGTATTCACAGCGAAAGAGAGGGAAAGCGTGTATGGCAATCTCTGACATGCGCAGACAATACTCTAAGGGTAGTTTGACTGAATCTGACTTAACCCAAAGCCCTTTTAAACTGTTTGATAAGTGGCTTAAAGAAGCTATTGAGGCGGGGATCCCCGACCCAACCGCTATGACAGTGGCTACTGTAGACGCCAGTGGTCAGCCTTCCCAACGGATTGTTCTATTAAAAGATGTCAGCGACAAAGGCTTTGTTTTCTTCACTAATCTTGGTAGCCGCAAAGCACAGGAGCTTGCCGTCAATCCCAAAGTGTCCTGCCACTTTCCCTGGTTTTTTATGGAAAGACAAGTCAGGGTATGTGGTCAGGTAGAAAGGCTGACATTATCGGAAAACGCGAGTTACTTTTTCTCACGTCCCAAAGACAGTCAATTGGCAGCATATGCCTCAAAACAGAGCAAACCTATTTCAAGTCGCGAGCTATTGTTGACCCAGTTTAAACAGCTTAAAGACAAGTTTGCGAACAAAGCCTTACCTGTTCCCGATTTTTGGGGCGGTTTTAGAATAGTCCCTCATCAAATAGAATTTTGGCAAGGTGGTGAAGACAGGTTACACGACCGTTTTGAATACAATATTGCAGAAGACGGTTCGTGGACCACACAGCGTTTAATGCCCTAGCCAATGAAGGCACTGTGTCTGTTTTTATCGTGGGTGAAACGCCATGATTGATAGCCATTGCCATCTTAACTTACCCGCCCTCGCCGATAATGTTGAATCTGTACTTCGCGAAGCGCTGAACGCGGGTATAACACGCATAATGGTGCCTGGTATCGATGAGGCATCGTGGCGGGTTATACAACAGATAAGCGATAAGTATACGTCTTTGTTGCCCATCGATACTGCCATTGGTTTTCACCCTTATTTTCTGACGCAACACTCACTGGCTGGTTTACATGATTCTGCTGGTATCAGTGATAAAATAGATCAATTAGAACAGGCCGCTCACCAGCGTCATTCATCAGTTAAGGCGATTGGTGAAACTGGTTTAGACGCACATATTCAAATACCCATGGCCCTTCAGCAAGAAGCGCTAAAAGCACATCTTATGGTGGCTGTAAATTTGGGACTACCCGTTATCCTTCATCATAGAAAAAGCCATCATTTATTATTGGAAGCGCTTAAAGCTAATCCAGTAGAACGTGCAGGGGTTATCCACGCTTTCTCAGGCAATGTTGATGTGGCCAAACGCTATCTCGATAACGGCTTTTACCTTGGATTAGGCGGCACGATCACCTACCCACGAGCACGTAAAACCCGAGACACCGCCACATTTTTACTCAAACACCATCCAGAGCGCATTCTATTGGAAACCGACGCGCCAGATATGCCAATGTATGGAAGGCAAGGGCAAGCTAACAAACCTCAATATCTCTGCGAGGTCGTTTCGGCACTGTCAGCGTTAGGCGACCTTGATACTCAAACTATTATTGACACCACGACGGCAAACTACCAGAAACTATTTTTGAATTAGCGCAAGCGGCTTTTGTGCTGCAAAAGCCAGGCTTTGAACCTGCGTCGAATCCAAGTGTTCAGTTTAACGCTGAGGTATACGCCGCTCGAAAAGCCCGTCTCAAAAAATACTCACTTTACGAGGTGAGTTTGCTTTAAAGACGGAGAAGATGGGGCTTTTCTTTTAAAAGGGTCTTTTTGAGTCGATAGCTTGGAGCAACCAGGGGCGGAATTTATAAAAACCGCGAGTGAGGTATATACCCATCATCAGGGCAAGAAAAACCAAAATGAAAGCAATAAATGTAAGCTGATAACGCAGAGTCAGTGGACTTTCGAGCATAGCTTGTGTGTCCATATGGACGTTGAGGTAACCCAATACATCCCCGTCGTTATTTTCGATAGCGGCCACATATGAAAGGGGCGTCACTCCCTGAGATTGACTCATTGCAACTATGCTGTCTGTTCTAGGCAGTGGTCCAATATAGCGCCCATCTCTGTCGAATACCGCGAGTGCAAGAATATGGGGCTCTTCCATTAGGACAGAGACCACCCTTTCGATATGAGAATTTTGTTTTACTCGCGATTCATTGTTGTCAATCTGGCCTTGCATTACCTCATCTAACGGGATGTCTGAGGTGACTTGCAACAACTTGGCGTACTGACGAGCAATGCTTTCTCCTGCAAATTGGGTTTGCACTATAAGCCAGTCGTTTTGATACTGCTGAAATAATAAAACTAATACCACTCCCAGCGCTAACACAGTGCTGACTACTAGGGTATGAAAGAGCCTTTTCAATGCAGTGTATAGCGAGTGGGATTCACTGTTTGAGGTCGACGTCGCAACTTCACTAGCGTTTGCCAATACAAGTATCCATTTAATCTAAAGCGATAAGATAACAGTAGGATAGTTTGAATTAATTTAAAAGAGGTTATTTTATTAGTCGTACTAATTGGGTAGCATGGCTTCACAGAGTGAAACCGAAGGGCAGTGTTTGTCGCCCACTACTTCATTGTTAGAACCTGTCTAAGTAGATGTCTATCCTTCTCAGTTCTTGCCTTGAATAAATACACGACAATTCGCTGCGAAACTGAAAAGTAAATCATTAAGCCCCAAGGACATCATTGCAGTGCAACCGAAGATCATACCGTTTTTTAATCACCCGCACGGTGACACATCTCATAACGCCAGCGAATTAAGCGCCATCTTGAGTAAGGCCAATAATGACAAACCATTTACACACACACTGACACTAAGTGCACAGGCACTAACGCCCTATATTTTGCATGGTGTGTTGTTAAAAGTTGTTGATGTATTCGAAGCGGTAAGTATGAACTATCACCACTTTCATCAAAGCTTTGGTGATGATGTAGTGGAAGTGAGAGGGCATTTGAAGGAGATTCATCGCGGATTGCTAAATAGCCTTCTAGACGACATTTCACAACGCTTTCACATCGACCTGGCCATACAAGCAAACAGACCGACATTGCGTGCGCCCGGGTTATTGGTCATGGACATGGACAGCACCGTCATTGCGATTGAATGCATTGATGAAATTGCCAAGCTTGCCAACGTGGGTGATCTAGTTGCCGAGGTAACAGCGAAAGCAATGCGGGGAGAAATTGCTTTTAACGAGAGCTTAGTACATCGAGTTGCTTGTTTGGAAGGTGTTCCCCAGTCGCACCTTTCAACGATCCGCGACAGCCTGCCCATTATGCCAGGAATTCAAACCTTGCTGTGCACGTTGCGCCAACATAATTGGAAACTGGCGATAGCATCTGGTGGTTTTACCTACTTTGCCGACCACCTAAAAACCAGATTGAATCTTGATTATGCCATTTCTAACGTGCTGGCTATTGAAGATGGCCTGTTAACGGGTAAGGTAGAGGGTGAAATTATTAACGCAGATGTCAAAGCGCGTACCGTTAATACCCTTGCTACCCAGTGGGGGATCCCAAAAGCGCAAACGGTTGCCATGGGCGATGGTGCGAATGATTTGGTCATGATGGCAGAGGCTGGCCTAGGCGTGGCATGCCATGGTAAACCCTTAGTCAATGAAAAAGCAGATGTTGCAGTACGAGTGGGAAGCCTTCATCGAATGCTTTACTTTCTCGACAAATAGCAGGCTGAGCGGCAGTATCGAATAATTTTTTTGGGTAAGTGGAGAAACTGGCACTACTAATTGCAGTGCCAGCTTTTCACAACAAGTCGGCGTTAATGAACCTTAGAGGAAATACTCTTTAGCGTTCGGTTGGCATTGATATCTTCTGGACTAAATCCGTATCGAATAAGTACTTCATCAGTTACATCAACGAGGTGAGAGCAAGCCGTAATACTCCACATTTTCTTTTCTAACTCACGTGCCCGGTGGAGTGCATACATAGTGACATAATTGATTTCAGTCTGAAGCATGGTCATATCCGGCTTACCTGTAGTGGTCAGCATCATATGAATAGCAATGAATTGACCTCTTGCCATCGCTTCTTTAATAAATACTCTTCGCTGTTCATTATCAGCAAACTTATTGGAGTATCGCGGGATAATGGCCATCCGAGGATCTTTTTGCGACACGTCAAAAGAGATAAACAGCTCTTCTCTTAAGGGCATGTTCTCCAATTTCACGGTTTTAATTCCGTTTTTCAAAAAAGGCGCATCTTGTTTGCGATCGCGGAAAAAGAGCTCAAGATTGACTTCACCGGCATCAGCAAAGTGTGTTGTTAATGCAGTTATCCGCTTATCTTGTTTACCTACAATACAGGCTTGTGGGATATACCGTATGCCTTCTTTACCCAATAAAAAGGATAGTGATGTGGCATTACGGGCATTAATACAGCGCAGGGCGTGACCAATACCTGGAATTTCTTCTTCGTCAGACTCGACCTTAAGGCTATTTTTATTCTTTTTAATGAGCTCATCGAAAAAATTGCGGGCGCTCTTACCTTCCTCTCCCGGTGCGGCCTTAAGGTGTAAAATATTCTTCTCAACATTGTGATAGATGATTTCATACTGCAGGTGCATGACATCAAAGTTGGAAGTGATCTGCTGTAATCGCGGAAATGCTACTTCAACGCGGCCCTCTAAGTTACCTTCGTATTCCTTGCTTAGTTCAATACGAAGGCCAAGCCCATGAACGGAGATGTCTTCGCTTATCCCTTTATGGGTTGCGCCGTCACTGTTAAAGGTTACTTCAATTTGGGTACGCAACTGATAGCGACTTTCAATACGCTGCTCCTGGTATTTAAAGCGCACAACTTGAATGTTCGATGCTTCGCGATTACGCGAATGACCGAAATTTCTCAGATGAGATAAGTTGTCGCGATTGAATTTTACCTCGCTGTATGTCTCTTGCCCAACAATGGAAGTGACATCGGTGACGTGTGCCAAATAGCGAAGGTTTTTCAAACGGGACATCAGTCGGGCAGAAGGCGGCGTATTGAGCTTCTTAACCTTAGTGCCCACTGAATCTGGCAACGACAGTGTGATGTGTGCCTGTTGCGGATCCATATCGGTCAACACAAGCTTAAAGACACGCCAGCTGGCCTTGCGCGACCCAAAACCGAAAAAGACATTCATTAATACAGATTTTTTCTGTAGTTCTTCAAATGACGCTGAATAGAAGTAAACTTTTTCGCCCTGCAGGTGGGTAAAGCTAAAGACAAATATTTCACGCTCATTAGCGGGTTTGTTCAAGAGTGATTTAAGCCGCTCTTGGGAAAGCAAAAAGTTCAGCCGACAAGCGTTTTCCTCATCTTTCCAGTAATCAATGGTTTCGCGGTTGATCTCATTCATCATGGCAAAATGAGGCACCAGTGTCCCGTCAATGACATCGATAAATACCGGGAGAGTTGGGCTACGCGGCGAGAAATATTGTTCGCATATTTTACTGGTGATAGCTTCAATGGTGTTGTTCATATTGACTTTATAACGGCGCTTGTTGCCGTGAATAAAGTTCTCTAAAAACTTATCAAACACCGCGTTTGGATAGTCTTTATCGCGCTTTAGCGCCAAATAATTCACATCGTTTTTCGAGGTGATATTGATGAGTTTATAAGCAATGCCATTCTTTTTATCCAGCGCGAACTCATTTTCAAGCCCCCTGAAATAGATGAAAAGCGTTTCCCCTTTGTTAAAGCGAGCATCTTTGGCAATTTTAACTTGCAGCCCTTCTAGAGAGATATCGACGCTGAGGCCGCGAATAGATTGGTTGGCGCTGTTGAAAATCTCTACCGCCACCGCAAAATTCATTCTCTCGGTATTGCGCTGCTGGTAATCGAGTAAGTTTACCGTAGGGACTTTAAACTGCTCTAAAACCGCCGAGCGTTTCTTTAGCTCAGGATTTTCTTTGTCCGCCCGTTCTTGCTCCAGCTCTTTTTCCCGCAAAAGGCGAAAGTTGTTCTCTGTATTTTGTACCGCTTCATACACGCCGTAGGTATAGCGTCCAAATACGCGTATTTGCTCCTCGAATTTATCGACGGCAATTTCGTCCATGTAGTGACTGCGGCCCTCGTGAACATATTTGGTGCATTTTCCATCCACGTGTCCGCGCAAGTCGATAGTGCGCATGCACGGTTTGGCTAATCGCTTGACTTCCATTTTTATTAAGAAGCGTTTTTCCTTTGGAACATCGGCAGCAATTTGAAGCAATACCTTATTAAAATCTGGCTCATCAACAACAGGCTTTAGCTGCTCAATAATATCAGCATATTGCTTTAAATCTTGACTCATGAATGCGCAACTTTTTTGTTAACTATCATTATTTTAATTCTTATCGGCCAAACAGCAAATCACATTAATATTAGGGCGTGTGGACTTTTGATGCTGTCTTCGCGTTTGTTCTTAATAAACTATTCTAAAGTGGTAGAATACCCCTTTTATGACACGGATAAAACTGGAATATGGCAAAACGTAAAACAGCTTATGTATGCGCAGATTGTGGCGCTGAGTTTCCCCGCTGGCAAGGGCAGTGTTCTGAGTGCAAGGCATGGAATACCATAAGTGAGTTTGTCGTCGCGAGCGCTAAAAGTGCACCACGTCATAGTACTTCAGGGTACGCAGGGCAGACTGCGGCGAAAATTGAAACGCTTAATGCCATCGATTTAGCGGCGTTACCCCGTTTTAGTTCCGGTTTTAAAGAACTCGACCGCGTGTTAGGCGGGGGAATTGTGCCCGGTGCGGCTATGTTGATTGGCGGCTCTCCGGGAGCGGGTAAAAGCACGTTGTTGCTGCAAGTCATGTGTCAAATGGCGAAAAATGAAACGGCGCTATATATTACCGGGGAAGAATCGTTACAACAGGTTGCCATGCGGGCAAAGCGTCTCAATTTACCTGACGATAAGCTAATGATGCTTGCCGAAACGAATGTGGAAACGATTTGTGATCTCGCGCTCACTAAAAAGCCGAAGATCATGGTCATTGACTCCATTCAGGTCATGCATGTCTCAGATGTTCAATCAGCACCAGGCAGTGTTTCACAAGTGCGCGAAAGTGCTGCATTTTTAACCCGATTTGCTAAGCAACATCACATCGCCATGTTTATTGTTGGTCACGTCACTAAAGATGGTAATCTTGCTGGCCCCAAAGTACTTGAACACTGTATTGATAGCTCGATGATGCTGGAAGGTGAAAGCGATGGTCGTTATCGCACCTTACGCAGTCACAAAAATCGCTTTGGCGCGGTCAATGAACTAGGCGTTTTTGCGATGACCGAAAGGGGGCTTAAAGAGGTCAGTAACCCTTCTGCCATATTCTTAAGTCGTGGTGACAATGAAACACCTGGATCAAGCGTCATGGTGATTTGGGAAGGTACCCGACCATTGCTAGTAGAAATTCAAGCGTTGGTTGACTATTCACAGATGTCTAATCCTCGACGTATCGCGGTGGGTTTAGATCAGAATCGTTTGTCTATGCTGTTGGCGGTGCTACATCGTCATGGCAACGTACAAATGAACGATCAGGATGTATTTGTTAATGTCGTCGGTGGCGTGCGTGTATCGGAAACCAGTGCTGATCTGGCACTGCTGTTGGCGATGATTTCCAGCTTTAGAAATCGTTCTTTACCCCGTGATTTAATCGTGTTTGGTGAAGTGGGTTTGGCTGGTGAAATACGGCCGGTACCCAATGGTACAGAGCGTATCATTGAAGCAGCGAAACACGGTTTCAAACGCGCTATTGTACCTAAGGCAAATGCGCCAAAGCAGGCTGTTACTGGTATGAAAGTGGTTCCGGTCGCGAGACTTTCCGATGCGCTAGATGCCTTAGAGTAAGGTGCCTTTAACGAAAATGGCAAAAAGCGCCAGAGAAACTACTGCGGCGCTTTGTAAACGGCATCAACCAAAGCATTGAGATCTTTTTCTTCAATGCTTGCGTCTTCACTGTTGAGCAATATTAATCGACGCAAGGCGCTGACACTTTCCAAATCCATCGATTCTACTTTGCACCCTAAAGAAACCACTTCTTTTCGGTTATCGGCGTGCCGATACAATTGTGATATGTGAAGGGTAATGACTGGACTGTCTTCATTAGCCTGGAAAGTGGCTTTATAAGGGTCGTGACTATCAAACGGAAGCGTAGCAAGTGCCGACTCTGAGGCTTGCAGTTTTATCCCTTGAAGGGACACATCACTGACAATGACATCAATTGTCGTATCGTTGTGGGCAAGTTTGCCATTGACGTTTAATGTTACTCGCTGAAACTGGCGCTTGTCCGTCATTTATAATCACCTTTATTGTCTTTTTGCCAAACAGTATTGGCTAAGAAACTCCAGTTATCAACTAAAAGCCTGATAAATAAAAAAGCCTTCACGAACAATCCGTGAAGGCTTTTCTTTGCTCTACACTAAGTTTACTTAGCCATGCGCTTGTATTTCAAGCGATGTGGCTCGACGACATCCTGCCCGAATTCTTGTTTTAACCAGCTCTCATAATCAGAGTAGTTACCTTCGAAGAAGTTAATTTTACCTTCATCGCGATAGTCCATGATGTGCGTGGCTACACGGTCAAGGAACCAACGGTCATGCGAGATAACCATGGCACAGCCGGGAAATTCCAACAGGGCGTTTTCCAATGCACGAAGCGTTTCAACGTCCAAATCGTTAGTTGGCTCATCCAGTAGCAAAACGTTGCCGCCTGCTTTTAACAGTTTTGCCAAATGCACACGGTTGCGCTCACCACCCGACAAATCTTTAATGAACTTCTGCTGATCGGTGCCTTTAAAGTTAAATCGGCTGCAGTAGGCACGGCTGTTAATTTCAAAATTACCAATGCGGATAATGTCCTGCTCGTCAGAAATTTCTTTCCATACTGTGTTGTTTTCGTTCATATGATCGCGGAACTGTTCCACCGCAGCAATTTGAACGGTTTCACCTAAATCGATGGTTCCTGAATCAGGTTGCTCAGTACCGGTGAGCATTCTAAACAGGGTAGATTTACCTGCGCCGTTAGGGCCGACAATCCCCACAATGGCACCTTTAGGCACTTTAAATGACAGGTCATCAATAAGGACACGATCACCGTAAGACTTCTTCAGATTAGTCACTTCGATAACTTTGTCACCTAAGCGTTCACCCGGCGGAATGAAGAGTTCGTTGGTTTCGTTGCGCTTTTGGTAATCACTGGTTGAGAGCTCTTCAAAGCGCGCCATACGCGCTTTACTCTTAGCATGGCGACCTTTGGGATTTGAGCGAACCCATTCCAATTCCTGTTTCATGCTCTTCATACGCGCCGTTTCGGTGCGCTCTTCTTGCTCTAAGCGATTTTCCTTTTGTTCCAACCAAGAAGAGTAGTTACCTTCCCATGGAATACCTTCACCACGGTCAAGTTCTAATATCCAACCCGCCACGTTATCGAGGAAGTATCTATCGTGGGTAATGGCTACCACAGTACCTTCATAATCGTGAAGGAAGCGCTCAAGCCATGCTACCGATTCTGCATCCAAGTGGTTGGTCGGTTCGTCGAGAAGCAGCATTTCTGGCTTTTCTAACAGCAAACGGCATAGCGCAACACGGCGACGCTCACCACCCGATAGTTTGCTGACATCAGCATCCCAAGGGGGAAGGCGCAGCGCATCAGCAGCGCGCTCAAGCGCGTTTTCCAAGTTGTGACCGTCTTTGGCCTGAATGATTGCTTCTAGTTCACCTTGCTCTTTTGCCAGCGCATCAAAATCTGCATCTGCCTCTGCATAGGCCGCATAAACTTCATCTAGACGGGTTAGCGCGTGTTTAACGTCGGCTACCGCTTCTTCAATGTTACCGCGTACGTCTTTTGTTTCGTCGAGCTGCGGCTCCTGTGGCAGATAACCCACCTTTAGACCAGGTTGAGGACGAGCCTCACCTTCTATATCGGTGTCAACACCAGCCATTATGCGCAATAAGGTAGATTTACCTGCGCCGTTTAGACCTAGCACACCAATTTTGGCGCCCGGGAAAAAGCTAAGTGAAATATTTTTAAGAATGTGTCTATTCGGTGGAACAATTTTGCCCACGCGGTGCATACTGTAAACGTATTGAGCCATGCTCTATCCTCGCTGAAAAAGCGGTGAAAAATAAAATTTTGCGGTTTGGTGGCGTATTCTACTCGTAACCGCCTAGTTTGTGCCAGTGGCTTACACAACTGAAAATTGCACTTGATGATATTTTAAGCATTTACCCGAAAAAGTGCGATAAAACATCGGTGGGTGTGACGATTTAAGGTAAACTCAATCATCTTAACTTTGGGCATCGTGCGTAAACGCAATCGATAAAAACGCCAGACCGTTTGCCGCGGCAAGGTTTTACAGTAGCTCCAACGGGCGATGCCTTTTACAAGATATGACTAATACATCGGGACAGGTAAGAAAAGATGACCACCATGAACAAACGCACGTACAGTCTGCAGGAACTTGCAAAACACGTTGGTGGAGAAGTGCACGGCGATAGTAATGTAGCAATCTCTGCGGTAGGTACTTTGTCGGGTGCCCAAGCTCATCAAATCTCATTTTTAACTAATGCTAAATATAAGCCCCAGTTAAAGGACACCAGTGCGGGTGCGGTTATTGTTCACGACAGTCTGAAAACAGACTGTCCGGTTCCTGCTTTAGTAGCTGCAAACCCACATGCAGCATTTGCCCTCATCGCTCAGTTGTTTGACACGACACCCGCAGTTGCAACTGGTATAGCTGACTCGGCTGTGATAGCGGCCTCTGCACGTATAGGCAGTGATGTGGCGTTAGGGCACAATGTTATTATTGAAGACAATGTTGTGCTTGGGGATAGAGTGACAGTGGGAGCCAACTCTGTCATTCGCAGAGGCACCCAAATCGGCGAGGAATGTATTATTCACCCTAACGTGACTATTTATCACGATGTGGTTATCGGAAAACGCGTGACTGTGCACAGTCAAACCGTTATTGGTGCAGCGGGATTTGGGTACGCAAACGACAAGGGGGTTTGGATACCCATTCCTCAAACGGGGTCTGTGCGGATCGGTGATGATAGTCAAATAGGTGCAAGTAGCAGTATCGACCGAGGTGCAATGGAAGATACAATTATAGGCACCAATGTGATTATTGATAATCAGGTTCAAATTGGCCACAACTGTATTATTGGCGACCATTCATGTATCTGCGGTGCTACGGGAATTGCCGGTAGTTGCCACATTGGTAAGCACGTTATCATTGGCGGCGGGGTAGGCGTTAATGGTCACATTAGCATATGCGACAATGTGCAGATAACAGGCTACACCATGATAGTCCAAGATATCACTGAGCCCGGGGTCTATTCATCTGGACAACCCGCACAGAGCAACCGGGAATGGCGCAAAAACACAGTGAGATTGCAAAAAATAGGCAGTTTGTTTGACCGTGTGAAGGCACTGGAAAAACAGGTCTGATCACACGCTGGCGCAGGGAATCCGTAAATCCTGCGCCATTTGTATTAATTTGGTCATAAAGCGGTATACAAGCAACCGAAAATGACTAGAATATGGCTCGAATTTGAGCAATCAGTGCGAACTACCAATCCGCATGCCATATTAAACTGCAGTTAAGGAGCCCCCATGTTTTCTCGCGAAATGAACATAGCTGACTTTGACCCTGAATTAGCCGATGCCATGGCAAAAGAGGTTGAGCGTCAAGAACATCACATCGAGCTTATTGCCTCTGAGAACTATTGTAGCCCACGTGTTATGGAAGCGCAGGGCTCACAGCTTACTAACAAGTATGCAGAAGGCTACCCTGGCAAGCGTTACTATGGTGGTTGTGAACACGTAGACGTGGTAGAGCAATTGGCCATCGACAGAGCGAAAGAACTGTTTGGAGCAGATTACGCGAACGTACAACCACACGCCGGTTCACAGGCTAACTCAGCGGTATTCATGGCATTACTGGATGCGGGTGATACAGTACTGGGTATGAGCCTTTCTGAAGGTGGTCACCTTACTCACGGTTCACACGTAAACTTCTCTGGTAAAACCTACAATGCCATTCAGTACGGTCTAAATAAAGAAACCGGTGAAATTGACTATGCGCAAGTAGAAGCGCTGGCTAAAGAACACAAGCCTAAAATGATTATTGGCGGTTTTTCTGCTTATTCGGGCATTGTTGACTGGGCAAAATTCCGTGAAATTGCAGATAGCGTTGGAGCATACCTTTTAGTGGATATGGCTCACGTGGCAGGTCTAGTGGCAGCGGGTGTGTATCCTAACCCGCTACCTCATGCTCATGTGGTAACGACGACTACGCATAAAACGTTAGCAGGCCCGCGCAGTGGTTTAATTTTGTCGTCATGTGGTGACGAGACCATCTACAAAAAACTGAACAGCTCGGTGTTCCCGGGTAATCAGGGTGGCCCACTATGTCACGTGATTGCGGCAAAAGCGGTAGCATTCAAAGAAGCACTTCAACCTGAGTTTAAAGCATACCAACAACAGGTTGTGGCAAATGCCAAGGCCATGGTAGCGGTAATGAAAGAACGCGGTTATAAGATTGTTTCTGGTGGCACAGATAACCATTTGTTCTTACTTGATCTTATCGACAAGGACATTACCGGTAAGGATGCAGATGCTGCGCTAGGCGCCGCTAACATTACGGTAAACAAAAACTCTGTTCCCAATGATCCTCGTTCGCCGTTTGTGACAAGCGGTTTGCGAATTGGTAGCCCGGCTATTACCCGTCGTGGTTTCAAAGCAGAAGAAGCGAAGCAAGTGGCAACGTGGATCTGTGACATTCTTGACAACATGGGCGATGAGTCAGTAATTAAGCGTGTACAGGGTGAAGTTGTTGAACTTTGCGCTAAGTTCCCGGTTTACGGATAAGTAGATCACACTGTCTTTTATTGCGTACTTTGCTACTACTGTTAGTCTAAGTACGCAATAATTAATAGGATATTTTATGTTTTGCCCTTTTTGTTCAGAACAAGAAACAAAAGTGATTGATTCTCGTTTGGTTGGAGAAGGGCAACAAGTGCGCAGACGCCGAGAGTGTATGGTCTGTCACGAGCGCTTTACCACCTTTGAAAGTGCTGAATTGGTCATGCCGCGCGTTATCAAACGGGATGGCTCACGTGAGCCATTTAATGAAGATAAGCTCCGCGCAGGTCTACAACGCGCCCTTGAAAAGCGACCTGTTAGTACCGAAAAGGTGGAACAGTGTATTTTATCCCTCAAATCCCAACTGCGCGCCACCGGTGAACGAGAAGTAGCAAGCGAACTACTGGGCACGTTAATTATGAAAGCCCTTAAAGAGCTCGACAAAGTGGCATACGTTCGTTTTGCCTCAGTGTATCGGTCTTTCGAAGACATTCGTGAGTTTGGAGAAGAAATAGCACGTCTTGGAGACTAGAATCCACGTGGATCACGCGACTATAAAAAACGATTATTTTTGGATGGCACAGGCTATCCAACTCGCCAAAAAAGGGCGCTTCACTACCTCGCCCAATCCCCGAGTCGGCTGTGTAATTGTCGATGAAAACAACAAACTTATTGGTCAAGGCTATCATGTTCAGGCGGGTACGCCGCACGCGGAAGTACATGCGTTAAATCAGGCCAATACCCGTTCTGTGCAAGGTGCAAAGGGGGCGACAGCGTATGTTACCCTAGAGCCCTGCAGTCATTTTGGAAGAACGCCCCCTTGTGCGAAAGCGCTAATCGATGCGCAGGTAGCACGGGTTGTATTGGCCATGACAGATCCTAATTCCAATGTGTGTGGCAATGGTATACGCATGTTGCAAGAGGCTGGAATCGACGTAGTCAGTGATATAATGGCCGCAGAAGCCGCTGCACTTAACCCGGGTTTTATTAAGCGAATGTTGACGGGTAGGCCCTATGTTCGCGTTAAGTTGGGAATTAGCTTAGACGGTAAAATAGCCTTACAAAACGGGCAGAGTCAATGGATAACCGGGTCTGATGCCAGACGAGATGTGCAGCGCTATCGCGCGCAGAGCTGCGTGGTACTCACGGGGTCAGGAACAGTGAATGCAGATGATCCCAGTTTGTTGGTAAGAGATAGTGAGGCACAACTTAATGATTACCCATTACCGCATCTTCGCCAACCGGTTCGGGTAGTCGTGGATAGTAGCCACACCATTGGTCATGATTGTCAATTGCTAAGCGATGGACACCTGACGCTGATTGCGACGACCGCGCCGCAACCGGATACCGCTTCGCGCCATTATTTACAGGTTGCAGATAAAGGCGGCAAGGTGGACCTCGCCGATTTACTCAGAGCGTTAGGTGATAAACAATACAACGAAGTTTGGGTTGAAGCAGGTCCTGGTCTCGCGGGTGCGCTACTCAACGAGGGGCTGGTCGATGAACTCATTTGCTACCAGGCTCCTAAATTGTTGGGAAATACAGGCAAAAGTATGGTGGAGCTACCTGTTTTTACCTCACTTGACCAATCTATTTCGCTGTCACTTATTGAAAACCGTCAAATCGGTAACGATATTAAGCTTATCTTCCGTCCCGACGCGAGTAATTAAGTTCGCTATTCGCGATAACGAGGAAATTTATGTTTACTGGAATTATTGAAGCGTTAGGTACCATTACCAAATTAGATAATCGCGGTACCGATATACGTTTGACCGTATCATCCCAGACCCTTGATATGTCTGATGTCGCCCTAGGTGACAGTATCGCCACAAATGGCGTGTGTTTAACGGTAACCGATTTAGGAGACAACTTTTACTGTGCCGACGTCTCTGCTGAAACTATCAAACTCACTGGCTTTGCGCATTACACCACCGGCTCAAAAGTGAATTTAGAAAAGGCAATGAGACCCACCGATCGCTTTGGCGGTCATATTGTCTCGGGCCACGTGGACGGGGTTGGAACAGTATCAAATATTATCAAACACGCCGAATACATTGAGTTTTGGGTCAAAGCTCCACAGGAAATCGCAAAATATATCGCCCATAAGGGAAGTATTACCGTGGATGGAATCAGTCTAACCGTGAATGAAGTTAACGGCGCGGAGTTCATGCTGTGGATAATCCCGCATACCCTGAAAGAAACCATAATGGGCAATTATAAAGTGGGAACAGCAGTAAACTTAGAAGTGGATGTCATCGCACGGTACTTGGAGCGTTTGATGCTAGGTGATAAAGCCGCTGAGCCCGCCAAAAAAGGCATTGATATGGCATTTCTTGCCGAGAACGGATTTTTAAAAAAATAACCCTACAAGAAGCACACATTATGGCATTTAACACCACACAAGAAATTATTGAGGATATTCGTCAAGGTAAAATGGTTATCTTGATGGATGACGAAGACAGGGAAAACGAAGGTGATCTTATCATGGCGGCCGAGCATGTGACGCCAGAAGCAATTAACTTTATGGTCACTCATGCACGCGGACTAGTGTGCTTACCCATGACTCAAGAGCGTTGTCGCAAACTAAACCTACCATTAATGGTAGATAAAAACGAAGCGCAGTTTTCCACTAATTTTACGGTTTCTATTGAAGCCGCCACAGGGGTTACTACAGGTATTTCTGCGGCAGACCGGGCGACAACAATTAAGGCCGCCGTCGCTAAAGAAGCCAAGGCGACCGACATTGTTCAGCCGGGACATATTTTCCCTTTGATTGCGAAGGAAGGTGGCGTACTTAATCGGGCGGGTCATACAGAAGCGGGCGTAGATTTACCGCGTTTAGCCGGGCTTGAGCCCGCAGGGGTCATTGTAGAAATTCTCAATGAAGATGGCAGCATGGCGCGCCGTCCCGAGTTAGAGAAGTTCGCTGCTAAGCACAACCTAAAAATCGGTACCATTGCCGATTTAATTGAGTATCGCAATTTAAACGAAACCACTATTCAGAAAGTTGCACAATGTCACATGCCAACAGAGTATGGTGACTTTGAACTTCACACATTTAAAGACAGCATAGACAATCAACTTCATTTCGCATTGAAGAAAGGCGAAATCAAAGAAGATGAGCCGACGCTAGTTCGTGTACACCTTCACAATACTTTTAGTGATCTTCTTGGCTCTACTCGCGGTATCCATCGCTCGATGACGCTAGCAGATGGCATGCGCAAAATTTCAGAAGAAGGCGGCGTGTTAGTGCTATTAGGTAAAGAAGAGCACATTGAAAGCCAAGTACGTCGTTTTGCTGCAGAAGATAGAGGCGAGCGCCCAACGGGTGCTGACTGGCAGGGTTCATCACGCACTATCGGCGTGGGCAGCCAAATTCTTGCGTCTATGGGCGTACATAAGATGCGCCTGCTTAGTAAGCCAATTAAGTACCACGCGCTTTCAGGCTATGGCCTTGAAGTAGTGGAGTACGTGCACGACTAGTGCTGAGTACGTGTACTCAGTTACACTTAGATAGTGCGCGGAGGGGGCATGTCCGCAAGTGACTGATAGATAGAGTGGGGCAGCAAGCTCGGTTGTGAACCCTCCACCGCATGGATGCGGTGGCGGAGCGTACAGGGATGTATTCACCGCGTGTTCACCACCGAGGTTGCTGCCCCAATCAGCTTTGGTCAGCAGTACAAATAGAAGTTAAAGAAACAATCGATTTAGTTTGGGCGCAGTTGTGGTATACTTCGCGCCGTTTTTTCTCGAGGAATGAATCCATGCAGGTAATTGAAGGTAATATCAGAGCAACCGGTAAGAAGTTTGCTATCGTTGTATCACGCTTTAATAGCTTTGTAGTAGAAAGCTTACTAGAAGGGGCTTTAGACACCCTAGAGCGTCACGGTGAAGTAAGTGATGACGATATCACGTTAGTACGTGTACCTGGTGCTTACGAATTACCTGTAGTGGCTAAAAAATTAGCAGAGAAAAAGTCATTTGACGCTATCATTGCATTAGGTGCGGTGATCCGCGGTGGTACTCCACACTTTGATTTTGTTGCAGGCGAATGCAACAAAGGTCTTGCGCAAGTATCGCTTGAGTATGGCGTACCCGTTGCGTTTGGCGTCATTACAACAGATTCAATTGAACAAGCTATCGAGCGTTCAGGGACCAAAGCGGGCAATAAAGGTGCAGAAGCTGCACTGGGTGCGCTTGAAATGGTTAACGTTATCGATGCTGTTGAAAAGCTTTAAGGTAAACATTAAGTGAAAGTTTCAGCTCGTCGTAAAGCCCGTGAACTCGCCTTGCAGGGTGTATATTCATGGCAAATGAGTCACAACGATATTCAGCAGGTTGAGCTAGCGCTAGCCACCAGCAACGACATGCAAAAAGTAGACATGGCATATTTTCAAGCTTTGTTGCGCGGTGTAGCGCACAATGCAAGTAAGCTTGATGCCACTATTAAGCCTTATCTTGGTCGTTTGCCTGAAGAGTTAGATGCAATTGAGAAAGCCATCTTGCGCATAGCGACACTGGAACTGACAGAGCGTATTGATGTGCCATACCGTGTCATTATTAATGAAGCAATTGAACTGGCTAAAGCATTTGGCGCTGAAGAAAGTCATAAGTTTATTAATGGTGCATTAGATAAAGCTGTGCGCACATTGCGCAAAGACGAGCGCGATTAACCTACAGTAGCAGCATGGAATGCTGCTAAAAGGGTTTAACAATATTGTGAAAGAATTTGATCTTATCGGCCGCTATTTCTCTGATTGTGGCCACAAACGCAAAGACGTAGTTATCGGTGTAGGTGATGACTGCGCCGTCACTACGGTTCCGGAAAACCAACAGCTTGCGGTGACGACTGATACGCTAGTCGCTGGTGTACATTTTCTCAATGATGCGCCTGCCAAGTCTGTGGCCTATAAAACTGTTGCGGTGAACTTAAGCGATTTGGCCGCCATGGGGGCTGAACCTGCCTGGATAAGTCTGTCGCTGTCATTACCCGATATTAATGAAGCGTGGTTAGACGATTTTGCATCAGGCCTGTATGAACTTACCCAATATTATTCAGTTCAACTGATTGGCGGAGATACGGTTAAAGGCCCAATGGCCATGACGATCACGGCTCAAGGTTTTATTCCACCAGGCTCTGAGTTGACTCGAAGTGGGGCGAAGCCAGGCGATTGGGTGTATGTAACAGGGACTTTAGGGGATGCTGGAGCAGGGCTTGACATTCTTCAAGGTAAACTTGAAGTATCGGGCGAGGCAAAGGACGTGCTGATCAACCGACATTATTTCCCCACTCCTCGTGTTGCCGTCGGTACTGCAATTCGCCGAATTGCCACGTCGTGCATTGATATCTCTGATGGATTAATTTCAGATTTGGGACATATCCTTAAAGCGTCTAACTGTGGCGCCAATGTCCATGTAGAAAAATTGCCTTTGTCCCGTGCACTAACCAGCGCTGTTGAACCTGAACAGGCCATTGAGTACGCCTTAAGTGCCGGTGATGATTACGAGCTCATCTTCACCGTGGGTGAAGAGCAGCGGGGAAACCTTGAAACTTCACTAGCCAGTACCAACGTGAAAGCAACGTGCATTGGCCAGTTAACGGGGCAGTCTGGTGCGCTTTCATTGTTCAAAGATAGCGAAAAATTCACGCCGAAAAATACATCCGGTTACGAGCACAGTTTCGAGACCTATTAAAAGTAGCTATAAAGAGACCTATCTATGCAGCCTGAATATCGTGCTAGAGTGAGTTTAAAGAACCCAATTCATTTTCTAGCATTGGGGTTTGGAAGTGGACTTGTCCCTTTTATGCCCGGCACGTTCGGCTCACTGGCTGCATTGCCTTTACTCTTGTTGTGTACTCAAGTATCGATTATCTCCTTTATCGCCTTAACGCTGATATTCAGTGTGGTGGGTATCTATTTATGTGGCAAGACCGCAGACGATATGCAGGTGCACGATCACGGCTCTATCGTGTGGGATGAAATTGCGGGCATGTTCGTGACATTCCTATTCATCCCATTGTCGGCGTCGAGTTTGTTGGTGGGCTTCTTGCTATTTCGTCTTTTTGATATTTTGAAGCCTTGGCCAATCGGTATTATCGACAAGCGCTTACACGGGGGTACAGGGATTATGCTTGATGACATCTTAGCCGGTGCAATGGCCTGTGGGTGTTTGCATATGTTAATGTTGTTTTGGCCGGCGGTGCTGAAAATTTTCTAAATCCGAACGATCTATTTCACAAACGTCGCACTGGTTCAGACAGTTCCCTGAACGCGTATAGCGTTCATATAACAATATCAATCAGCCCAGTTTACCAATTTAATGAGGAAGTAAGCGATTCAAGTGCTCCTCGTTAAAATCCTCTAATGTGTTAAGTACTATATCGGCTTTTTCAAAGTCGCATGGTATTTTATACGTCGAAGAGGGAACAACCACGGTTTTGAGTCCTGCAGCCCGGGCTGACATCAACCCAGAGTGTGTATCTTCAAAGGCAATACATCTAGAGGGGTCGACACCTAGTTTTTCGACAGTGGTCAAATACACTGCTGGATGCGGCTTACCTTGCACTTCCTGAGCTGATGACGAAGTGCAATCGAAGTACTTAGCAATGTTTAACCTATCCAATACTACTGGGATCAGCGTGGCTGGCGCGTTAGTGGCAAGGCCAATTTTAAACCCTTTGCATTGGAAGAAATGTAATATCTCCTGCACGCCAACCATTGGGTTTCCCGATCTGCTGATAAGCGCTGAAACTCGCTCTATGACATCATTTTCGATTTGTTCTAAGCTTTTTCCTTGCCAAGGAAAACGTTGATACCAGAACTCTGTTACTTGCCGAGTTGTCATCGATGCTGTCTGGGCTGACAAGGTATCGGTCACTTTCACGCCCACAGAGGTAAATACTTGCTGTTCAGCGCGCTTCCAAAAAGGCTCGGAATCGATAAGCGTACCGTCCATATCGAAAATGACCGCTTTCATCTGTTTGCGCAGCCTTTATTTAAATGACAAAAGTTGCTTGGCGGCGGCCATGATACCTTCGCTATCCAAACCGTGTTCTTTGTACATTTCTTGCTGTGTGCCTTGCAAAATAAAACTATCAGGCAGCCCCAACAATTTTACGGATTTTACTATTCCGTGTTGTTGCAGATGTTCCAATACTGCACTACCAGCCCCACCCATAATGCATCCATCTTCAAGGGTGATTAAAACATCGTGCTCATTGGCTGCGCTCAACACCGCTTCACCGTCGAGGGGTTTAACAAAGCGCATGTCAATTACTGTCGCGTCAAGTTGCTCTGCGGCTTCAAGTGCATAAGGCAGTAAGCAACCAAAGCTCAAAATTGCAATGCGCTTACCTTTGGATGCTTGAGATTGGCGACAAGTACGGGATATGCCCACTTCAAGCGCTGTCATGGTTTGCTCAGGCGTTACACCCATGCCAGCACCGCGAGGATAGCGAACTGCCGCAGGCTTTTGTAGCTTATGACCGGTATAAAGCATCTGGCGACATTCGTTCTCATCAGAAGGTGCCATAACGACCATATTGGGAATGCAGCGCAAAAAGGCAATGTCGAAAGCCCCTTGGTGAGTAGGACCATCTGCACCAACTATTCCGGCTCTATCGATTGCAAACAAAACGGGTAAGTTTTGAATAGCCACATCGTGAATTAGTTGGTCATAGGCACGCTGCAGGAATGACGAATAAATAGCAACAACGGCATTCATACCGTCTTTCGCAAGGCCGGCACCAAAGGTCACCGCATGTTGTTCTGCAATAGCTACATCAAAGTATTGCTCAGGAAAGCGTTGCGAAAATTCTACCATGCCGGAGCCTTCACGCATGGCTGGGGTAACCGCCATTAGCTTGGGATCTTGTGCTGCCATATCACATAGCCACTGGCCAAAAATAGCAGAGTATGTAGGAGCCGACGGCTTCGATTTTGGTAATGCATTATCGGCAGGGTTGAATTTAGGTACTGCGTGAAACTTAATTGGATCTTCTTCGGCCACTGCGTAGCCTTTGCCTTTCTTGGTAACCACGTGAAGCAACTGGGGCCCTTCAAATTTACGCATATTGCGAAGGGTATCCACCACTGCATTTACATCGTGGCCATCAATTGGGCCGATATAATTAAAGCCAAGTTCTTCAAAAATAGTGCCAGGCACTACCATGCCTTTCAAATGCTCTTCTGCGCGGCTGGCAAACTCTTTGATTGGGGGCACATTACTTAGTAACTTCTTGCCACCGTCTCGAATAGAATTAAAGAAATTACCTGTAAGCAAACGGGCAAGGTGGCTATTTAGCGCACCCACATTCTCAGAAATTGACATTTCGTTGTCGTTTAGCACAACCACCATGTCTTTTTTGATGTCCCCGGCGTGGTTGAGCGCTTCAAATGCCATTCCCGCTGTCATTGCTCCATCACCTATCACCGCCACAACTTTGCGATCTTTTCCTTCTTTCTCTGCGGCAACTGCCATACCCAAAGCTGCACTGATCGAAGTAGAAGAGTGACCCACAGCGAAAGTGTCATAGTCACTTTCAGGTGGCCAAGGGAAGGGGTGTAAACCATTTTTCTGACGAATAGTGCTCATTCGTTCGGCACGGCCAGTGAGTATTTTGTGCGGATATGCTTGGTGGCCGACATCCCATAAAAGGCGGTCAAAAGGCGTGTTATACACGTAGTGCAACGCAACGGTTAACTCTACTGTGCCTAGGCCAGATGCAAAATGTCCACTGGTCTGACTGACGCAATTAAGCAAATACTCACGTAATTCATCAGCGAGTTCACGAAGCTTATCTTGAGGCAGTTGTCTCAATTTATCAGGCGTTTGCGCAAGCGCAAGCGTTGGGTAATGTTGGAGATCTAAACTCATTTACTTATTATCTTTTTCAACATGGCGCGTGGCTAATGGTCGCGTTTTACCAGAAGCTCGCTAAACGCGATTAAACTATCGGTATTGTAGGGTAAACGGGTCAACGCTTGAAGTGCATTATTATGGAGTTCGGACAATTCCTGTTTTGCGCCGTTTAAGCCTAACTTAGCAGGGAATGTATTTTTCCCTAATGCTTGGTCAGAACCTGCGGGTTTACCCAGTTGTTCGCTGCTGCCTTCAACATCTAAGATATCGTCTTGAACTTGAAAAGCCAGGCCAATGTCGGTAGCGAAGGCCATTAAATCTGTTTTGGCTTGTTCGGTGAGGTCTTCGCACACGACCGCAACCATTTCAACACAGGCTTTAAGCAGGGCGCCGGTTTTCAGCTGATGCAGTTGCTTAAGTTCATCTAAAGAGATAGCGACACCGGTGCTGGCAAGATCAATTGCCTGTCCGCCACACATGCCTAAAAAACCGGCACTTTTTGCCAGTATCGAAAGCAGTTGACTGCGCTTGGTTTGTGCAAACTCACTTAAAGGTGCATCAGCTAGTACACTAAAAGCGAGTGATTGCAAAGCATCGCCAGCCAAAATAGCAGTGGCTTCATCAAACGCAATGTGACACGTAGGCATGCCACGACGAAGGTCGTCGTCATCCATGGCTGGTAAGTCGTCGTGAACTAGCGAGTACGCGTGTATACATTCTATGGCCATACTGATGGCCATTTGGTCTTTTTTAGGTACGTCTAGCGTATTGCCGACCACTTGCACGAGCAAGGGGCGCATTCGCTTTCCTCCTGCTAGTAAGGCGTGACGCATGGCGTCTTTTAATCGGGGTGCATAGTCTGGCAGTTGGTCTATTAATGCCAGTAGAGATGCATCAGTTTGGTTTTTAACCTGCTGATGCAAAGCTGAAAAATTCATAGGATGCCTGTTGGTTAACAATGAACAGATTAAGGTTGTTCACTCTCAGGTAATGGATTAAGTGTCTCTTCGCCTTGGGCACTAAGCAATATTTTTACTTTTTGCTCGGCTTTTTCGAGGGATTGCTGGCCTTGTCTAGACAGCGCGATGCCACGCTCAAATTTTTCTAGTGCTTTGTTGAGTGGTAATTCACCGTTTTCCATTTCGTTAACGATGGATTCTAATTCCGCTAACGTGTCTTCAAAGGATGCTGACTCTTTTTCCGTCGTCATAAAAAACACTCAGTTTATTCGCCAATTTACATGTACCGCGCACATTAACTGAGGGGGGCACAAGGGTCAAATGGTTTGTCTGCATATTGCCAACAAGTGCCTGTCCTGTGACCTCTATTTTCCTTAAAATATGCTATAAACGATATACCACGTGTTGCGACATAATTGTGCTATATTCGAAGTTCTCAATAGTATAATGATAAATACATTGTAGGTGTGTCTGCCCTTAGTGTTTACGTTCATCAACAGCGCTGTAAGTAATAAGGCTTTATGCGTAACCGATGGGTAAGTTCTGCAACACACGCTTCAATATCACCGAATAAATGTGATATTTTTCAATAATGTCGTTTTAGTATTTTCATACTATGCCGATAGAGTAAAAGTAGATTAATAGCACTGACTGCGCATTAATGGGGATGAGTGAGTGGATTTAGCAACCGTCATAGGTATGTTGGGCGCCATTGGTTTTGTTGTGATGGCAATGATGTTAGGTGGAAGTATGAGCATGTTCATCGACGTGCCGTCTACCCTAATTGTATTTGGTGGAACCCTCTTCGTTGTATTATCTCAGTTTACCTTGGGTCAATTTTTTGGTGCGGGTAAGGTGGCGGGCAAAGCCTTCATGTTTAAAATCGATACGCCTGAAGAACTGATTGAAAAAATCGTTGAGATGGCTGATGCGGCGCGTAAAGGCGGGTTTCTAGCCCTTGAAGAAGCCGAAATATCGAATGAATTTATGCAAAAGGGCGTGGATATGTTGGTTGACGGACACGATATCGAAGTGGTTCGGGAAACTTTAGCCAAAGACATATCAATGACAACTGACAGACACGATTTTGGTGTTTCGATTTTTAAAGGCATGGGTGATGTTGCACCTGCCATGGGAATGATCGGTACGCTAATTGGTTTGGTTGCTATGCTTTCAAACATGGATGACCCTAAAGCAATTGGACCTGCCATGGCGGTCGCACTTTTAACTACGCTTTACGGCGCATTTCTTGCCAACGTAGTGTGTTTGCCTATTGCAGTGAAGCTCTCCAACCGCGCGGCGGAAGAAAAGTTAAATCAAAGTCTGGTACTAGATGGCATCGTGGGTATCGCTGACGGTCAAAACCCGCGGGTTATCGAAGGTATACTGAAAAACTATTTAGCTGCCAGCAAGCGCGGTGCCGCTGAGGAAGAGTAATGGCCGAAGAAGAATGTCCAAAATGCCCCCCCGAGGGGCTGCCCGCTTGGATGGGTACATTCGCAGATTTAATGTCACTGCTGATGTGCTTCTTCGTGTTGTTGCTGGCTTTTTCGGAAATGGATGTACTTAAGTTTAAGCAAATAGCCGGCTCGATGAAGTTCGCCTTTGGCGTACAAAATAAAATAGAAGTAAAAGACATTCCCAAAGGAACCAGTGTCATCGCGATGGAGTTTCGCCCCGGTAAGCCCGATCCTACGCCCATTGAAACCATTCAGCAGCAAACCATAGAAATGACCCAGCAGATGTTGGAGTTTCAAGCGGGTGATGAAGATTCAGCCGGTGGTCGCCAAAAACAAAGGGGCGAACAGCGCGGGGGTCAATCGCAACAGACGGCCAGTGAATCAGCAGCGTCAGCGGAACAAAGCTCAGATCAGACACAAACTGCTGAGTTGATGAAAAAAGTGGCTCAGCAGTTGCAAAAACAAATACTCGATGGCTCTATTGAAATGGAATCACTTGGCCAACAAATTACAATTCGCATTCAGGAAAATGGCTCATTTTCAGCGGGTTCGGCGTTTCTACAACCACAGTTTCAACCAGTTCTACGAAAAATTGGTGTAATCTTAGCGGATGTTCCCGGTGAAATTGAGATTTCAGGGCACAGTGATGGACAGCACATTGCCAACGAACTCTACCGTTCAAACTGGGATTTGTCAGCTCAGCGAGCAGTCGCGGTAGCCGAAGCGATGCGTACCGCGCCAGGTTTTGACGAAAGCCGTATGTCGGTGGTGGGAAAGGCGGATACCGATCCAATGGTTGAAAACGCCACTACGTCTGCTGACAGGGCGAAAAACCGACGTGTTGAAATTACTATTAATCAGGGTAAACCTATGCTTTCAAAACCTATTTCAGTGGTAGAAAAATAGGTTTTGAAGTAGTAAACGCGTTCGAGCAGGGCGGTCTATGCTCTGCTCAACTCCTCTCTGTATTGTGGCTTTGAAATAACCAATTGCACAGTGCTGATAGTGCGTTCTAAAAAGCCGCCTTCACAGTATTTTAAATAGTACGTCCACATGCGCATAAAGCGCTCGTCATACCCGTCTTTCATTAGCAGGTCCTTGGCAGAAATAAAAGCGTCATACCAATCGCTTAAGGTTTTTGCATAATCCAGACCAATGTCGTGAAGGTCGCGTATCATCATTTTGGTGTATTTTTTCAGGTGCGCATTTAACTGGTATTGGGATGGTAGAAAACCACCGGGAAAAATGTATTTCTGAATAAAGTCTACACTGTTGGAGTAACTGTCATAGCGTCTGTCATCAATAGTGATCGACTGTAATAGCATCAATCCATCTTCTTTAAGCAGCGATTCGCATTTCTCAAAGAAGTTACCCAAATACTGTTTACCCACTGCTTCTATCATTTCAATTGAGACAAGCTTATCGTATTTACCCTCCAACAACCGGTAGTCTTTTTTAAGCAGCGTGATCCTGTCTGTTAACCCTTCGCGATTAATCCACGTTTTGGCCCAGGCATATTGTTCCTCAGAAATTGTTGTCGTGGTCACCTTACAGCCATAATGTTTGGCGGCATAAACGGCCAATCCTCCCCAACCAGTACCAATTTCGATAAGGTGATCCGTGTTGCGTAATTGCAACTTTTCACAAATGGTTTTTAGTTTGTAATTTTGGGCCTCATGCAGCGATGTGTTGGCATCAGGGTAAATTGCCGAAGAATACATCATGGTATTGTCGAGAAAGCGGGTATAGAGTTTATTACCCAAATCATAATGGGCTGCAATATTCTTCTTTGCCTGATCACGTGTATTTCGTCTGGTAAAGTGCTGGAGTTTATTTAATGGCATGGCAAGCCATTTAAATTTGTTTTCCCATTCGTCCAAAGTAGGCAAGTTACGCGCAAAAATACGAACAACAGCAGTTACGTCATCGCTGTCCCATAAGCCTTCCATGTAGGCTTCTCCCGCGCCAACACTACCTCCAAGCAGTAGTCGCCGATAAGCGCGTATATCTTTAATATTTACTGTGGCAGCAAGTGTATCGCTCTCATTGCCAAAGCGGGCTACAGTTACTGAGCATTCTGCAATGGTCAGGCAGCCAAAGGGGAGGTGACGCAAGCATTGTAAAAATAATTTTCTGCACGTTTTATCAACGACAGAGACCTCTGAAGTGGTAAGTAAAACAGATTCACCAAAAGACATTCTTATTGTTCCTGACTTTTACCTGGGTGTGTATACAGTGGCGTTTTTTTAAGGAATAACTTCAGCGCTTGCCAGTAAATTCCCGCCACGGTTTTTATTGTCATACTGGGTATACGCTTTAGTGCAACCGATAGATTCGCATTACATAAAGTTAATCTTGTAAGCTGAATACCGGCACTGAACTCCTTTGTGTCACGGACACAATCCATCGCTAAAGCGAGCGTTTTGCCAGGCTGCTGAATGTGCCATTGATAAGTCATATCCATGGGATTGAACGGTGATACGTGAAACGCTTTGGGAGTTTCAGCTTGTACAGCTAAGTCGACCAGATAGTAGTGTCTTTCGTTCCAGGGGGTATTGCTGACTTCCGCCAGCATATGGGTAAATATTCCACACTCGTTGCGCAGGTAGTAAAAGTTAACAGGGCTGAAATAAAGCCCCCAGGTTCGAAGTTGCCCCAACATGAAAACATCACCTTTCAGCGCGCTTTGTCCGCTGAGTGTTTGCATTTTTTCCAATACGGCCTGACACAGAGGCATATCACGTTCACCTAAGTAATCTGAGCGCTTAAAGCGCAACCGTGATTTTTCGTTAACAGAAAAATACTTAAGTGACTGAGAGAGGGTAGTCAGTTCGTTTCCGGTTAACTTTAACCAGAACAAGTCAATGTCATAGTCAAACTTATGTTGTGTTGGCTTAAATCGTTGGTGAAATACTTTTCCACTATATAGCGCACTCTCTATCACAGGCGCTCTCCGAAGCGTTCACAGACATCCAGTGCGCTTTTCACTCCATCTTCATGGAATCCGTTATACCAATATGCGCCGCAAAAGTGCAGATTATCGATACCGCAAATTTCTGACCTTCTACCCTGTGCTTTAACCATTTCGGGGCTGAATTGAGGATGGGCATAATTGTATTGACCCAATACTGCTGTTTTATCGATATCGGATGAATTGTTTAACGTTACACAATAGGTATTCGAAGCCGTTAGTCTTTGCAATATGTTCATGTTATAGGTGACTGATGCAGGTCGCTGTTCCTCGCTATTGTCGTCTTTAAGCCGGTAATTCCAACTTGCCCATGCGAGCTTTCGCTTTGGTAACACCGATGTGTCCTTATGCATCACTACCTCGTTGTTCGCATAGGGAATTTCTCCCAATACAGACTGCTGGGCTGGCGTAGGCTGGGAAAGTAACGTAAGCGCTTGATCGCTGTGGCAGGCAAAAATCACATGATCGAACAAGGTTGATTCACCCCGCTTATCCGTCACGTGCCATTGCCCTTCGACTTTTTCTACCGAAGAGATTGGTGTAGATAATTTAATTTTATCTTTAAATGGTGCAATCAGTGGGGGAATATATTCACTCGATCCCCCTTTAATCGTGAACCATTGAGGTCGATGAGAGATATTGAGCAAACCGTGGTTATTGAAAAATTGCAGAAAAAACGTCAGGGGGAAGCGACGCGTCTGTTCTAATGTGCTTGACCAAATGGCTGCACACATTGGCAATATATAGTAACGGGCGAAATCCTCAATTAAACCCAACTCGTCAATGATGTCTTGTAGTGTAAGGGAGTGAGTATCACGCCCCTCTGCTACCATTGACTTACATGCTTTATTGAAGCGCAATATATCCTTGATGATGCGCCAAAAACGAGGGCGCAACAGGTTTCTTCGCTGGGCAAAAAGGCTGTTAAGGTTATTGCCATTATATTCCAGATTCGCTTTGTCACTCACCACTGAAAAGCTCATTTCAGTGGGTTGATAACTCACTCCCAATGCGTTGAGCAGCGTTATGAAATTAGGGTAGGTCCAGTCGTTAAACACGATGAAGCCAGTATCTATTTGTTGGGTTTGTTCTCCATCAGCGATTTTTTTAGTTGCGGTATGACCGCCAATATAATCGTTGGCTTCAAAAACGGTGATGTCGTTGTTCCTGTGCAGCAAATGTGCGCACGTTAATCCCGATATTCCTGTACCGATAATGGCGATTTTTGTTGTCATTGTTATTTCTCTTATTGCTTGTGCTTCAGTGCCAGAGACAGTCGTTTCTGCAAGGGAGCCGGTAAAATCTGTAAAAAACGCAATACATAGCCGAAAACGCGCGGGAAGAATATCGATTGCGTGTTCCGTTCGATGTTTTTCAGCATGACTTTTGCGGCCTCTGCGGACGATATTTTCATTGGCATCTCGAAGTCATTTTTGTCCGTCAATGGCGTCTCTACAAATCCAGGTGAAACTGTTTTTACAGATACGCCTTTGTGGTGTAAGTCCACTTCCAGGGATTTAGTAAAGTAATGAAGTGCGGCTTTGCTTGCTCCGTAAGCTTGTGAACGGGTAAAGGGGAGAAGGCGTGCCATACTGTCGACAATGACCAATTGTTTTTGAGCGTTAAGTGCCGGTAATAGCGCATCAACACAATTCACCACGCCGAAAAAGTTGGGCTCGAATACCCGTCTGAACATTTCAGGTTCAAAATTTTCTATATCCACATACTCACACGTGCCCGCATTGAGCACAGCGATGTCGAATTCAACGGATGCAAGTGCAGTACGGGTTTCACTCAGTGAAGTCACATCAAACTGACACGCCGTAATGTTAGGGTGTGCTTTCATGGTCGCCAGTACATCTTTATTGCGGCCACATGCGATAACATGATAACCATTGTTTGCGGCATGCTCCGCTAACGCTTTGCCTATACCCGACGTTGCGCCAGTGATTAAGAGTGTTTTCAAGACGCTAACTTCCTCTTTATTGTTCTGATTAAAAATCCCAATACAGGAATGTGTTCGTATACCATTTCCCCTAAGTCATAGTAGTCTTTGTGGTACACAATGATGTTGTCTTTCACTGACAACTGTGTAGTGCCATCTAGGTAAATCACTTTATTACTTTTGAGAAGAACCAACGTCATGGTCCAGTTAGCTACATGGGTAACGTTAGTGTTAGGTCCGTGACATTCAAATACATCGGAGATGCTGAAGCGACAACTCTCTGCCTTATCAAGAAGACGGGCGAAGTATGTTTTGACGTCTTCTAGTCCGCGATGGGTAGTAATAGGATCAATAAAAACGATATCTTTTGCATAAATAGCATTTAGTTCATCAGGGGATATTTGACATATATCCGCATAAATATCACAGAAACGTTCAATAACGTTCATTGTGTAATCCTTCTCAAAATGAAGTGGCGACGTAGATTTTTAGTCGAAAACCATGCACTACCTTCATTCTGTGCAGGCAAGCGAGATTTATTTTAATTGGGTCGCGTGTCGTTGATGTGGTTCTTACCGTTCAACTTTATACATTAGCAATACAGTTAATTAGGGGAGAGAGATCACGAGATTGCCAGTAAGTGTGAAAAATTTTCCCATTCGATCCAATTCATACTCACTCGCGTAAGTAATCTCGTGTTTTTGGAAGCATCAAATATGAGTGAAGAACGATTTCCTTTATTTCCTTTGTCAGCGCACCTTCTTCCCGAAGGGCGTATGGCTTTACGTATTTTTGAGCCTAGATACATACGCATGGTGAAACAAGCATGTGCTGAAAATAAAGGCTTTGTGATGTGTATGCTCAATGCAGGTGGAGACAAATCACAGAACGAACACATTCACAAAATTGGTACGTTTGCCCGTGTTGTCGACTTTGACCTATTGGACGACGGTTTGCTTGGCATAAAGGTTGCTGGTTCACATTTAGTTGAGGTTGCAGATATTCGCACAGAGGACGACGGGCTTCGAACTGGCTTGTGTACGCCCAAGGCGCCTTGGATATGCGAATTATCACCTCAGCAATTAGCGCCTATGGACGAGCGACTTAAAGAGATATTCGGGAGTTACGAGGAACTCGCGTCGATGTATGACGAACCAAAGTTTGATTGCCCTAATTGGGTATTAAACAGATGGTTAGAGCTGTTGCCTGTGGACGGTTCACAAAAGCAACATTTCCTCAATCAAAAAGAGTGCACGAATCTGCTGAACTATTTGTCGTCACTCATAGTGTAAGTAAGGTGACAATTCACTGAAACATTACAAAAACGTAACTCAATTTATGCGAATTTCGAGAACGAA
The DNA here is from genome assembly GCF_047159385.1 of Alteromonas sp. D210916BOD_24. Taxonomy (GTDB): domain Bacteria; phylum Pseudomonadota; class Gammaproteobacteria; order Enterobacterales; family Alteromonadaceae; genus Alteromonas. Next base: position 1,104,628 of record NZ_AP038333.1, read on the forward strand.
TTAAGTCAAATCGTCGTAGAATAAATGAACCAGAACGGAAAAGCGGACGAATCTTATGTTAGTTGGAATTCCATTAGAACAGAGCAATAGCACAGTCAAACCTAAAGAATGTGCGAACGAAATGTCTGGCTACCTCGTGGCAGTTGCCAACAGTCGATGCAAGCGCTCTTTTGCACGAGTGTTCAACTACTTCGCGCCCCGATTGCGCTCGTATGCGCTAAAACAAATGGGAAATGAAGCACTTGCCATGGAACTGGTTCAAGACACGATGTCTAACGTGTGGCAAAAAGCGCATTTGTTCAACGCGGAAAAAGGTTCACCTTCCACGTGGATATTTACTATTGCACGTAACATTCGTTTTGATATGTTAAGAAAGCTACAGAATAGAAAAGAAGACGTCTGTTCAGATGACTTGTGGCCAGTGCTGTGTGAGCAAACCGCGGACGTCAACGAAGCGCCGTTAGACGAACAGGTGACTTTAGAGCAAATCGGTCACTTATTTGAATCACTGCCTATCAAGCAGAAAGCCGTAATTGAGGCGATCTATATCGACGGAAAATCTCAGCAGGAAGTGGCAGACGAACTCGACATACCGTTAGGTACAGTGAAATCGAGAACCCGTTTGGCGCTTCAACGATTAAAGGTAATGCTAAGCGATAATGATTAAGTTCCACCCAGCTCGACAACAACTACGAGATTTCGTTGAAGGCGCATTGCCTCCAACCATATCTTTAGTTGTGTCAGCGCACTGCGACATGTGTAGTCAATGCCAAAGTCTTGTTGAAACAGAGACTGAACGACTGGCTGCACATATGGTCTTGAGTTCACCACGAGATAGTAACCTTTCGCGTGAATTCGGCGATATGATCTCTCAAATTACACAGCTTCCTTCGTCGTTAGAAGTGGACGACAAGCGTCGAATGAATACATCACAAACTAGCGTTGATCCCGCAGTGCGTGTGGGGAGTAGAGTAATTGATGCTGCGACTATCGAGTTAGATGGTCGGGTGTTTCATCTCCCGAGGACGCTTCAACGCTATATTGATAAAACCGGTAACTGGTCAAGTCTGGTTGGGAAACTATGGCAGGCGCCAGTTGATTTCGGTAATCAGGGTGTAGCCAATTTCATCTATATGGGTAAAGGGGGAAGTGTCCCTGAACACACCCACCGAGGTACAGAATATACCTTGGTGATAGATGGTGAATTTAGTGATGGATTGCATCACTATGATACTGGAGACTTTATTTTTATGGACGGGGATAAGACTCACACACCTCGCACCGACGCTAAAGAAGGGTGTTTGGTATTTAGTATTGTCGATCAGCCGTTGCATTTTACATCGGGTCTAGCAAGATTATTAAATCCCTTTAGTCATTTATTTTTTAGATAGTCTGACGCGAGAAATAAAAAACGCACCGTGGTGCGTTTTTTTGTAATTGATGAATAACTAACTGATAAAGTCACTGTCGGGGTAGTTAAGCCTTAGCGTCTTCATCGCGTTTTCCTTTAGTTCATCTAAGCCGAGCTGTTCATAGCTAGCCACCATGATTTCAAGTGCTTCTCTCACTTGTGTGGTATTGGGGAAGTGTTCGATGACATAGCGACCGCGATTTGCAGCTGCGACATACGCTTGTCGTCTCATATAAAAACGCGCAATAGCAATTTCGTAGCGCGCGAGGCGGTCTTTGATGTAAACCATACGCTGCTTTGCATCAGCGGCATATTTGCTATCAGGATATTGTTGGATTAGACGACGAAAGTCTTCAAAGGCCTGACGAGACTTAGAAGGGTCTCTATCAGTGCGATCAATTTTCATCAGCTCTTGGAATAAGTTGCTGTCTGATTCCATGTTTGTCAGACCGCGCATGTAGTAGGCGTAATCTACGTCAGAATGATTAGGGTTGAGTCGAATAAAACGGTCGATAGTCGCTAACGCTTCTTCGTTTTTACCCGATTTGTAGTAACTGTAAATAAGATCAAGTTGGACCTGATGGGAAAGCGGGCCAAAAGGATATCGCGAATCTAAAGCACTTAATGTTTGCGCTGCGGCACTAAAGTTACCGACTTCCATACTTTGTTTCGCTCTGTCGTACAGTTGCTGCGCACCCATGTTAGCTAATACGGCCTTTTCCTCATTGTTCGAAGAACTACAGCCTGCGACAGATATCATAGCGCCCAATAATACGGGGGCTAGTAATCGAAATGATTTCATAATAATTCTAGTTTCCTGCTAAACAGTTTAAATACTTCGCTGTCTACGCTTACGTGTTAAACCACCAACACTTTTTTGCATTCTAACGTACTAACGGTAAGAAAAACCATACAAAAACGTAAACAAGGCAGTGTATAGCGTGAATACTTGTTATAATAACCTCTTTTATACGTAATCTATGGTGTTATGACACAGTCGCCCAACACAATACAATTAGAGGCTTCAACAGAAGCAGCGCATTTTGGTTTACGGTTAGATCAGGTTTTAGCTGATTTGTTCCCTGAATATTCTCGCTCTAAGCTAAAAACTTGGATTCAAGAAGGAAATGTGGCCGTAAACGGAGAGGTAATTACAATACCTCGACATAAAATGCAGATGGATGAACTTGTGACAGTTCAAGCTGAAATGGACGTACAGGTTTCAAGTGAGGCACAAGACATTGATCTGAATATTGTCTATGAAGACGAACATATTCTGGTGATCAATAAACCTGCTGATTTAGTCGTGCATCCAGGTGCAGGAAATCCAAGTGGCACGGTTTTGAATGCCCTTTTAAACCATGTCCCCGATATCGACAAAGTGCCTCGGGCGGGTATTGTTCACCGCCTTGATAAAGATACTACTGGTTTGATGGTGGTTGCCAAAACTATTCCAGCGCAAACTCACTTAGTCGACCAATTACAACGTCGTGAAATGAGCCGCGAGTATGAAGCCATAGCACTAGGCACAATGGTTGCTGGTGGTATCGTCGACGCGCCTATTGGTAGACACGCGACCAAACGCACCCACATGGCAGTGCGAGAGTCTGGCAAGCCAGCCGTAACGCATTATCGCGTCATTGAGAAATTTAGAGCCTACACGCACCTTCGATTAAAGCTAGAAACTGGCCGGACTCATCAAATCCGTGTACATATGGCGTATATCAAGCACCCATTGTTGGGCGATCAAGTCTATGGTGGGCGTCCTCGCTTACCAAAAGGGGCGTCGGACGCGTTTATTACTGCGTTACGCGGATTCCAGCGTCAAGCGCTGCACGCCGCTCAGCTATCGCTGTTTCATCCAGAAACAGAGGAATGGATGACGTTTAAGGCACCATTGCCTGACGATATGCAGGCACTGTTAAAAGCGGTTAGAAAAGACACGGCCGACAATCCAGAAGATTTGTTGTAATCCCATGTCACTTAGGCTTATTACCCCACAGTGGTCTTGTCCTGACAATGTCGTCGCGTATACCTCTACGCGTAAAGGGGGCGTTAGCCTTGGTGACTTCGAAGGCCTCAATGTGGGGGCACATGTCGGTGATAATCTGTCGTTGGTGGAAACGAACCGCCAGCAATTGCCACACAGTGAAAAAATTGTATGGCTTGAGCAGGTGCACGGAAACCGTGTGGTCAATTTGCCTACGCTTCACCTTAAAGCGGATGCCTCATACAGTAATTCTAAAGCCTATTTTTGTGCAGTCATGACAGCAGATTGTGTGCCTGTTTTACTGTGTGACACTAAAGGCACAGAAGTAGCTGCAGTTCACGCGGGCTGGAAGGGCTTAGATAACCAAATAATCCTACACGCTATTGAGCAGTTTGACTGTAAGCCATGCAATATAATGGCGTGGATTGGACCTGCTATATGTGCAAAGTGTTATGAAGTTGATGCCAAAGTGGCGGGGGTTTTTAAAAACTATACTGGGGCGGTATCACCAGGGCCAGAGCCCGAAAAGTTTTTACTAGATTTGCCACTTATCGCGGCTTTGCAATTAACCCAAGCCGGTGTCGGCTCTATTACACAAAGTCATCTTTGTACCTATTGCCAAAATGAGCTCTTTTATTCTCATCGTCGCGCAACCCATCAAAATAAAAAGTCGACGGGACGTATTGTAAGCGTTATCGGCCTTCTTTGAGCGGTGAGTGAATAGGATAAAACTTGTCCTAAATCAAATCTTCCTTACAATTTCTTATCTTTTTGGCTAACTTTTAATTCTCATACTTGAATCGTAATTCACGTGCTCCCATAACTAGAACATTAATATTGTTTTATTTTTTAGGTTGAGATTATGAGATTAGATAGATTTACCAGCAAATTTCAGCTCGCTATATCCGATGCTCAATCGCTCGCATTGGGTCGAGATCATCAATACATTGAGCCTGTGCATCTGATGACAGCTATGCTAAATCAGCAAGGTGGTTCTGTGCGTCCGTTGCTGGATCAAGCGAATATCAATGTAAACGCCCTTCGCTCTGCTCTGAGTCAGGCAATTGAGCGACTGCCGCGCATTGAAGGTATTGGCGGTGATGTTCAATTGAGCAAAGACAGTGGCATTTTGCTGAATTTGTGCGACAAGATTGCTCAGCAACGCAAAGATGAATATATCACGTCTGAAATATTTGTATTGGCAGCACTTCAAGACAAAGGGCGACTTGGTGAAATACTTAAGAGCCTTAATATCACAAAAGATATTATTGAAGCCGCTATTGATGATATGCGCGGTGGTCAAAAAGTTACCGATCCTAACGCAGAAGACGTGCGTCAGGCATTGGAAAAATACACTACAGATTTAACCGAGCGGGCTGAACAGGGCAAACTCGACCCCGTGATAGGGCGCGATGACGAGATACGTCGAACCGTTCAGGTATTACAGAGAAGAACCAAGAACAACCCGGTTCTAATCGGTGAACCTGGGGTGGGTAAAACGGCAATTGTTGAAGGTCTAGCTCAGCGAATTATTAACGGTGAAGTGCCAGAAGGCTTGAAGAACAAGCGCGTGTTGGCCCTGGATATGGGCGCATTAGTGGCGGGTGCGAAATATCGCGGTGAGTTTGAAGAGCGCTTAAAAGCAGTACTCAACGAATTAGCCAAAGAGGAAGGTCGCGTAATACTCTTCGTCGATGAATTGCACACTATGGTGGGTGCAGGTAAAGGCGACGGTGCCATGGACGCAGGTAATATGCTTAAGCCAGCGTTAGCGCGCGGTGAACTCCATTGCGTGGGTGCCACAACACTGGATGAATATCGCCAGTATATTGAAAAAGATGCGGCCTTAGAGCGACGTTTTCAAAAAGTGCTGGTGGAAGAGCCCAGTGTGGAAGACACCATTGCTATTCTTCGCGGATTGAAAGAGCGTTATGAGCTACACCATTCGGTGGATATTACTGACCCTGCAATTGTTGCGGCGGCCAGTTTGTCACATCGTTACATTAGCGACAGACAGTTACCGGATAAAGCTATTGATCTCATCGATGAAGCTGCCTCTAGTATTCGCTTGCAGATTGACTCTAAACCCGAGGAAATGGACCGTCTCGAACGCCGTATTATTCAGCTTAAATTAGAAGAGCAGGCCTTGGCGAAAGAAACCGATGACGCCAGTCATAAGCGGTTAGAAATGATTGAGTTAGAGCGTGAACAAGCAGAAAGTAAGTACGCTGAGCTTGAGAAAGTGTGGCTTGATGAAAAGGATGCAATGCAAGGCACGCAAACCATTAAGAGCGAACTTGAACAAGCTAAATTGGATTTAGAGATAGCCCGTCGTGCCTCAGACTTAAACCGGATGTCAGAGCTTCAATACGGGCGCATTCCTGAGTTGGAAGCAAAACTAGAGCAAGCAGCTGAGAATGAGACCCGCGAAACTAAATTGGTCAAAAATAAAGTCACCGATGCAGAAATCGCTGATGTGCTATCGCGTTGGACGGGGATTCCTGTAACGAAAATGCTGGAAGGAGAGCGAGACAAACTTCTTCGCATGGAAGATGTGCTGCACAAACGTGTTGTAGGCCAGGAGGAAGCGGTTCAAGCGGTGTCCAATGCAATTCGCCGCTCTCGTGCTGGACTTGCCGATCCCAATCGCCCAATTGGTTCATTCTTATTCTTAGGTCCGACTGGGGTGGGTAAAACTGAGCTATGTAAAGCATTAGCTGGTTTTATGTTTGATACGGAAGATGCCATGGTGCGCATTGATATGTCCGAATTTATGGAAAAGCATTCGGTTGCGCGATTGGTTGGGGCGCCTCCGGGCTATGTAGGATACGAGGAAGGTGGGTATCTCACTGAAGCAGTACGCCGTAAACCGTATTCTGTGATCCTGTTAGATGAAGTGGAAAAAGCCCATCCGGATGTTTTTAACATTTTGTTGCAAGTACTTGATGACGGACGATTAACCGATGGACAAGGACGCACGGTAGATTTTAAAAATACTGTGGTCATAATGACGTCTAATTTAGGTTCGGATGTTATTCAAGACAAACACAACGAAAGCCAGTATGAAGAAATGAAGGCTTCAGTAATGGCAGTGGTAGGACAGCACTTTAGACCCGAATTTATTAACCGGGTTGACGATATAGTGGTATTCCATCCACTCGGCAAAGAGCAAATAAAATCGATAGCGAAGATCCAGCTTGCATCACTGCGCGCTAGATTAGCAGAGAAAGGCTACAAACTTACTTTATCTGCAGCCGCTATGGATACATTGGCAGAAGCTGGCTTTGATCCTGTATTTGGCGCCCGCCCACTTAAAAGGGCCATTCAGGTTCAGGTTGAAAACCCATTGGCCCATCAATTATTGGCCGGTGAACTAGAACCAGAATCCACTATCAGAATAGATGCAGATGAAACGGGTTTGTTTGTAGTCAGTCAATAAACAAGTTGGCAGCTCTGTGTAGTTGAAGATGGATATAGAGTGGCTAAGCATGTTTGTGCTTAGCCACTCTTTTTTTGACACTAGCAACGGTTATCGAGTTTCAACGGGATGGGCATAGCGAAGGATTGCATCGCTGACTTTTTGTTTAGCGCCGGCTTCGTCATTTTCTACATCTAATGATTCCGCTAGTTTGAAAAACTCCACAAACTTAGGGGTACCTTCATCGGTATACCTCTTTACTTTCAGTTCCCCATGCTTTTCAAATAAAGCTTTCCATTGCGCCCTGACTAATTTCCAAAAAGGGCCAGTCCGCTGCCAATAATCCAATCCAGAATTGATATTGTAGTCAGCAATACTTTCATAGCGCGCCAGACCTAACTCTTTTGCAATGTATTTAGTTGCACTTGTCGGGTTATCGCTTTTGCCCAAAATAGCTTTATAGTTTTCCTCTTCGTGAAGCCAGCCATTGGGCAGAATAGAATGGGTGTTATTACCTATTAACACGTCATAGTCGTCACGAACAGAAGACTCTCTGCGGGGGAGGGGGCGGTGAGTTTGTGAACTTTCCCACGCGGATACCGTTGGCGTGTGTTGCCACTTACCGTAACCGCCGTATCGTGGAGAATCGTCAACTTGGTAGACCGTCTGTGACCATACGCCTTGGCGATGTTGCTCAGTTAATGGTTCAAGCGCCCAGATATCTTTACCTTTATAGACAAGTATACTGGCAGGTTCGTATTGCCAATCTTGTCGCCAGTGCTTCATCACCATGGGCTCGCTAAGTTCGCCATTCTCGTCTTCAAAAACCATCACCATAGTATGTTGCAAGCTTATAAAATCATCACTTTGTTCAACAACATGCACATATTCTGTGCCCCATGAACGATAGGGAATTGCAAGTTCAGCGTTCTCCACATACAAGGCTATTTCCATAAAATCGAATCCTACTCGATAGGTGCCAGTCATGGCCAATATGGCACTTATATCCTGTTGTTTGACCGAAGGGTATGACTGTTGAGTAGAACGAAAGCCCTCGTATGGCTGTGAGGCGAGCTGAACTGGCCCTCCCTTTGAAGTTCCGCCTCTAACTTTTGCATGGCAAGCAGTTTCAAACTGCCAACCAAAATAGCCGTCAGTAGGGGATTGACATGTTTCAGTTGGTTCGTGGGTAGAGGCGTTGACCGAAATCAGCGTTAAAAATGTCAATAAACTCGCTGCGGTTAATCTTCGCTTCATAATAATTCCTTGTGAGGCCTTAATAGAAAAAACGCAGGCATACGCCTGCGAAAGAGCTTTCTAAGAGAACACACATGCTTAGCATGTAGGCGAGACAATAACATAAATTTATTTAAATGAAAATAATTATCATTATTATTAAGAGATGTCCGTTGTTTTGTATATAAGTAAACTTGCGCAAAATATGATTAATTTAATTGATGAGAGTAATGAAAAAACTTGATTTATAAATGATAATGATTATTATTTGCTTTGAGCGGAGGGCGTGTCATTAGGAGAGAGTAATATGCGAGTACAACAACACAAAATTTACGCCCACGATGTGTTACATGTGACCAAAATTCCATCGCGATTGCTAGGCGATATATGCGTTAGATTGCTTATCAGCGGTCTATTAAGTGGTTTAGGTGCATTAGGAACGACAGCTGCGATATATGCTATCAGTACCTATAACGGTTCTTCTTCTATTTCAGATGCAATAATGGCTGGCCTCACTGTTTTTTCGCTGACCTTATGTTTGACCGTGTTTTCTGAAACTTGGACTAAGGCGGTTCAAAGTACTGCCCTCATTACTACTGCGGTATTACTTGTCAGTGGTACCTTATCATTCTTTATGTAGTATGGATGTTCCCATCTCCTCTACTGGTGGTTTTTAACTCCTGAGCCAGCGATTATTTTGAACAGTGTATTTTAAGCCCTAATAGGCTCTTGCGGAATGTTACCCATTTCTCAAAAAATAAGTTTACACGCTAGCGTGCCCACTGTGTGATACTGTTTGATATTAATACCAGTGTCAGGCGCTGCTTCGCATTTTTCATATGACGGATTTGTAGATAGCGTTTTACGTGTGGTTGTTTATAGGAAACGGATGATTGTTTGTTTCTTGTGCCATTTGCCCTCAAAGCCTTGTCCATTGCCTTTAATGCTTGTTGAATGGACATTAATTAGTTTGCCGTGTTCAACTAGAACCAGCGTGACTGTAGAGCTACTTACCAGGAATTGATCATGAATGAAGCCCCGACTATCGACATCTTTAAGCGCATTCTCGGGGAGCAAAATGTCGCTACAGAATATAATCAGACCAAGTTTTACCGCAAAGGTTGGCGTTCTGGAGAAGGGGATGCACTAGCAATATTGTTTCCGCAAACACTTATCCAATACTGGGAAGTGTTAAAAATATGCGTTGCAAAGCGCTATATCATTATTATGCAAGCGGCCAACACGGGGCTGACAGAAGGCTCTACACCAAGTGGTAACGATTACGATAGACCCGTAATAGTCATCAACACACTGGCGATGAATGATCTTATCCTCATTAATGAGGGCAAACAGGTAATTAGTTTTCCTGGCGCAACCATACACCAACTGGAACAGTTACTTAAGCCTCACAATCGGTCACCGCATTCTGTTATTGGCTCTTCTTGCTTGGGGGCCTCAATTGTGGGGGGCGTTGCTAATAACTCTGGTGGAGCATTGGTGAAACGGGGGCCTGCGTATACTGAGTTGTCAGTATTTGCCCAGGTTGATTCTTTGGGCAATCTTCATCTCGTCAATCACTTGGGAGTTTATCTGGGAGATTCGCCAGAGGAAATACTCGCTAATTTGTCGTCTGGCAATTTCCCTGACACCCTAGCTACTACGGACAAAAAAGCGTCAGCCACCGATTACGAAACCCTCTTGCGCGATATTCACGCAGATTCACCAAGCCGATACAACGCTGACCCTTCCCGCTTGTATGAAGCGAGTGGATGTGCAGGAAAAATAGCAGTATTCGCGGTGAGGCTCGATACCTTTAGTATTCCTGCGCAGGAACAAACCTACTATATCGGAACAAATGATCCCTCTGTATTGACGGATATCAGGCGACGAATTCTAACTGAATTTACTCATTTGCCTGAGGTAGGGGAATATCTTCATCGGGATGTATTCGACATTGCAGATAAGTATGGTAAAGACACAATATTGAGTATTCGTCATCTTGGTACAAAAGCGTTGCCGAAGCTTTTCGCCATGAAAAGTCGTATTGACGCAAGGCTAAAATCCATTCCTTTTATTCCACCATTTGTAAGCGACAAGCTGATGCAATGGGGAAGTGGGCTCTTTCCTGATCAAATCCCACCCCGTTTGCGACAATGTAGAGATAAATATGAACATCATTTAATTTTGAAAATGAGCGATGAGGGAATAATGGAGGCAAACACATTACTCTCTCAGTTGTTTGAAGCTGAAAAGAAAGCCGGTGAATTCATCACGTGTAACGCAGATGAAACCGAAAGAGCGTTTTTGTTGCGCTTCGCTGCGGCAGGTGCTGCTATGCGGTTTAAAACAATGCATGACAATAAGCTGGGTGATATTTTGGCACTGGATATCGCATTGAAGCGGAATGAGCAAAAATGGGTAGAGTCCTTGCCTGAATATATTTCAAAAGATATTGAGAAGTCCTTGTATTACGGTCATTTCTTCTGTCACGTGTTTCACCAAGATTATATTTTGAAAAAAGGCAGCAATGCGAAAAAGGTCAAACAAGCAATGCTGGCTTTGCTTGATGAGCGAGGAGCTAAGTATCCGGCCGAACACAATGTGGGGCACTTGTATGAAGCCGAAGACACGTTAGTTTCTTTTTATCACGAGCTCGATCCCACCAATACTTTCAATCCTGGCATCGGCGGGACATCTAAACACAGTCGAAATTGTGCATGTTGTTAGTCGCTACGCACGTTCAACGCGCGTAGCGACTCTTGGTTTAAAAAAGTATGAAGTCGTCTATCAGCTAAGCTATTTACAGGCTATTTAATAGCTGTTGAGCCTGAGGTCGCATAAAGAAAGGGCGCTCAGTGTTTACTGCAAAAGACAGTTCTTTTTTTGCTTCTTCAATGCGATTTAATTTGGCTAAGGTATACCCTAAATGATAGCGAATGTTCGGATCTTTGGCGTTGCGGGAAAAGGCCTCGCGGAGTAGTTTAAGACTTCCCTCGTAGTCACCTTGTTGCGCTTTTACCCAGCCAAAGGTATCAAGAATATCTGCATTGCTCGGGGACAAATCGTAGGCTTTTTCCACTAATCCTGCTGCTTGTTCAAGCGAGTTATCCATTTTCATTAAAGCGAGCCTGTTATATGCCTGTGCTGGATTTAATAGGTTCGGCTCTTCGATCAACTTAGTGTAGATAGGTATGGCTCGCGCATAATCTCGGATAAAAAAGAGATACTGGCCTAAGAGATTTCGAGCAAGTAAATTACTTGGGTAGCTATTAGCGATGTCTTCTGTTTGAGAAAGAAATATTTCTACAAAAGACTCGCGTAAAGCATAATTGTACAAAGCAATCAGCGGTTGTGAAAAGTTAGGATCAAGCGCTAGAGCCTGTTGAAATGCTTCAACAGCTTGTGCATCTTTTCCTGAAGCTGCTAGAAATTCACCATAAGAATGCCAATAATTGGCGTTTTTAGATTGAGTCTTGGCTAAGTCATTCAGTATAGCTTCTGCGCCAGTCAGTTGGTTTAACTGGATAAGTAGTCGAACTCGCGAAAGGGCAATAAATGTGCTATCAGGCGCAGCGTTTTGCGCTTCTACAAGTGCATTTAGTGCACCTTGAGGGTTTTCAAGTTGCATTTGTAGATTACTGAACTTCACTAATCTAGGCGCATCATTCCTGATAAAGTTTTCAACTATACCCAACGTTTTTTGCGCATCTTTTTGCTGACGCATAGTAAGTTGAAGTGACGCTTTATCAAGCAGGTAATCTGGGTTATCAAAATTGTCCTTCAATAATCTGTCAACATGGTATAGCGCAGTCTCAAAATCCCTTTCTGTCTGGTATATCTGAATAAGACGTTCTCTAGCAGGGATGTTTTCAGGGTTGAGGACAATTATTTCTAGGTAAATTTGCTTAGCTTGGTCGCGCATACCTGTTTTCGATAAATTAAACGCTTTAAGCAGAAGGGATTCAGTATGCTTGGGTGAAAGTGATAATAGTTCTTCGACCAGCTCGTTTGATTTTTCAACATTACCTAAACGACTTTCGGTCGCTGCTAGATTGAACTTGGCCGGGAACAGCGTGGGTTTTAACGCGAGTGCTTGTTCAATATTTTGTTTTGCTTCTTGAAGCTTGCCCTGGCGGATTAAAATTCCCGCTTTTAGATTAAATACTTCAGCTTCATCAGGCAGTAACTTTCCTAGTAGGTCGGCACCTTGCAGGGCTTTAGTATAATTTTGTGTCTGCAAGTGCATTAATGCATAGGTAAAAAGGTAAACTGAGCTTTGACTATTACTTTGGAAGTTCTGTTCCAAAATAGCCAGAGCCTCATCTTGCTTACCTCTCGCTGCCATCAGTTTAATTTCAAAAAGTTGAAGTTGGGGGTTGTTGGGGTAGCGATCGTTCAATGAACGCAACAAACGCTCTGCTTTGAACGCCTTGTTTTGTCGAATAAACAGGTCGCCTAACACCAATGCTGAGTCGATATTTTCTATTAGTGCCCGTTGATGCTTTTCTAACAAAATCAGTGCTTGTTTATATTGCTGTGTCGCAAGATAAACTTGAGACAACATCATAACGGCCTGAATATCTTCAGGTTCGCGCTGTAAATATGCAGTGAAATCCTTGGCCGCCTTTTCCATGTTATTGTTAAAAAAGTTAGTAAGCCCACTGATATAAAGTAACATGGGCTGCGAAGCGATTAACTCTGGCGATAATTGCGACATAAATTCGTTGAGTTGCTGCAATTTTTCGTTATCAATGATTTCTTTTTCGCCGCGACTTTCAAGCCAGCTATTTAACAGTATTGCCAGAGGATCATTGGGCGTATCTTGAATTATTTCTGCTACAAACAGGCGAGCACGGTCATAATCCTTAGCCTGAAGGTATAGATCGACTAAATTGCGAAGGGCGATGGGATCTTCTCGGTCAAAGGTTAGCGCACGTTGCAGATATTCAGTTGCAGTAGATGCATCGCCTTCAAGGTACGCTAATTGACCTTTGAGTCGCCATGTTATCGCGTTTTCTTTGTCGAGTTGTTCAGCCCGCTCAACATACGAGCGTGCTAACGGTGCGTTTTCCTGCTGAAGAGCAATGGCTGCTAGACCGTTAATGGCAGGAAGGTAATTGGGGTAGTTTTCGAGAATTTGATTGTACTCGTTCTTTGAACAGTCGAGATCCTCTAACCGTGTACAGGCTGTCGCCCTAGTTTGTTGCCAATTGCGTTTATTTTCGCCCGTTAATGTGGTGGTTTCTTGAAAGTTTATAATTTCTTTATACTTATTTAAAAACAGCCAAGTGTTTCCCAAGGGTTCAGCAAGCAAGTTAATGTCTGCGCCCATTTCAATGGCTTCTATAAACTCTTGTTCGGCAGCTACCAAGTACCCATTGATAAGTAAAATACGGCCCATCAAAATTTTTGCCGCAAGGTTTTGAGGATCTTTTTGTAAGCTATTTTTGAGGTGAATATAGGCTTCGTCAAACTCGTTTATGTTGTATGATTTGAGGGCTTTTTCATAGTCTTCTGATGTAGTAGCTCTTGCGTTGAACCCAACGGTAAAAAGTACTGCGCTTGAAAGTAATAGCGCAACATTTGAAAGTTTTCCAATTCCTAACATAAACACAACTGGCCTAATAAACGTCAATAAAAAAGGCGGCATTCGCCACCTTTATAAGATACGTGTTTTTACACGTTAAATAAAATTATTTGGTTTGCTTGTCACGACGCCATAGCAATAATGACACTAACACTAACGACCACATTGCTGATGAAGGTGCAGAAACTTGCGTTGGCGGCTGGACAATGTCGGGGCCTGACGAGGTCAAATTTAATGAAGCAAGTTTGAAACCTGAACCCTGGAAACTGGTTGTGCTGTCATCAAAATAAATATTATAGGCACCGACTAACCAGTACTTTGCTGCACTCAAGCCAGTAAAGTCACTACTGAAGTTCCCGTGAGCGCCACCATGCGAAATATTCGAAGAGATATTAAAATGCCCGTCGCTGATAACAGTACCAACGCCGGAGGCCACATCAGCCCACGTAAATCCATTCGACGCGTGATTCTGAAATAAAGAAATATCATTCAGACCCACTACCGTAACTTGTTTGCCAGTATCATAGCCTTGTAAGTAAGTATAGTTTGCGCCAGTCAGTGTTACCGCTTCGCTAAACGAAAATAGCACCATATCGAAATCGTCACCCCCTGTGAAATTATCTAGAGTGTGAGAGTCGTTGTGGTTATTGTTGACAAGACCGAAGCCGTCCCCGTAAGCGTTTAACTGCGAATATTTAACGACTTTATCATCATCGTAACTACTGCTTATATTGGCCGTATCCGACCATGCTGTGACACCGACTTTTATCTCTGTCCCATCGATTACTACAGATGACATGTTTGCATTCATCGTGTAGTCAATATGATCGTGACTGCCACCACCTACGTACAGATCATAAACGTGTTCATTTAACGACGTATCAGTGGGAACCGTCGTACCTGCAATTGCAAAGCTTGATGACGCAGCAAGCATAAAGGAAAGGCTTAGCACTACAAAAGAAAAGATTTTCATCAAAATACGCGCTCGTATCAAAGGAATTATAAAACTTATCCATTTGTTAAAGCAGTTTTCATGCCATTATTTTATTGTGATGATTTGGCACGGTTTTTTATTATTAATGATCCGCTTGGGTAAAAAAAGCTGACATCCTTGGAGGGATTTATTAGTCAAAAGACTAGAAGCGCGTGACGTTAAGAGCGACACGCGCAGATACTATCGAGCAGCTTTACGTCGTCTGGCATAAATTAAGCCGGCTGCTAAAAGTATTCCTATGTGTTGGGGTTCACCAACTTGAGTGGAAGGAGAAGGACCATCTTGTGGAGTAGGTTTGGAAAAGCCGATACTGGCCAATTTAAACGCATCGTCAAACATATTTGCATTTAACTGACCAAATACTGCGTTGTAAGCCCCTATCAACCAATACTTAGCTGATTCATTTTTATCAAATTGTGCTATATCAATACTATTGCAGTTTTTAATATCATAAGATCCTGCAGTTAATGCATTTTCAACAATATTTGACCACGTTTGTGTATTTGAAGTCAGCCCATTTATATCGTTGAGCCCCGCAATAGAAACCTGCGTGTTATTTGAATTGCCAACCCAGCTGAATGCAGCGCCAGATAAAGTCACTTCTTCTGAAAATGAGAGTAAGACAAAGTCAAAATCATGATCGACGTTGTAGTGTACCGTGTTGACACTATCAATGGCGTGGTCTGGCGAACTGCCCCTTGATTCGTCATCTCTGTTGTAAACGCCATAACCATAATTACCCAGGTCAGCGATATAGGCTGAGGTGACAATATCGTCATTGTATGTGCCTACTGTATCGGACCAGGCAGAAACAGAAATATTCACGCCATCTACCGAGACACTCGAATAATGAGCGTCAGTATTGATATAAACGCCTTCGTCGATTAAGTCGTATACTGATTCACCTAGTGAGCTATCACAGGACGTTTGATTAGCGTCACTATCATTACAACCACTATAGTTTTTATAACTCGTTCTATAACCCGCTAATGCGGTGCTGCACATACAGACTGTGGTAACAAAAAGAAAAGTTGTAACGAGCTTTCGTTTTACTGCCTTCATATGACTAAACCTCACAGAAAAATGTCTTAAGGTGTAGTTCATTAATAAATAGGTAATAACATCCTTTATTACTTACTTATATAAATCGAACTTCAACATGGAGACATAATGATATCGGACTTCGTAGATATGTAAGGTATGTAGGACTATACGCGGTTATTTTGTAACCATTCATACAAAGTAAGCTGCAGAGATTGTTATGTGAATGACTAACTGCGCAATTCGTACAAATTCTCGCACATTTACCAATACACTTTGCGCACGGTATTAACTATGAAATAATCGGGAAAGTTAATCGCTATCGAAGAGGACTTATGTCTGAGCAAAAAAGAAAGGGTATTTACTTGCTACCCAACTTATTAACTACCGCTGGATTGTTTTCAGGTTTTTTCGCGGTAGTTTCATCCATGAATGGTCGTTTTGAAGCTGCTGCGGTAGCAATATTTGTAGCGATGGTATTTGATGGGTTAGATGGCCGTGTGGCACGTATGACTAATACCCAAAGTGACTTTGGTGCCGAATATGACTCAATGGCCGACATGGTTTCTTTTGGAATGGCACCAGCATTGGTTGCTTATAACTGGGGATTAACCGAACTGGGTAAGTTAGGTTGGTTAGCCGCTTTTGTTTATGTTGCAGGCGCGGCACTTCGCTTAGCAAGGTTTAATACGCAAGTAGGTATTGCAGATAAACGTTTCTTCCAGGGTTTGGCGAGCCCCGCTGCGGCTGCCGTTGTTGCCGGACTGGTTTGGGTGGGTGTCGAATATGACGCAGTGGGTACCGATTACGGGTTGTTAGTTGCTGGGGTAACCGGACTTGCCGGACTCTTAATGGTGAGCAATTTTAAATACAACTCGTTCAAGGAAGTAAATTGGCACGGCAAAGTGCCTTTTGTTGCTTTATTGCTTGTTTTACTTATTTTTGTCGTCGTTGCTACCGAGCCTGCCTTAGTACTTTTTTTAGTATTTGCTTTATATGCCTTGGCGGGTCCAATCAACACGTTTCGCACAGTTGAAAAGGTGACCCTTGATGATGTAGTCGGTGATCACGAAGAAGATGCGGACTTTAGTGGCGACAAAATTAAAACGGGTAATGAGGATAGTGCTGAAGAAAAGACGCCTAAATCTTAATGACTATATGAGGCATTCGGCAAACACAAACATGAAAATTTAAACGGCAACGCTATTAAATGTAGCAAATCTGTTCAAATTAAATACAAGATGATTAAAAAGCGGCCTATCGGTCGCTTTTTTTATGATTTTTACTAGAGAGGTGTTGACGACTAAAACTAAATGCGTAGAATACGCGCCTCCTCAACAGGGAACTGCATTAAAGTTTGTCGGTTGAGGATTTTGTTAAACAACTGGTTTGAATAATAATTTAAACAAATTTGTTGACAAAAAAAAGATGCGCTGTAAGATACGCATCCGCTTCGAAAGAGGCGCTAGCAACGAGGTAAATAATCAAGTTGCGAAGCAAGGAAAATGAATCAACTGAGAGTAATGTTGTTCCTCCTTGCGCAGAAGTCACGATGAAAAGCAATCGCGATTCTGCACTATCGTTCTTTAACAATTTAGACAAGACAATCTGTGTGGGCACTCGTTAAGAGTGTCACAACGACGATTCATATTTCGATATATTTAATTGAAGAGTTTGATCATGGCTCAGATTGAACGCTGGCGGCAGGCCTAACACATGCAAGTCGAACGGTAACATTTCTAGCTTGCTAGAAGATGACGAGTGGCGGACGGGTGAGTAATGCTTGGGAACTTGCCTTTGCGAGGGGGATAACAGTTGGAAACGACTGCTAATACCGCATAATGTCTTCGGACCAAACGGGGCTTAGGCTCCGGCGCAAAGAGAGGCCCAAGTGAGATTAGCTAGTTGGTGAGGTAAAGGCTCACCAAGGCGACGATCTCTAGCTGTTCTGAGAGGAAGATCAGCCACACTGGGACTGAGACACGGCCCAGACTCCTACGGGAGGCAGCAGTGGGGAATATTGCACAATGGGGGAAACCCTGATGCAGCCATGCCGCGTGTGTGAAGAAGGCCTTCGGGTTGTAAAGCACTTTCAGTTGTGAGGAAAAGTTAGTAGTTAATACCTGCTAGCCGTGACGTTAACAACAGAAGAAGCACCGGCTAACTCCGTGCCAGCAGCCGCGGTAATACGGAGGGTGCGAGCGTTAATCGGAATTACTGGGCGTAAAGCGCACGTAGGCGGTTTGTTAAGCTAGATGTGAAAGCCCCGGGCTCAACCTGGGATGGTCATTTAGAACTGGCAGACTAGAGTCTTGGAGAGGGGAGTGGAATTCCAGGTGTAGCGGTGAAATGCGTAGATATCTGGAGGAACATCAGTGGCGAAGGCGACTCCCTGGCCAAAGACTGACGCTCATGTGCGAAAGTGTGGGTAGCGAACAGGATTAGATACCCTGGTAGTCCACACCGTAAACGCTGTCTACTAGCTGTGTGTGAATTTAATTCGTGCGTAGCGAAGCTAACGCGCTAAGTAGACCGCCTGGGGAGTACGGCCGCAAGGTTAAAACTCAAATGAATTGACGGGGGCCCGCACAAGCGGTGGAGCATGTGGTTTAATTCGATGCAACGCGAAGAACCTTACCTACACTTGACATGCAGAGAACTTTCTAGAGATAGATTGGTGCCTTCGGGAACTCTGACACAGGTGCTGCATGGCTGTCGTCAGCTCGTGTCGTGAGATGTTGGGTTAAGTCCCGCAACGAGCGCAACCCTTGTCCTTAGTTGCCAGCATTAGGTTGGGCACTCTAAGGAGACTGCCGGTGACAAACCGGAGGAAGGTGGGGACGACGTCAAGTCATCATGGCCCTTACGTGTAGGGCTACACACGTGCTACAATGGCATTTACAGAGGGAAGCGAGACAGTGATGTGGAGCGGACCCCTTAAAGAATGTCGTAGTCCGGATTGGAGTCTGCAACTCGACTCCATGAAGTCGGAATCGCTAGTAATCGCAGGTCAGAATACTGCGGTGAATACGTTCCCGGGCCTTGTACACACCGCCCGTCACACCATGGGAGTGGGATGCAAAAGAAGTAGTTAGTCTAACCTTCGGGAGGACGATTACCACTTTGTGTTTCATGACTGGGGTGAAGTCGTAACAAGGTAACCCTAGGGGAACCTGGGGTTGGATCACCTCCTTACCATTACGTCGAAAGACGCCTTGATGCAGTGCCTACACAGATAGTCTTGTTTAAAAATGAAGAACGACACAAGTTTATGGGGCTATAGCTCAGCTGGGAGAGCGCCTGATTTGCATTCAGGAGGTCAGCAGTTCGATCCTGCTTAGCTCCACCATTCTTTACCACAAGCACTTGCTTCGTAAGTGGTCGTGATAAATAACTTATCGTCGATGTAAAATCGACTTGTTATTTATCTACTCGCTAAAGTTGTGAAGAGTTTAGCCACTGAGGCTAATAAACAGTTATTACGTAAAAATAACGGCAGGTTGCAAGCATAAAGCTTGTAATTGAATACGACTTGAGGAGTGCGGAAGGCGCATACACCTGTATGTAACTGACAAACGACGAAATCAAGTGTTCAAATACGAGGTTTAGGCGCAGTAAACTGAAGGCTTGTAGCTCAGCTGGTTAGAGCGCACCCCTGATAAGGGTGAGGTCGGCAGTTCAAGTCTGCCCAAGCCTACCATTCACCTGCACTTGCGAAGCAAGTGGTCGTGAAAAAGCCGCTTAATCGGAAGGGAGCCTTCCTGACGGTTTTTCTACTCGCTAAAGTTGGCGGTAGTCAAAGGCTAAGGTGGAAACTGATTTTTGTGTCACGTTGGACCCGAAATCCTAATGAATATTTACTGTTTTAGTAAAGATTGATTAGGGTTTTTTACTCTAAAGTGAAATGATTCGTCATTTTGCGAATGTTCTTTAACAATTTGGAAAGCTGATATTAATAGTAATCAATCAAAATTGAGTAACTGAGAAATCGAAAGATGACTTTTTACTCTACTTGACTGAATTGCTTGTTATCAATCGATGATTTGATAGCAAGGCAATTCTTCCGATTAGCTTGTCATGCATACAACAATACTCAATCCCGGATTCAAAAGGCGGGAAAGCAATCATCTATTAGGTTGAAAAACGTAATAGGCGATGGTTTGGGGTTTAGGCAAGCGGGTAGACGAGTGAGCGAAGGCGCATACATAAACGTATGTAACTGAGTGAACGAGGAAAAGCCGCGAAGCATAAAGTCCAAAACAGAAGGCTATTTGGGGTTGTATGGTTAAGTGACGAAGCGTATACGGTGGATGCCTTGGCAGTTAGAGGCGATGAAGGACGTGTAAGTCTGCGAAAAGCTGTGGTGAGCCGACAAAATGCATTTGAACCACAGATGTCCGAATGGGGAAACCCACCTGTTTACAGGTATCGTTACATGAATACATAGTGTAACGAGGCGAACGAGGGGAACTGAAACATCTAAGTACCCTTAGGAAAAGAAATCAACCGAGATTCCCCTAGTAGCGGCGAGCGAACGGGGAGCAGCCCTTAAGCTGTTTAGAGTGTAGTGGAATCCTTTGGGAAGAGGAGCGATACAAGGTGATAGCCCTGTACACGAAGCGTTCTTTACAGTGAAATCGAGTAGGTCGGGACACGTGTTATCTTGACTGAATATGGGGGGACCATCCTCCAAGGCTAAATACTCCTAACTGACCGATAGTGAACCAGTACCGTGAGGGAAAGGCGAAAAGAACCCCTGTGAGGGGAGTGAAATAGAACCTGAAACCGTATACGTACAAGCAGTGGGAGCCCCATCACTAAGTGCCTCGGCGCTCAGTGAGAAGCTCACCTGATGTAGCGCAGCGCTTGCTAAGCAGGTTGTGCGTTTTTTACGAACCGTCTCGCAGCGTACATAAAAGTACGTGAGAAACGGAAGCGTCAAAAACGATACAAGATGCAACGCAAGGGCAAGCGGGACATTTAGTGATGGGGTGACTGCGTACCTTTTGTATAATGGGTCAGCGACTTATATTTAGTAGCAAGGTTAAGTGAATAACGGAGCCGTAGCGAAAGCGAGTGTTAACTGCGCGTTTAGTTGCTAGGTATAGACCCGAAACCCGGTGATCTAGCCATGGGCAGGTTGAAGGTTGAGTAACATCAACTGGAGGACCGAACCGACTAACGTTGAAAAGTTAGCGGATGACTTGTGGCTGGGGGTGAAAGGCCAATCAAACCGGGAGATAGCTGGTTCTCCCCGAAATCTATTTAGGTAGAGCCTCGGACGAATTCCATTGGGGGTAGAGCACTGTTAAGGCTAGGGGGTCATCCCGACTTACCAACCCTTTGCAAACTCCGAATACCAATGAGAACTATCCGGGAGACACACGGCGGGTGCTAACGTCCGTCGTGGAGAGGGAAACAACCCAGACCGCCAGCTAAGGTCCCAAAATATTGCTAAGTGGGAAACGATGTGGGAAGGCACAGACAGCTAGGAGGTTGGCTTAGAAGCAGCCACCCTTTAAAGAAAGCGTAATAGCTCACTAGTCGAGTCGGCCTGCGCGGAAGATGTAACGGGGCTAAGCAATATACCGAAGCTGCGGCAGCATGTTTACATGCTGGGTAGGGGAGCGTTGTGTAAGTGGATGAAGGTGAGTTGTAAAGCTTGCTGGACATATCACAAGTGCGAATGCTGACATGAGTAACGATAATGGGAGTGAAAAACTCCCACGCCGGAAGACCAAGGTTTCCTGTCCCATGCTAATCAGGGCAGGGTAAGTCGGCCCCTAAGGCGAGGCAGAAATGCGTAGTCGATGGGAAACGGGTTAATATTCCCGTACTTATATAATCAGTGATGGAGGGACGGAGAAGGCTAGGCAAGCTTGGCGTTGGTTGTCCAAGTGAAAGTGTGTAGGCTGAAAACTTAGGTAAATCCGGGTTTTTTTCAAAGTCGAGACACGAGACGAGCCACTACGGTGGTGAAGTTGTTGATGCCCTGCTTCCAGGAAAAGCTTCTAAACTTATGATTATATGAACCGTACCCCAAACCGACACAGGTGGTCAGGTAGAGAATACTAAGGCGCTTGAGAGAACTCGGGTGAAGGAACTCGGCAAAATTGTACCGTAACTTCGGGAGAAGGTACGCCTCTGTTTGTGAACACTTCGCGTGGTAAGCAAATGGAGGCCGCAGTGACCAGGTGGCTGGGACTGTTTATTAAAAACACAGCACTCTGCAAACTCGTAAGAGGACGTATAGGGTGTGACACCTGCCCGGTGCCGGAAGGTTAATTGATGGGGTTAGCGTAAGCGAAGCTCTTGATCGAAGCCCCGGTAAACGGCGGCCGTAACTATAACGGTCCTAAGGTAGCGAAATTCCTTGTCGGGTAAGTTCCGACCTGCACGAATGGTGTAACCATGGCCACGCTGTCTCCACCCGAGACTCAGTGAAATTGAAATCGCAGTGAAGATGCTGTGTACCCGCACCTAGACGGAAAGACCCCGTGAACCTTTACTACAGCTTGGCACTGAACATTGAACCTACATGTGTAGGATAGGTGGGAGGCTTTGAAGCATGGTCGCTAGATTATGTGGAGCCGTCCTTGAAATACCACCCTTGTATGTTTGATGTTCTAACATAGGTCCCTTATCGGGATTGTGGACAGTGTCTGGTGGGTAGTTTGACTGGGGCGGTCTCCTCCCAAATAGTAACGGAGGAGCACGAAGGTTAGCTAATCACGGTCGGACATCGTGAGGTTAGTGCAATGGCATAAGCTAGCTTAACTGCGAGACAGACACGTCGAGCAGGTACGAAAGTAGGTCATAGTGATCCGGTGGTTCTGTATGGAAGGGCCATCGCTCAACGGATAAAAGGTACTCCGGGGATAACAGGCTGATACCGCCCAAGAGTTCATATCGACGGCGGTGTTTGGCACCTCGATGTCGGCTCATCACATCCTGGGGCTGAAGTCGGTCCCAAGGGTATGGCTGTTCGCCATTTAAAGTGGTACGCGAGCTGGGTTTAGAACGTCGTGAGACAGTTCGGTCCCTATCTGGTGTGGGCGTTGGATGATTGATGGGAGCTGCTCCTAGTACGAGAGGACCGGAGTGGACGAACCGCTGGTGTTCGGGTTGTCATGCCAATGGCATTGCCCGGTAGCTACGTTCGGAACGGATAACCGCTGAAAGCATCTAAGCGGGAAGCCGGCCCAAAGATGAGTCATCCCTGACCTTTAAGGTCTGGAAGGGTTGTTATAGACGATGACGTTGATAGGCAGGGTGTGGAAGCGTTGTAAGGCGTTAAGCTAACCTGTACTAATTGCCCGAGAGGCTTAACCATACAACGCCCAAAAAGCTTTAGGCTTTTGAGTGTTGTAGACAAGCTAAAGTAAGCAAGTAAGAGTAAAAAGTAGTTACTCACTGATTGAATTGATATCCAGTTTTCTAGATTGTTACCAGTTTTTCCTGGCAGCCATAGCGATACGGTACCACCTGACTCCATTCCGAACTCAGAAGTGAAACGTATTAGCGCCGATGGTAGTGTGGGGTTTCCCCATGTGAGAGTAGGACACTGCCAGGTCCCAATTCTAAAACAAAGAACCCAGCGAAAGCTGGGTTTTTTGTTTTAAGGAGTGGCACTTACGTGCTACTCCCGCGGTCAACCTTCCCGAAGGGGATTCCCATGGTCTCGCAGAGCTCGACCGTTCGTCACTTGCCGAATGCCAATGGGCATTCGTCATACACCTTCGGTGCAGCGTTCCTCACCCCCATGTGAGAGTAGGTCGGGCTGGCCCTCCAGACTGCCAGGTCCTAATAAAAGAAAAAGCCCTTGTCTGATGACAAGGGCTTTTTTTGCGTTGTAAACGCACGTTATCGTTGTCGCTAACCACTACGCCTAGTGTGCGTCCTTTTGGCGCGCTTATGTAAGAATATCCACAATGAAACAGCCCGTTGGTATTTAACACTACCATTAATAAATTCCAAACCCATTCGTCTTAGTTGCAATGCTACTATATTTTCTAATATGGTAGAAAAGTCAGGAAGGTCAATTGTCTACATCATGTTTTTAGTACGAAGCATCATTATATGTCTGTTATTCACATTAGAAGCGCATGGACAGCATTCCACTCCAACAAAAGTAAACACCGTCAATAAAACTAAAAGTATTGTTTTAGGTGTCATTGAATTTCCCCCGTTAGTTATCAAAGATAAAGACGCAAACCGTTGTTATGGTGATGGCGTTGAATCAGCTTCTCGGCTTTTGGCGCACATGGGGTATAGGGTTTTGGTTGAATGCTTGCCGCCAGCAAGGCTTTTTCAGTTGGTAGGAAGTGGAGAAGTAGACGCCACTATTAATGTGCGTGGCACTTCATCGCTGGATAATAAAGTTCATTTTGTTGATATTCCTTTCGACTTTTTGTCGCTGGTTATGATTACTAACAAAGAAAAGGCAAATGAGAAATCGGTTGCAGCAATAAGAGGGTATGATTACTTGGGGTTAAGACATGCCTTGTTAGAAGACGGCTATACCTTTTTTGATATGGCGACAAGTAGTGAGGCCATTCATTTATTCGAGATAGGTAGGACTTCAGCACTAGTAACGTATGAAGGGCCTTATAATTATTATATCCAGCAATTCGGAGCAACTGTACCGCAGACAGTAGTAACAAGGCGTCGTGATATACCTACTTTTTTAGCTATTTCAAATCACAGTAAGTATCACCAACAGTTAGTTACTGATTTGAAGGTATTAACAAAGACAATTCATGAAAAAACACTCAAAGAGCATGTGAAATATAGCCAAAAAACGCTGAATTAAACCTTCCTTGTTAAATAAAGTTTAATAAATACAAAGGGATATATTGGAAGGTAACCAGAAGGTATAAATCTATTTTCTAATTTAATCTTGTATGCATCTTAAAGCCATACGGCGGTGAAACGGAATGTATACTTCAATGCAAAATAGAAAAAACGCCACTAGCAACCCTACTCAGCTGTTTAACTTTTATAAAGATAGTTCGCTTGCCAGGATGATAAATTTCATCAACGAAGCCGTGGTAGTGCTCGACGCGAATGGCTCGATAGAAATGCTGAATACCAATGCCGCAAACCTGTTAGGGAACCAAAGAGATGCACTATTGGGGGAGAATCTACTCGAATTGGCGGTAGATGAAACTGGCCACGTGCAAAGTCAAATGATGCGCTGCCTGACGAATGCATCGTCAAATATCATAGACTCGCCCCCTTTTGAAGTGAGGCTTGCGACCACGGAATTTAAAAAGAGTGGCTTGTCGGTAGAACTATCCATTTCTTCGTTACCTGAGGAATTGTCATCTTCAAATACGTTGTTTCTGTGTATCTTACGCGATTTAACCCTTCATAAAGCTGAATATGTCTCGCTAAAGCGCAAAGCCGAAACTGATTATTTAACCGGGCTTGCAAATCGGCACCGCTTTGCAGACTATTTATCAGAGCAGTGGGAGCGGTGTGACGAAGATAACTTGCCGCTTAGTATAATCTTTATCGACATAGACCATTTCAAAGTCTTCAACGATGAATATGGGCATATAGCAGGTGATCGCTGTCTAAAACGTATTGGCGAAACCTTAAGTTTAAGTTTACCCAATCGCGATACATTGGCTGCGCGCTATGGGGGTGAAGAGTTTGCATTGATTCTACCCAATTGTTCCGCGCAAACTGCTCAGCTACTTGCTATTAGAATAAAGCGTCACTTAAATCAGTTGAGTGCCAGACACTTTACTATGCTTTCAAATTCGAAACTGACAGTCAGTATGGGAGTAGCCACTCATGATCAAAATCGTTACGAGAGCAAAGACGCTTTATTGAAAGCAGCAGATACATTGCTTTATCAGGCAAAATCACAAGGCCGGGATCAAATTTGTTATTTGTAAATAATGAATAATATTAGGCCCCTAAAAACAACTCTAGGGGCTATAATACTAATTATTGAGCATCTGGTGGTCTGTTATGATACTGAGGGTCAGCCATAAACCGTTCACCCGTAAGCGTGGCGTATACCCATACTTCAATGTATATTGAATCAGATACATCGTCACCATCATCAACCGCAATTTTTATTAGAGAGTCAGACTTAGTTAGTAAAGTAACATCACTTGGGCTAGTCGCGGTTACCCAGCGGAATTGATAGCGGCTTTCAAAACTTTCGTGAAATTCGATGTTGAGTTTACGGTTTTGATTTGATTCAAATAGTATTTCCTCTGGGGTATATCGATAATAATAGCTATTGCCTATCTCGACATGTTTTGCGTTGTGAGGGGGAACCTCATCAGGCGCCCAGATTGCTAAAGTAAATGTAGCGGTGTTTTCGTCTGTTGCAAAGGCGCTAATGGAAAAGCATATCAGCAAAAAAACAGGGGCTTAGTAAAAATTTTTGAATTAAACATTCTACGTCCTTTTTCGTAATGGAATCGCGCTAGGTTCTACGCGCACTTTGATAGTAATGGATATTTTTCTTATGGTCTATACTTGGCTTGGGGGGGGTAAGTTACAGCTAAGCACCTGAATGTAATACCTAAACTGCGAACAGATATTTCACTAAATACGTTGCTCAAATTTTTTGTCTAGTCTTCAAATCTCAGGAGCTTTAGCGATTATTAAAAGGTGATTGGTATAAAAATTGGCAGATAAAATATGACTTACACTTTTGATGTGCAGAGGCGAGCGGTTAGCGCACTCTACTTTATCTTGTTAGTTAAAAATACGCTGAGCTGAATTGCTCAGCGTATTTTGTTGTATTTAGAATAAGCTCATGTGACGTATATGAAATAGTATATTTCTTTAGACAGGCTTGTTCTGTATTTGTGGGTCGGGGCTTATTAGTTTTAAAACTAGTTTTACACAAATACTATCTTCGGCACTCAAGTCGTTATCGGTAATGACTATACTCCTTCCACTATTTGTTATTTGCCAAGCTAGGTTGTCATTGGGGTCGTTGCTAATTAGTGGAGCTTCAAACGCTACGTTGCTACCGGTGTCGTCAGATAGCGTATACGTAATGGTTGTATTTGGCACAGTTACGCTTATTGGCGATTCGGGGGCGTCGCCTAAAGGTGTTATAGTAAATGAGCCGTCTGCATTGACGGAGACATTGTAATTAAATTTGGGGGGTGTAGTTGCTGTCATTTATCAATTCCTTATTGATGATGGTAAAGTAATGAGGCAGTTGGACTTTCATTAAACTAAGCTGCCTACGTTGTTCGGCGACTTCACTTTGTTTATTTGCGCAGTATCCTGCAAATACATGGGCTTGTAGAAACAAAGGGTGCTGACTTTGGTGGATAACCTTATTTGTAACCTTCAGTAAAGATTCACATTGGTAACGTATTGTAGTTACATCATTATTGTTTTCGTGAAGTATTTGACGAATAGTGGCCAATAAGTATTGTGTGTAATTTAAAATAATGACGGGATTAACAGTTTGAGCTTGAACATCATCTTGTATTTTATCAGTAAGTTTATGAATTCTGTTCAATGCATTTAGTAAAGAACCGCTACTTTGCCAATTCTCTCGATTTTGAAAATAATGAGCCGCATTAACTTTAGTGGTGAGTGGCACATTCTCACTCAAAAGGTCATCGAGTGTGGTATTAGAGCTCAATCTACTTAGTGTTGATTTCGGAGTAACCTGTGACCGGTAATAGTCTAGTAATGTAATAACATTTAAATAGTTGAATTTCCAAGCGCTATTCTGTGCATCCTGCGCGAGAATTCTTTCGAGTAGATTCTTTGCCTCTTCTAATTTTTCAATCGATGGGCGAAGCTCCCTGGTAAACCTTCCGCTTTCAGCAATATTTACTTTTACGAAGCTTAGTGCTTCTATTGTAGCTGCATTTCCCGGATTAGAGGATAGCTGTTTTGTTAATACCTCTTCAGCGTTTTCTAACACATCAAGAGCACTTTCTATATTGCCTCTATTTATAAGGGTAGACGCAATCCATGAATAAGTATCTGCAACTGCCGTGATAGAAGAGGTTGAATTTGGGGAGTTTTTTAATATCTGTTGCTTGTAAACTAATGACGACTCAAAATAAGAAAGCGCTTTATCAAAATCTAATTGACGGAATGCTATACTACCAATGGAATTAGTCGCATAGCTGACCTCCATTAAAGCGACATCACTTTCTGGCTCTAAGTGCAGCATTTGTTCACTAAAATCTAAGTAACGCTTTAGGTGATTCTCAGCAAGGTCCAAATCGTTAGCTTCAAATGCAATATTCCCCAACCAAAAGGCATTCGCCCCCGCGGCTTTTAGTAGTTCAAAGTTACTTGGTTGCTCATTTAATAATGCACCTAAACGCTTGTCCGCTTCTTCATAAAGCTGTTTGGCGGTGTCGGCATCATCGCGGAAGTACCTAACCTCAGCAACAGCTTGTAATGAAAGCGCGTGTTGAAAACGCAGTTCGAAGCTGGGGTCGGGTGGGGTATGTGTAAACCAGCCGGAATCGCTTTCTTGCTGCGCAGTTTCAACATAGGCTAGCGCCTGCTCGCTAATGCCTTCTAACAAGTCCATGCGTTTCACACTTCTGAGCTTGTCAGCAAAATCGCCAATCATAAACCCCATCAGGTTCTCCGCTTCTATGCGCTTTCGCTCTGCCAGTTGTTGTGACTGTTGACTGTTTAGCATAGCAGCGAAAGACACTACGGTTAGACACGCCAGTAAAGCAACTGTCACGCCTTTAAATAGACGTTTGGTTCGTTGCTTGCTTTGCGATGCACGAATAAGTGCCTGCTCGTTAGGGCTTAGCCTCACACTGTTGTCGTGTAAGAGTGTTAAGGCGTCAGTAAGGGGTTTTCCATCGGCTAACAAAAAACTCGGGCTTTTGTTGTCTTGTAGCCATAAGGCGGTTTGTTCTGCTACCCGTTTTTGCGTCACCAGCGCGCTTTGGTGTTGCTGCATCCATTTTTGTACACGGGGCCAGCGTCTTAAAACAGCTTCATGGGCAACCTTAAAGCACGGGGTATTCTGATATAAATGCGACACGAACAAGCGACTTTCCACCATTTGTTGAACAAAAGCGGTTTCGTGTTCGTCACTCAGGGCGCTCCACGGTGCTGTCTTACTGGTTAAGTTCGTGCCATCGTCGGTAATGGTGACAATAAGGGGTAATATTTTTTCCAGTTTACTTTGTACTTTGCTGGGCAGTTGTAAATAGAGCTGCTCAGCTTTATGCCCAATGGCGCCATCGATCCCACCTAACTTTTGATAGGTGTGAATTTGCAGTAGGTCGTTATTGCGCTGTAAATAAAGCTCTTGCAGGGTATATTGCAGTAAGGGTAAGCAGTTTGGTTCTTTGGCTGCGTCGGCTAAAATTATGTCGTCCAGTGCGTTACTGGTTTGCTCGTCAATTTCCCAGTTTAATCCTGCGGCGATAGCGGGCAGACGTATCATTTGGCTAAGTTCAGCCACTGTGGGGGGCGCTATATCAAAGTGCGTACCTTTTTCTTTGCCCTGCATTAACACGGGGTAATTGGCTACTAAGGGGTAAAAGTCGTTTCGGGTAACCAATACCACTAAAAAGATATTACTTTGAGCCAGTTGTTCCAATAACGCAAACAACGCGCTTTTTTGTTCATCACTGACATCGGTTGAGGACAAATACACTTCAAGCCGGTCAATGACGACAGGAAAGCAGGGGTAAACCGTATTGTTGAGGGTGTCATTGTTAGCAAGTTTTTGCTTTGCAGCTTCAATGACTGAATGTGGGTCATTGAGTAAGCTGGTGAGTAACGAGTCAATACTTTGCCCGTCAAACAAAGGCGCACCGTCAATTTCTATATCGAGCAAATGGGCAGCTAGTTCTTCTGTGAGTTTGTTCGGCGATATGTCAGACATATCCACACTCAAGTAATCAATGGCGCGAATGCCGCTACCGCTCTTACTATCAAGGAGTTTGGGTAGCAAGCCGGCATGAACCAGCGAGCTTTTACCTGAGCCACTTGGACCAATCACTAGTGTGAGTGGCCGTTTTCGTACAAATTGGTCGGTAATGCGATTGAGAAGTTGGCGTACAATAGCTGTTCTACCAAAAAACACTGCACTTTGTTCAGAGGTGAATGCTTTTAAACCGGGAAAGGGGGAATCACCTTGCCATTGTATTTGCGTAGCCCGTGTCTGTTCATCAGTCATGAACTCCACATGAGCAATAACGCGATAACCCCGTTTTCGGATAGTTTCAATATACACTGGCGCATTGGCTTTGTCGCCAAGAGCACGTCGCAGGTGAGTGATACTTTTGTGAACGGGGTTATCACCAACCGGGGTGTTGGGCCAACATTGCGCGACAATATCGTCAGCAGATACAACTTCACCGTGTTGTTGGCACAGGAGTAACAAAACGTCCATGGCTTTGGGTTCAATGGTACGCTTGGTTTTCCCTAAAATTAGCGTGTTACTGCTGGCGTCTACTTGCCATTCACCCAAATAAAATTGATGCTTCACTGCTATTTCCTGATTTTCAGTACTTTTCTATACTTTTAACAGTTACCGTACTTTACTTTTGATGCGTTAATTACAGAATTGACGCTAAGTAAGTATTTTGTACCATTTTTACTTCGTTAATATCAATGTTATAGGATATGAAGTGAAAAAAATTTCAATAAGGTGAAATTTCATTTTATTTGACAAGGTCTTTTAAAATACACGTGCTTGCTGTGCGTAAAACCAGGCAAAATTTATTGAGGGTAGATCAATGAAACAAATTAAAAAATCATCAGTTGCTACAGCACTAGGTGCAGTGGTCTTTGGGTCGTTAGCGTCGTCTGTAGCAGTAGCCGATACAAACCCATTTGGTATGCAGTCATTAGAGTCTGGCTACAGCCAATTCGCCGCCGAAGGTAAATGTGGCGGCGACATGAAAGCGAAAGAAGGCAAATGTGGCGAAGGCAAATGCGGCGGTGATAAAGCAGCCAAAGAAGGCAAGTGCGGCGAAGGCAAATGCGGCGGCGACATGAAAGCTAAAGAAGGCAAGTGCGGCGAAGGTAAATGTGGCGGCGACATGAAAGCTAAAGAAGGCAAGTGCGGTGAAGGCAAATGTGGCGGCGACATGAAAGCTAAAGAAGGTAAGTGCGGCGAAGGCAAATGTGGCGGCGACATGAAAGCTAAAGAAGGCAAGTGCGGCGAAGGTAAATGTGGCGGCGACATGAAAGCTAAAGAAGGCAAGTGCGGTAGTGATAAAAAAGCCAAAGAAGGCAAATGTGGTAGCATGTAACAATAGGATGGCCTGACTGACAGTTGTACACAGGTTTTCGTTTATAGTGTGTTTACTGACCTAAAGTGTGCAGTCCCTAGAATGGTCATCTTAAGATGACCATTTTTTATTTTTAAATAACCTTGTAGCGCGGTGTGAATAAGCACATCACATTGAGGAAGATATGCAAAATATAAAAGGCGCTGGTTTAGGCTTTCGAAGGGAAATGCTGGATGAGCTATTTCCTCGTCTTCCCAGTGAAGTCGACTTTTGGGAAGTGGCACCTGAAAACTGGATCCCAATGGGGGGGCGTTATCAGGAACAATTTGCAAATGCAGTTTGCCAAGCACCCTTTAGTGCCCATGGGTTGTCCTTGTCTATTGGAAGTAGCGACAAGCTTGACGTAGAATTTGTAAAAAGTGTGAAGCATTTTTTAGATGCAAACCATATTGCGCTTTATAGCGAACACTTAAGTTATTGCTCCGGTCAGGGGCACATGTATGACCTTATGCCCATTCCTTTTACTGAAGAGGCCATTCGCCACGTCGTAAAGCGAATAAAACAGGTACAAGATATTATTGAACGGCCCTTGGTTCTAGAGAACGTGTCGTATTACATGGCGCCAGGCCAGCAGATAAGTGAATTAGAATTTACTAATTCAGTGCTAAAAGACGCTGACTGCTTAATGTTGCTTGACGTTAATAACGTGTACGTCAACAGCATTAATCACCGCTATGACGCGAAAGAATTCATCCAAGGACTTCCAAGCGATAAAATTGTTTATGGTCATATTGCTGGGCATTTTGACGAAGCGGAAGATTTAAAAGTAGACACCCATGGCGCAGACGTGATTGCTCCCGTATGGGAACTATTGGACCACGCCTACGCGTTACATGGTGTTTTTCCCACTTTATTGGAGCGAGACTTTAACATTCCACCGCTCAGTGACTTACTTAAAGAAGTAAGAAAAATTAAGCAGATCCAAGCTAAGTATGAGTCTGATGAGCGTGCTAGAGTAAAGGGTAGTGTGGCATGAGCGCCTCTTTTAAGTGTGTACAGGAGCAATTTGTTAAAGCCATTAAGGATCCTTCGTCTTTCCAATCGGATTGCATTGATCAGCGTCGGCGAATGCAGATTTATCAATCACTCTTTTTTAATAATATCAATAATTTCGTGAGTACGGGGTTTCCCGTTTTAAAGTCTGTTGTTATTACCCTTCACAACGAGGCTGCATGGGATAAGCTGGTACGTGATTTCTTTATCACACATTCATGTCGCTCGCCGTATTTTGCAGAGATAAGCAAAGAATTTGTTGAATATCTGTCAAAAGCAAATCAGTTTCCTGTCACTCTACCTGATTTTAGTGCAGAACTCGCGCACTATGAATGGTTAGAATTAGATGTCAGTATTCGCCGTAATGAAGACGATGCGATTTACAGTACAAAGAGTGAACTTACTGGCACCTTTCGCGTTTCACCCTATGCTTCTATAGCGTCTTATCGCTACGCAGTGCATCTTATTGGCGAGGATTATATACCTGAGAAGCCTGCTGACGAGCAGCAATATTACGTGGTCTATCGCGATGAACAGTGTAGTGTTGAATTTGTGCACATGAACCTGTTAACAGCCATATTGTTAAACACAATTGAGCTGTTTGTTGAACAACATCACTGTGGCATAGCGGTAAATGAACTCACTTCTATACTTGGCCAGCAACTTCCTCATATTCCCACCGATACTTTAGAGAAGGGGGTTGAGTACACAATGGTCGACATGCTCAATAAAGGGATCTTAATGCCTACTTGTCGCTCTTAACCTAGCATAGTGATGAGAAAACCTTTTTATTTATTCACCTTATATTAAACTTTAGCCATAAACTGTACCGAAAGTGAGCGCTTGACCATTTTAACACTGTCAATCAGCGTTGGATTCGAGTACCATCTAGCACCATTTTTTTGTTCACAAAATTGTTTAGGTAGTGCAAATGGCTGACAATTCAGATTTCAAAGAAGTCTATAACAAGTGGTATTTCTTAGCATCACTCGTCACTCTTATCGCTTTTCCGTTGATGCATATCATCACCGGTTGGTTCACCTTCTGGTTATAAAGCAGACATTCAAGGCATTATTGTGACTGCAGAATATATTAAATCAGTTGTGAAAACCGTACCTGACTATCCCAAGCCAGGTATTTTATTTAGAGATGTAACCAGCGTTTTAGAAGATCATAAAGCGTTTAGTAGCTGTATTTCCCTATTAGTTGAAAAGTTTCAGGGCATGGGGTTTACTAAGATTGCGGGTACAGAAGCACGTGGGTTTCTCTTTGGTGCACCTTTAGCCATCGAGATGGGTATTGGTTTTGTACCAGTGCGAAAGCCCAATAAACTGCCGCGCGAAGTGGTCAGTGAAACTTACGAACTGGAATACGGTATGGATACGCTTGAGATCCACAAAGATGCCATAGTTCCAGGCGACAAGGTATTGTTGATTGACGACTTGTTAGCAACCGGTGGTACCATTGCGGCCTCAGCAAAACTTATTCGCTCGTTAGGCGGTGAGATCAACCACGCGGGTTTCATTATCAATCTTCCCGATCTTGGTGGTCGAGAAAAGCTTGCCGCGCTGGATATAGAAAGCTATTCAATTTGTGAGTTCGACGGCGAATAAACCCGTTTAGCACATATAACGCATAAAAGGCTGAAAACGTAATAATGAGTTATCAGGTTCTGGCAAGGAAGTGGCGGCCCGGCAAGTTCAGTGAGCTTGTTGGCCAAGAGCATGTTGTTTCTGCTATTTCCAATGCTTTAGATAATGATCGCTTACATCACGCTTACCTCTTCACGGGGACGCGTGGTGTGGGTAAAACGACCATTGCACGTATTTTTTCAAAAAGCCTGAACTGCGAAGAAGGTCAAGGCGCCAATCCGTGTGGTCAATGTAATACCTGTAAAGAAATAGAGCAGGGCAACTACGTTGATTTACTTGAGATTGACGCAGCTTCACGTACTAAGGTAGAAGATACCCGTGAACTGCTTGACAATGTGCAGTACAAGCCGACACGCGGTCGATATAAAGTGTACCTTATCGATGAAGTACACATGCTTTCAAAGCACAGCTTTAACGCCTTGTTAAAGACGCTGGAAGAGCCGCCGCCACACGTTAAGTTTTTGCTTGCGACAACAGATCCACAAAAACTACCCATAACCATTTTATCCCGTTGCCTGCAATTTAATTTAAAAGCGATGTCACGGGAGCAGATTGTCGGTCAGCTTACCCATATACTCGAGCATGAAGCGCTGCCTTTCGAGCCGCAAGCACTAGCACTGCTTGCCCGCGCTGCACAAGGGAGTATGCGTGACGCCTTAAGTTTGACTGATCAGGCCATTGCACAAGGTGGAAATCAGGTTTTAGCATCGGTAGTGACTGACATGCTGGGACTGATGGACAAAAATCAGTTGTTAAAGGTCGTTCATGGCGTGGTTAGCAAAAGTGCAGGTGATGTACTTGAATTGGTTAATGTTATAGCACAGCAGGCACCAGACTACGACAACGTGCTAAGTGAGTTGGCGAGTATTTTACACCAAGTGGCTCTCACTCAATGGGTACCTGAAGCGTGTAAGCTTGAAACAACCTCTGCAAAAGCCATTTATCAGTTAGCTAAAACCATCCCCGCAGAGCAAGTGCAGTTGCTGTATCAAATTGCGCTACAGGGCAGAAAAGACTTGCCCTTCGCAAGTGATGGAAAAAGCGCCTTTGAAATGACGCTGATGCGAATGATGACGTTCGCGCCCGCTCCGTCAGTGGATAACACCCACCACATCATTGAGCAGCAAGCGCATGGGCAAAATATGCCTTTACAGCAAAGCGGTGAAATCGCTCAACAACCTTCTCAAACACCTGCTTCAATGGGAAATAATGAGGTGGATGTTGAAAGTGGCGGTGAAGGTAAAGATGCGCACCACAACCCAAGTGGTGGCCCGGGAAACGTCAGTAAGCAGAAGGAAACGCCATTAAGCGAAACTTCTGCAACGTTCACTACCGCACAAAGCAATGATGCTCAATCGTCAGGTGATTCTAGTGACCTTTCAGTCAATGGGCCATCTTCTGCACCTACAGATGCCAGTGTGCCTGATACGCTTAAGCAGCACGAAGCCGTTAGCGATAAAGCAGAAGCCGTTAGCGATAAAAATGAAGCCATTAGCGAAAATCACGATGCCGTTAGCGAAAAATCAAATACGGTTAGCGAAAAATCAGATGCGGTGAGTGGAAGGCAAAACGCCGTTAGTGATATCAGCGACGACGCGCCGCCATTAAGTGCCTACATGGATGACATGCCGCCAGTGAGCGAAGATGATACCTATGGTGTCGACTATGGCGATTCAGGCAATTTCACACCTTTTGGTAGAGAGCCCTCAGCTGAAAAAGAGCCCTCAGCGGATCAAGAGCCTTTAGCGGGACAAGAGCCCTCAGCGGGAAAAGAGCCTTTAGCTGAAAAAGAGCCCTCAGTTGAACAAGCTCCGTCGCCAGAAGCACAGTTAACGTCTACCGCTGATTTGCTTGCGCTTCGTCAAAAACTAAAGCAACGTAAAGCGCAAGAAAGTGATGAAGCATCGGCAATTAATAAAGCCGACAAATCCCAATCAGCAGCAGATATTCAATCACGGTTTGTAAAGCCTTCTCCGCCCTCTGCTGTAGATGGGGAGAACAGCCCTGAGCGAGAAAACAGCCCTGAGCGAGAAAACGGCCCTGAGCGAGACAACAGCCCTGAGCGGGAAAACAGCCCTGAGCGAGATAACAACCCTGAGCCTACCAACCGCCCAGCATCTACCCAAAGCACCGAATCCACAGACACTTTACAGGCAGAAGCGTCAGCGAATCAAAACAGTGAGCAACAAAAGGCGTCTCTTTTTGAAAGTGAAGCCGATTCTCAGCAACCAATAGACACTGCCGTATCATCAAAGGGTGATGAACTGAGCTACAATCGTGAATCTGATGGGGTTGACGCCAGTGCCGTTGATAGCGAATTTACTTTTGACGGCGAATTTGATGAGGATATGCCCTATGCCAGTGACACAGTTGAAAGTACAACTGATCCAGTGCCAATGCATTCACAAACAGTGGCTAACCCTCTGGGCACTTCATCAGGTGAATCTCAATTAGGAACTTCAGTTCAAGAGGAAGGTGCAACTGCCAATGCCTCTGAAATTGACTCGCCTCCTTGGGATACTGACAACACATTTTCTCAAAATGGTGATTCGCTGCTTCCATCGCCAGAATCGGAAAGTTCAACCAACGTTGATGTTACGTACGAACTATCGCCATTTGATACACCGTTGAGTGCCACTTATAATGGCCATTTAAAAGCCTACCTCAATGATGGCTCCAAGCTTACTCATGCCAGTCAAATAGACGAGTGGAGTCATTTGGTAGAGCAAATGCCCGTTGCTGGATTATTAAAGCAATTGGTTTTACACGCTGCTTTTTCTCGAAATGGTGACACGGTATCCCTTGAAATTGACCACAGTCAGTCTCATTTACTTAACGACAGTGCAAAGAAACAGCTTGTAGATGCTATGCACCATGGGTTAGGTGAAAATGTGAATGTGGAAATTACCTTGGGGCAACCCGCTTCTACTCCTTTTGCGTTACAGCAAGAAATACAAGCGATGCGCCACGCGCACGCGCACACGGTTATTAATACCGACGACACAATTCAGACATTGTTATCGACTTTCGAAGCCTCAGTAATTACCGACACGGTTAAAGCGCGATAGCAGATTTATTAACACCAAAACGAAGCGAGATAAGAATATGTTTAAAGGTGGAATGGGCAATATCATGAAGCAGGCGCAGCAAATGCAAGAGCGCATGCAAAAGGTTCAAGACGACTTAGCTAAACTAGAAGTTACTGGTGAAGCGGGTGCAGGTATGGTTAAAGTGACGATGACCTGTAATCACAACGTTCGCCGTGTGGATATTGATGACTCGTTGATGGACGATGACAAAGACATGGTGGAAGACTTGGTTGCAGCGGCATTTAATGATGCAGTGCGCCGAGTACAGGAAACCAGTAAAGAAAAAATGGGAGACGTGACTGGTGGAATGCCGTTACCTCCTGGCTTCAAAATGCCGTTTTAATAATAAAAGTAATAGTGAATGCACGGCGAATTGTCGTGTGTTCATTCTCTAACTATTTTTCATAAATCGCTTCCTATTCTTCCCTCTCTTTAATGCTATGTTTGCACCTTTTTGGTCTTGTTGTTTGTCACGTTTCTTTACACATTTTTACCTTTATTTGAAAATGTATTAAAAAACAATCGCTTGTAGTTGGTCTGTTTTTTGCTTAAAAGACTAAAGAAGTAAACAAATAATTAACATGTAAGTTGTATAGTCAGAGATTGTTGAGAGGTTGTTGTAATGAAGAAGTTAATTTTGACAGGTATGACCGCTTTAGGTCTGTCTATGGGCACAGTCGCTCACGCGGGTATTGTGGGTCTTAATCTAATAGAAAGTGGTGATAATGCCATAACGGATATTGCCAGTGTATTTAACTCACCAGATGTTAGTGTAGTATCAGGCTCGGAAGTGTTTTCGGGGGCGCAAGGCACGGGTGATGGCGCACAATCGGCTATATTTGATAGTGTGGCTATTACCAACGGGACAAATACCTTGTCGTTAGGTGAAGGTTTTTTACTTACTTCTGGTACGGCTAATTTGGCCTCGTCCAATACTCAAGACCAGGGGATTGACACAGGCACAGGTGGTGATAGTGATCTACAAGCCCTTGCCACCGCAAATAGCTTAAATCCCAATATCTCGAATGTAAATTTTTTCTCATTCGACTTTACTCTGGCATCTGGCTTCAACGCTATAACCCTTGACTTCATTTTTGGCACTGAAGAATTCCCAACACAAACGGTTACTGACATTCTAGGGATTTTTGTTGATGGGGTGAATTACGCCTTTTTCCCAGATAATTCTTTGGTAAATAATAGTTCTAACAGTCCAAATCTCATTAACAACAATGTCGACACTTACGACATTGAATACAGTGGTTTGTCGCAGGTATTGAGCTTGGTTGGGTTAGTGGATGAAAACCTAACTACTCATAATCTAAAGATTGCAGTAGCGGATACACAAGATGTATTTTGGGACAGCGGAGTTTTCGTCAGTAATTTAGGCGTTGCTAATACTAGTACCGGTGGTATTACTTCAACAACGCAAGTTAGTGCCCCTCATAACACCTTGTTGTTGGCATTTGGTGCAGCATTAATGTTCTTTCGTTTACGAAAAAAGTGCTAATACAGTTGTCATATCATTCTTGAACACGATTAAACGTCTGACCACTGTCAGGCGTTTTTTTTTGCCTATTTGATGAGCACGTCAGGCGTATTGCCACAGAAAAAATCAGGTATTCACAAATACAGGGGCGTGTTAAGTGCGAAGGCGAGGGCTGGTTATTTCTACTGCTTTTCTAATTCCCATTGCCGCAGCGGCCTTGTTTCTGAGCGTGCATGAACTGTTTAGCATGAAGCTCGTCACCGTAGACCCGAAACTCAGGGAAATATCCGGTATTGAATTTGATAAATACAAACGTTTGTGGGCGATAAACGATGGGGGCGATGGTCCAATATTGTACATGGTGAACAAAAACGGAAGCATTGCCAGACAAATAAAGGTAACCAACGCAAAGAACGTCGACTGGGAGGATATGACTCAAAATCGATTTGGGCATTTCTTTTTAGGGGACTTCGGTAACAACGACAATGACCGCCGGTGGCTGACCATTTATAAAATTGAAAACCCCATCGACATTAAAACTGACACAACCGAAGCCGAAATCATTAAGTTTACCTACCCTCAAATGGGGCAGGGCAAAGTTAAGCCGGAACATAAGAATTACGACTTAGAGGCATTTGTTGAGTTTAACCGTCACCTCTACTTGTTTACCAAAAATCGCACCAAACCGTTTGATGGCATTACTAAACTGTATAAAGTGGGGGATCATGCGGCTAACTTTGATGCGCAGCTTATCGGTGAATTTAAGACCTGTAAAACTCTTGAAAAATTGTGTTGGATAACGTCTGCCGCTATCAGTCCCGACAGGACAAAACTCGTGTTACTGGACTCCACCAGTTTGTGGCTGTTTGAAAATTTCAAAGGCGATAACTTCTTTAGTGGTGACGTATCGCGCATTGACCTTGGTGTGATCACCCAGAAAGAAGCGGTAACCTTTTATGATGACAATACCTTGGTATTTACCGACGAAGAGTTTAAAGGGCTCATCGGAGGTAATGTTTATGAAGTTAAACTCGACCAAGTGAAGCGTAACGTGATTAAATACCACCAGAACAAACCTCAAATGCAAAAGCAGTAAACTACTATGAAGTTCAGCCCGTTACTTTCCGATTTAATTCAAGCATTAACCTGCCTGCCCGGAGTAGGCAATAAAAGTGCGCAGAGAATGGCCTTTCATCTGCTAGAGAGAAATCGTAAAGGGGCACTGGATTTAAGTAATGTATTGCACAATGCAATGGAGCATATCCATCATTGTAAGCGTTGTCGAACCTTCACTGAAGACGAACTGTGCGATATTTGTCGTCACCCCGAACGGGAAGACAGTGGCCTTCTTTGCATTGTAGAAAGCCCTCAGGATGTACTCGCCATTGAACAGACATTAAGTTACAAAGGGCAGTACTTTGTTTTAATGGGGCATTTATCACCTATCGATGGCGTAGGGCCTGAGGAACTGGGTTTAGACCAACTGGAAGCGCGCCTGCGCAGCGGTGGTATAAGCGAAGTCATACTGGCGACTAACCCCACCGTGGAAGGCGAAGCCACTGCGCATTACATTGCTCAGTTGTGTGCTGGTCACGAAGTTGAGGCTTCTCGTATTGCCCACGGTGTACCCGTAGGCGGCGAGTTGGAATACATTGATGGCAATACGCTGACCCACGCGTTTTCAGGTAGACGTAAGCTATAACAGTAGCCTGTTACCATCCAAGGTAAAGCGATTTACTGCCGCTTTCATACATTTATTGCGCCTCTGGAAAAAATAAAATTTTGCTTCAAACGTTGAAAAACGTTTCGCTCGTCCTTACCTGTGTATCAGTAACGTGATCCATTCAACGAGGAGATTTTGGATTATGGCTGAAGCAGCCCACAAAGAAACCCATGGTTTTCAAACAGAAGTAAAACAGCTTCTTCATCTGATGATTCACTCTTTGTATTCTAACAAAGAAATTTTTCTACGTGAGTTAGTCTCAAATGCAGCTGACGCTGCGGATAAGCTTCGTTTTCGCGCGTTAGAAAACGATAGCCTTTACGAAAACGACGGTGACTTAAACGTAAAATTAAGTGTCGATAAAGAAGCCAATACGGTGACCATTACCGACAACGGTATTGGTATGACCCGTGATGAAGTCATTGCTAATCTAGGTACCATTGCAAAGTCAGGTACAAAAGACTTTTTCAATAAACTGTCTGGCGATAGCGCGAAAGACTCACAACTGATTGGTCAGTTTGGTGTAGGTTTTTATTCGGCGTTTATCGTTGCAGATAAAGTAACGGTACGCACGCGAGCAGCCGGTGCGGACGCTGCTCAAGGTGTAGAGTGGATTTCTGACGGTGAAGGTGAATTTACTATTGCCGACATCAACAAGCCTGGCCGTGGCACTGAAATTACGCTGCATTTGCGCGAAGATGAAAAAGAATACGCCGATGCGTGGCGCTTGCGTTCCATCGTTAATAAATACTCTGATCACATCAGTATTCCTGTACAAATGTGGAAAGAGGAAGTGCCGGAAAGTGAAGGCCCAGACGGTGAAAAAATTGAAGGTCAACCCGGTGAATGGGAAGTCGTTAACAAAGCGACTGCGCTTTGGACCCGTGAGAAGTCTGAGATTTCAGATGACGAATACAATGAATTCTATAAGCACATTTCTCATGATTTCAGCGATCCCCTTGCCTGGGCGCATAACAAAGTAGAAGGTAAAACTGAGTACACCAGTTTATTGTACATTCCTTCTAAAGCGCCTTTTGATATGTTCAACCGCGACCAAAAACACGGTTTGAAGTTATATGTACAGCGCGTGTTTATTATGGACGACGCAGAGCAGTTCATGCCAACCTATTTGCGTTTCGTAAAAGGGCTATTGGACAGCAATGATTTACCGCTCAACGTGTCTCGCGAAATTTTACAAGACAACAAAATTACTCAGGCACTGCGTCAGGGCTGTACCAAGCGCGTACTTCAAATGCTTGAAAAAATGGCCAAGAACGATGTTGAAAAATACCAATCGTTCTGGAATGAGTTTGGTAATGTGTTAAAAGAAGGCCCCGCGGAAGACTTTACCAATCGCGAAAAAATTGCCGGCCTACTTCGTTTCTCGTCTACTCATGGCGATAGTGATGCGCAGACAGTATCACTGGCTGACTACATTGAGCGTATGAAAGAGGGTCAGGATAAGATTTATTACGTCACAGCAGATAGTTTGCAGGCGGCAAAATCAAGCCCGCACTTGGAAATCTTCCGCAAGAAAGGCATTGAAGTGTTGCTGATGGGTGAGCGAATTGACGAATGGTTAATGTCTCACCTTACTGAATTTAATGAAAAGCAGCTGGTTTCTATTGCTAAAGCAAACTTGGATTTAGGTGACTTAGAGGACGAAGAGTCTAAGAAAGCGAAAGAAGAAGCGGAAAAGCAAGTTGAAGGTGTACTTGAGCGAGCCAAAGCCGCGTTGGGTGATAAAGTTATTGATGTTAAGTTTACGCATCGTCTAACTGATTCTCCAGCGGTGATTGTGGCAGACGATAATGGCATGACAACTCAGATGATGAAGTTAATGCAATCTGCGGGGCAGCCCGTGCCAGACGTGAAGTATTACTTTGAACTGAACCCTGAGCACAACTTGGTTAAAACCCTTGCAGATACCCAAGATGAAGCGCTGTTTGCACAATGGGTTGGCGTATTGTTTGACCAAGCTGCACTGGCAGAACAGGGTAGCTTGAAAGATCCTTCTACCTTTGTTCAGAACTTAAACAGCTTGCTAATGAAATTAGCTAAATAAGCATCAGAACAACAAAGTTTATAGTTAAAAACGGGCGTAATGCCCGTTTTTTTGTTTCTACATCTAACAATAGTAAGTTTAGCTTTTTTATTGTGCTATATTCGGCGTGTTTAATACTTTGCGTTAGTTGTAAATACTAATGGCTGAATGTAACTTCATTTGCTCCTGTGTTTCTATGCTTAGCTAAGGTGTAGTTACTCTGCCTATAAACTGAACATATATTCGCCATTAGTCTTAAGATTAACCATAGGGTACTGCTTACACTTGTCACTCTAGTGCTGAATGTGTAAAGTGCCCGAAGTAAAAAGTTCAAAAATCATAAGCGGAGAACGCACTCATGCGAATCATTCTTCTCGGCGCACCTGGCGCGGGTAAGGGCACACAAGCTCAGTTTTTAATGGGCAAATACGGCATTCCTCAAATTTCAACCGGCGACATGCTGCGCGCAGCAATTAAAGCGGGCACTGAGCTTGGCCTTCAAGCAAAGCGAGTGATGGATGAAGGTAAGCTAGTTTCTGACG
Organism: Alteromonas sp. D210916BOD_24; assembly: GCF_047159385.1. GTDB lineage: Bacteria > Pseudomonadota > Gammaproteobacteria > Enterobacterales > Alteromonadaceae > Alteromonas. The sequence continues at coordinate 1,147,115 of NZ_AP038333.1, forward strand.
ACATTATCATCGGCTTGGTAAAAGAGCGTATTGCTCAGGATGACTGTAAGGATGGATTCCTACTTGATGGATTCCCTCGTACTATTCCTCAGGCTGACGCGATGAAAGAAGCCGGTGTTACGGTTGACCATTGTATCGAGTTTGACGTACCTGATGACGTGATTGTTGAACGCATGGGCGGTCGTCGTGTGCACCCTGCGTCTGGCCGGGTTTATCACGTGGTTTACAATCCACCTAAAGTGGAAGGTAAAGACGATGCCACAGGCGAAGAACTGATTGTTCGCGACGATGATAAAGAAGAGACAGTGCGTAAGCGCCTGGCTATTTATCACGAACAAACTAAACCATTGGTTGACTACTACAGTGCAGAGGCAGAAGCCGGCAACTGTGCCTACCACAAACTCGATGGTACGCGTCCTGTAGAAGAGGTAAGTGCTGAGTTATCTAAGCGTTTGGGCTAATAGGTAATCGCAAAAATATAAAAGGCCGCTTTCAACGCGGCCTTTTTTGTTGCTTGTAAGTTAGTCAGGGATAACGTTTAATAGCGCAACCAACATAGCGCTTTAAAACAAAAATAGATGGAGTTAACCATGGTACTGCCAATTACGGCGTTTTATGCCAGTTTATTGGGTATATGCTATTTATATTTATCTTTTCTCGTCATCGGTGCCCGACGTCGCCACCAGGTGGGTATTGGTGATGGCGGCCATGAGGATTTAAGCCGACTCACTCGCGCGCATGGTAATTTTAGTGAATATGTGCCGATTACGCTTATCATGATTGCGTGTTTTGAAGCAAACACGGGGCAAATGTGGGCGGTGCATAGCCTAGGTACGGCCTTACTTTTTGGTCGTGTGTTACACGCTTATGGTTTGGGTACGCATTCAGGGGTAAGTTGGCAGCGTTTTATCGGTATGATCTTAACGTTTATTGCCATGTTGTGTGCGGCAATCGGTAATTTGGTACTCATACATTTCGGCCTGTAGCGATTACTTCAAGCCATGAAGTTATTTTAAAAAAGCGCCCTTATAGGGCGCTTTGTGTTTTTAAGTCACGTACTTAATATAAGTACTAATTAGAAACGATAAGTCAGCTTGGAATAGACAAAACGACCACGAGGGTTGTGAACGCTGCCTACGTAGCCGTATAAGTCACCATCTCCATCGCCGATAGCGAAAGGCGGCTCTTCATCCAGCAAGTTATTGGCACCCAGCACAAGACGCAAATTGTCGCTATAGTTATAGCCAAATTGTAGATCAACCAGCATTTGGGCGTCGACGGTTCTTGAAGTATTTTCTTCAAAGTCGAGCACACCGTCAAAATCGATATCTGGTGTGTCTTCGAACTCACCGATGTAGCTGATGTTCAGGTTTGCATCAAACGCACCCTTGGACCACGTGGTACCGAACAACCAACGGTGCTCTGGGTAACCGTACTCGCCGGTATAGTCCAGACCGTTTTTCTCAAACTTACTTAAGTAAGACCAATCGAGGTTGAATCGCACATTGCCATATTCATTGAGTTCCATGCTGTAATTAGCACTGAAATCAATACCTGAGGCCTCTTGCGATGATACGTTTTGGTAGGTGTTGAAGATTTTCTGAATCACCCCAAGTGTTTCACCTTCTTGTGGCGTGAGGCGAACACAAACCGTGCTGTTCTGGTTGTTACATTCTGCATCGTATACCAAGCCAAACTGTTGCTCGTCAATCTTGTTGTCTTGCGTAATACTCCACACGTCAACACTTAAGCCAAGCTCTTGAATGGGGGCGTAGATAACACCAACGTTCCACGATTCAGACTCTTCTGCGTCAAGATTAGGGTTGCCCGCAAACTCAATATTGTAATCCAAAGATTCACAGTCTAAACCGGTCGCTTGACAGCGATATTGATCAACAAAGAAGACGCTTTTTTGCGATGGACCAAGACCGACTTGTGCCAAAGACGGTGCTCTGAAGCCCTGTGCCCAAGAACCGCGTACTGTGACTTCATCAGTGGGCGCCCAACGAAGCGCAATTTTAGGGTTGGTTGTGCTGCCAAAATCACTGTAATGGTCGTAACGGCCAGCTAATTGCAGTTCAAGCTGATCTGCCAATGGAATAGACAGCTCTAAGTAGGCGGCGTATTGGTCACGCTCTGCGGCGGCAGATACCGACTCAGTACCGAATATCAGCCCTCTTTGAAATTGTACATCGGGCACGTCTGACACTTGCTCTTCACGATATTCGACACCGGCTGCCATCATGACTACGTCATCACCAAAATCAAATGCTTCGCCTGTAATATGCGCATCGACGCTGGTCATTCTGGACTCACCACGGCGCACCAAGCTGGTGGTGATGTCATCGATCACACTTTGCGGGTTGGTTACGCCCCCAAACGGGTTGTAGTTACCTAGGTTAATCTGTTCTTGTAGCCAGTCTACCCGTACCCAACCTTGTGACTGATCGCCACTTTGTTCAGAGCGACTACGTCCTTTCTGCACAGAGGCTTCCCAATCGTAGTCGTTAATTTGACCGCGTAGTCCTGCCACAAGCCGTAGCGTATCAGACTCAATATCCCATCGACGCGCACCGGCATCAACAGGGCGATAGCGACCGATATCAATATCTTGACCGAAAGGGTTATTAGGGTGGGAGCCGGGCACCGTTAATCCAGCGTCTTCGTCAAGGGGGGTTGCAGCACCGCCGGCTTCAGAAGTGTTATGCTGCATGGCAATTTCCATAAATGCTGTGGTGTCACTGCCTATCTTGTAGTCAAACTGACCGATGAAGCCCACTCGCTCAGACGCGGGAATGGTTAAACCATACGGACCGTAATCAAACAAACAGCTACCAGAAGCAGTGGCATTTTCCGCTGGGCAATCTGGATCGATGGTTTTTACGCCATCGACATAAAAGTAACCGGGATAGCCGCGTGATGAGCGGAAGTCCATACCGCCGTAGGGAGATTGATTTGCTGTACCAAAGCGACCCATTTCATTTGCTGCTAAGGTGCTGTTATTGAAATAGTCGATGATGACAGTTGCACTGCTTTTCTCACTTTGCGCGCCCCACAGGATACTCGCAGTGGTTTCGTCGTAGTTAGGTCCTGTAGTACCACCGTAGCCAGCGTTAATTTCTAGCCCTTCGTAGTCCTTTTTCAAAACCACGTTAACTACCCCAGCAACCGCGTCAGAACCGTAAATGGCTGACGCGCCGTCTTTGAGGATATCAATACGCTCAATGGCAGATACAGGGATAGAGTTAATATCGACAAACGAGTTGGTGATGCTTTCGGCAAATGCACTGATAGCAACGCGACGCCCATTGATTAATACTAATGTGGCATCCGGTCCCATGCCGCGAAGTGATACTGCAGCTGCGCCGTTAGCTGTTGAATCCTGGCTATTGTTACGAGTAGAAAATGTGCCAGCACCTGTTGATGGCATACGCTCTAACAGCTGTTGAAGGTTTTCATAGCCCATGCCTTCAATCATGTTGGCATCGATAGATTGAACCGGAGAAGGGCCCTCCATATCGGTGCGTTTAATACGAGAGCCCGTCACGGCGATACGTTCAAGGTTTGCTGCTTCTTCGTCAGCCTGTTGTGCGTATACGGGGGTGAGAGAGGTGAGTCCTGAAAGTGTCAAGCCAATGGCAATGGCACTTATCTTACGACCATGTTTCATTATTATATCCTTATTTTCCATATTACTTGTTGTGTGTTCTGCAACACGTCAATGTTGCAAATTTATGAATAGCATTCCTGATACTTGTGTTGCAATAGTGAAAATAGCGAAAGATGTGACAGTTAGTTACAAAGTGTGTAAAGCAAGTGTTACTTTTTAAATGGAGGAAAGTCAGCAGACTCTTCAGGCTACGCTGTGGAAATACGGTGTGATTTGCTAATGCCTTAGCGGTTTTCCATATACGCTTACTCCATTTACGGGCAGGCAATGCGGTATTGTGGCCATCGGCTGATTTTTGTTTATTCGCAAAAAATTGCTGGCTTTTTAAACGTAGGTAAAGGTCTCACTTTATTTCCACATGTTAGCGAAGCGATATTGAGGCTCATTGCAGTGGTTTAAAAAATCGCTCAGTTCGTGGCAAGTATCTGTTGTCTTTGTCCACAGAAAAGGCCACTGAGCGTGCTCTCCCTTGTATTTCAGCAATGGGGAAAAAACCATAATAGCGAGAGTCGAGGCTGTTATTGCGATTGTCTCCCATCGCCAGAATATGATCTTTAGGTACTTTTACTTGCTGAAAAGACGAAATTGGAGAAGAAGGCGAAGCCAATGCAATACTGCGGTGATGTCCCAAAATTTGTTCTTTCAATTGACTTCCCTCCAATTGCGTGAGCGAAGCGTATTCGCCGTTAATAACTAAATGGTTGTCTTTTAATTGTACGGTATCATCTTCAATGGCAATCACTCGCTTGATTAGGCGAGTGTCGGCTGCGGTACTGTCAATGATGACAATATCTCCTCTTTCTATGTCGCCGGTATTTACTATCACCACATTAGTAAATGGAAGTTTAAGGGTATATGCCGATTTATCTACTACCACACGATCACCCACTTGAATGGTTGGCTCCATCGAGCCCGATGGCACGTGATACCAATCTGCGACGCTGCTTCTAAAGGAAAACATGAATAGGATAAATAGGATAAAGGGTAAATTATTTTTAATTAATTTTTTAATTTGCATCGCACTGGCATGCCTTTGTAAAAGTGAAATATTCCTGAGGTCTTAAAAGCCAATCAACGATACCTTATGTATCGCGGACTATAAGCTCACATTACGGGGTAAAGCCGCATCTACTTTAATAGATAGCAAAATTGAGCGTATGTTCACGCCATATGTGTAACGTTTTGTTACGAGAGGCACTTTTTGCCGCTGTAGCCATATGAAGGCATAGCGTAAACTGAAACATTGTGGTACTTGTTTGGTATTCCATAAAAAAAAGCACTAACACAATGTTTAAAAACGCAGCACATCGGCGAACTATTACATTATTTGCATCAATAGCATTATGTACCCTAATGATCAGTTGTAGTCCTAGAGGTAGTCAAACGCAACCTACTGAAACAGAAGAAGGGGCAGACTCCTTTAACGTTCCTTATGAGCGTTTTACGTTAGACAACGGGTTAACTGTTATTTTGCACGTGGACAGATCTGACCCTGTCGCCGCAGTGGCGTTAACCGCACATGTGGGGTCTGCGAGAGAGAAAGTGGGACGCACTGGTTTTGCGCATTTGTTTGAACATTTGCTGTTTCTTGAGTCAGAAAATCTAGGAAAGGGCGGTTTAGATAAGCTAAGTGCGCGAATTGGAGGCTCTGGAGCCAACGGATCAACCAGCAGAGACAGTACTAATTATTTTCAAACTGTACCAATAGACGCCTTAGAAAAAATGATTTGGGCTGAGGCAGACAAGTTAGGTTTCTTTATTAACACGGTGACTGAACCTGTGTTGGCAAAAGAAAAACAGGTTGTCAAAAATGAGAAACGTCAAAGTGTCGACAACAGACCTTATGGTCACAACCAATATGTCATTGATAAAAACCTTTATCCAGAAGGGCACCCCTACAGCTGGCAAGTAATTGGTTCACTTGAAGATTTGCAGAATGCAACACTTGCAGATGTACGGGAATTTTTTAAAGCATGGTATGTGCCCAATAACGTTGTGTTATCGATTGCAGGGGACATAGATATAGAACAGACCAAGGCGTGGGTACATCACTATTTTGACGAAATCCCGGCGGGAAAGGGTATTGAAAAAATGCCTGAACAACCTGTCTCATTAACTGAAACCATCAGCCGCTATCACGTTGACAATTTTGCTCAAGCTCCCCTTTTAAGCATGGTATGGCCAACCGTACCTGAGTACAGTGAAGATTATTATCCTCTTACCGTACTTGCTCAATACCTTGCCCAGGGTAAACGCGCCCCTTTAAACAAAGTGCTAGTCGATGAAAAACAACTAACCAGTGATGTGTATTTGTATGGCTATGACTCACAGTTGGCAGGCCAGCTACAATTGCAGGTTGTGGCGTTTAACAACACCGATCTGAATGAAGTGGCACAGGGTGTTCAGCAGGCGTTTGCTATATTTGAAAAAGAAGGCATATCTCAGGACGATCTCGCGCGTATAAAAGCAGGCCAGGAAACCGCGTTTTACCAGGGGCTTTCTAGTGTGTTGGGCAAGGGAATTCGCTTGGCCCAATATGAAATTTTTACTGACGGTGCGGGGTTTATTAGTCAGGACGTTGAAAAAATACTGGCGGTAACTACTGATGATGTCGTGCGCGTGTACAATGCATACATTAAAGATAAACCTTATGTTGTGACGAGTTTTGTTCCAAAAGGGCAGGAAGCGCTCATTCTCAAGGGCGCATCTAAAGCCCACGTGGTGGAAGAGAAAATAGTAGCGGGAGCAGAAGAAAACGTCGATCCTTCTGTTTCTGCACAATATCAACCCACGCCCTCATCCATTAATCGCAGTGAAGAACCACCCTACGGAGAAGCGGTGAAAATGTCACCGCCAAGCGTTTGGCAACACAGTCTGTCGTCAGGCATTAGCGTGGCGGGTATAGAAAACGATGAGGTGCCGTTGGTGGCATTTGAGCTCAAACTTGAAGGGGGGATGGTACTTGACCCCGCAGGTAAAACGGGCACGGCTAATTTACTTGCCTCTGTGCTATTAAAAGGAACCGAGAACAAAACCCCTGAAGCGCTGGAGCAGGAAATTGAGCGCTTGGGCGCGACTTTGAAGGCGCATGCTACGCCTACTTCAATTGTGCTAAGTGGTTCAACGCTATCAAAACACTATCCAGCGTTAATGGAAATTGTTACTGAAGTATTGCTTTCGCCACGTTTTGACAGTAAAGAATTTACGTTGGCAAAAGAAGATGTGGTCAACGAAATTAATCAAATAAAAGCGAATCCCAATGCAATTGCTACCGTTGAATTTAACGCCTTGCTATATGGGGAGGGACACCCCTTTGCCAACTCGGTATTGGGCTCTCAAGACTCTGTAGCACAAATTAACTTAGCGGATTTACGCGACTATTTTGATCGGAATATGTCGCCGAACATTGCCAAATTGCATGTGGTGGGGGATGTTACTCAAGATCAGGTGGAAGCGTCGCTACGTCGCCTTAATACCCAATGGGTAGATAAGCATGTTACCTTGCCTGTAATACCCCCCATTGGGCTTCCTGACACGGGGAAAGTGTATTTTTACGATGTGCCCGACGCCAAACAGTCGGTGTTGTATTTTGGTCATACCGGGCCGCTGGCCACGCACCCTGAAGCCTATGTCGCCAGTGTCATGAACTATCGACTGGGGGGCGGTGGCTTTGCCTCACAGTTGATGCAAGAAATTCGCGAGAACAAAGGGTACACCTATGGCATAAATTCATCCTTTGCCAATGACCAGTATGGCGGTGTATTTGCCATCCGCAGTTCAGTGCGGTCAAACGTAACCTTAGAAGCGGCACAAGCCATTCGAGAGATCCTGCATAGCTATGGTGAAGGCTACAATGAAGATGATCTCGAGGTGACACAGGGATTTACGCTAAAATCCAATGCCAGAGCATTTGAAACGCTAAGTGCCAAGTTGAATATGGTGGCTGAAATCAGTGATTTTGGGTTTAGTCACGACTACGTATCAAGACATGAAGCCCAAGTGAAAGCACTAACAGTAGAAGAGGTTAAACGGCTCTATTCTGCCTATGTACACCCAGACAATATGGTTTACCTGTTCGTGGGTGATAAAGCCACCCAATTTGAAAGGCTGGCAGCTCTGGGGTTGGGAAAACCCGTATTACTCAACCCTTAAAGCAAAAAGCGACGCTATGCGTCGCTTTTTACTATAAACCGTTTCTGCAGGTTGTCTTACTGTTTTCCCACATTGGTTTCTGCTACTAAGGCGATTACGTCATTTTGGTAATCGTCATTTACTTTATACTCGCGATAGCCTTTGGACACTGCGTAACCAACGGTATATTCAACGTCATTGATGCTGAATATACCCGCTGATTGATGACCCAGAGGTTGTTCAGTAATCGAAGCGGGGAGGTTGAGCGTGTCACCCACCTGCCAAGGTGCATTTTTACTTGCCCCAATGATCATACCGTTGCGTTGAATATATACAGCGATGCGATCTCTTTGAGTGCCCCCTACAATATCTTCAAGCATTTCCTGAAATTGTGGAGCGCTATCAAACACCAATCCAATGCCTCCTACCAAAACACCGTTGTGATGAATTGCCGCATTGTAGATATAGGTGTGTTTGTTGTCGTAGTACGGCGAAGGAACAAAGTCTGACACGCAATACTGCTGAGGAGAACTAATCAATTTAATTCCTTGCCAGCGCGTGTGAGTGTTGACTGGCGAACCTAAATTGGAGTCAAAGGTCGGTGTAGAAGCAGCGACCAAGGTACCGCTTTCATCATATAAATAAATACACGTGTACACCGTATACAAGTCGTTAATATACCGTAATACTTCAGAAAGGGATTGCTGACAATCTGCGCTGGTTTTATTCCCCAGTACTTGAATAAATTTGGTGGTGAGCGCCCACCAGCGGCAATCATTTGCGCGTTCGTACAGGTTGCGATCCATAATGTCTATAGCTAATGCCGCATCAAATTTCAGATCATTAAAATGGGTGCCCTGAGCAGTTGTCATTAATTGATTAACAGATTCGCTAAAAATGGATTGCATTTGGCGGCCAATATTGCGAATTTCTTCCAGAATTGGAATGAACTCGTCGGCATCACTGCGTGCTGCCGCAATTCTCCCATTGAGCACAACAAGGTCTAAATCATCGGTTACGATTTTGGCTCTACGCTGAATTCCTTTCAGCGAGGGTGAGAAACCCTGCCAATGCATGTTGTCCTCATATTCTTCTAGTGGAGCAGGTGCTTCATCATTGGCGATTAATGGCAACAAAACGCAGCCTTGCCAGCCTAAACCCATATATCCTTGATAGCCACGGGTTTTGGCTCGCGTAATAAGGTAACGATGTGTATCCAGCGTGACCATTTCATATTCACCATTTACTGGTAAAGCTGTACCTTGAGGCAGCACTCTGGGTCGATTTGAAACCAATACATTACCGTTAGTGTCAAGAAGCGTGAGCAGGGTATTTTTGTCGTGACTGAGGTCTTCAAAGAGCGAATGCATTTCATCTTCCAGCTTAAAGCTGAGGCACAAAATACCAATAATAGGGCTGTCATTTCGGCTAGATGCGCGAATAGGTGCAAGGAACAAGGAGGAAAGTGCTTGGTTGGGCCGTAAGCACGAATATCGACAAATTTCATAATAGGCTTCACTGCCAGTCAAAACTTCGGTAATGATGGGATCATTGGTGTCGACAACTGGGTTGTTAATATCTAATTGCGCTTTTACGTCACCTTGTGTGTCAATGAGTAAAATATCATCATACACCGTGTATTTAGCTGCATAAGCTTTCAGACGCTGGTGGATAGTGTCACGTTCTTGCTCAGTTTGGGACGTAGCCGTGAGAAAGGCGATCAAGTCAGCATCGGTAGCCAGAAATCCGACATCTGCTGTGCGTTCAAATAAGTTTCGGTTTGGAATATCGACTAGAACTTGTGCGACAGCACTATTGCGCCTATGCCGCTGTTGTAACTGTTCAGACAACAAGTTATCAATCAACGTGGCTTGTAGTTCTGCAAACTCAGTTTTGGTTTCAAGCATGTTAATCAACAAGCTTTGGGGCACGTTTAAGCTGTTTATTTTGCCTATTAAAACAACCTTATCCCACCATGTATTTAGACTGCCGAGGTTAATTTGATGGTGATTAACTGATTGAAACAGAGTAAAAAAACTTTCTTTGTTCTGCCTTATTAGCGTTTCCATGGTGTTCCCCTGAAATTTTATTATAATTTATTGTTTTATTTCTTTTTTACTTTTATATTAGAAGCGATCCTTCAGGATTGTTTGAAATATGTTAAAAGTAATATCAATTAATCATAAAAAGCACTTTATAAAGAAAGTAATGGAATAATAATTAACCAGTTCGGCGGTTGATTCGGCTTGCCACTAAGACTTATCAGGTAAAACTGCTAGTACTGAGCCTAAAGATCAACAGGCTCTAAAGAAAATGAATTGGAAAGAAAGATTAAACTGCGAATTATTAAGTAAGAGTCTGACGCTTTTTATAATCCACAGCACTTGAGCAAGTGCTGTGGATTGTTATTTACTTATGACGTTCGCGTAGTACGTCAAGTGCATCGTTTAGTGACATGTCACTGGCCTGAAGGAGAACGGTTAAGTGATACAACAAATCAGCGGCTTCATTTTTAAGCTCGTCTTTGTCGTGAACTGTGGCTGCAAGGGCGGTTTCTACGCCTTCTTCCCCCACTTTTTGCGCTATGCGTTTAATGCCTTTGTTGTAAAGGCTAGCGGTGTAGCTACTTTTCGGGTCAGCATCTTTACGGGCCGCCAATACGCGCTCTAGGTCTGCGAGAAACGTAAAGGCTGGCGTGCTGCCGTCAAACCAACAACTTTCTACGCCGGTGTGGCAAGTTGGGCCGTTTGGATTAGCAAGTACTAACAGCGAGTCTTGGTCGCAATCACTGGCTATACTGACTAAATCTAATGTGTTGCCCGAGGTTTCACCCTTGGTCCAAAGGCGTTGCTTAGAGCGACTAAAAAAGGTCACTTTACTGGTCTCAAGGGTTTTGGCTAATGCGTCTTGGTTCATATACCCCTGCATTAGTACTTTACCCGACAATGCGTCTTGCACAATGGCAGGTAGCAAGTTGTCCATTTTATCCCACGCCAATTGGTGGCTATTTTCACTCGTTACGATCACGGGTTGACTCCTTCTGCTTGCGCCGTTAATCCGTGGCGCTTGCGCATGGCAATGCCATTGGCAGTTAATTCTGCTTTTAAATCATCTATGTTGATGATGCCTTTGTGAAATACTGAAGCGGCCAGCGCCCCATCCACATCAGCTTGTTGGAATACGTCGGTGAAGTGGGCAATTTCGCCAGCACCACCAGAGGCAATAAGCGGTATTTCACATACCTCACGTACGGCCTTTAGCTGTTTTACATCGTAGCCTTTGCGCACACCGTCCTGGTTCATACAGTTAAGGACAATTTCACCTGCACCACGGGATTGCACTTCTTTTATCCAGTCGATAGTTTGCCATTGGCTTTTTTGCGTGCGGCTTTCATCACCGGTAAATTTGTACACTTCGTATTGGTCAGTTGCTTCGTTATAAAAGCTGTCGATACCAATCACTACGCACTGTTGACCGTATACATCGTGAAGCTGATTGATTAGATCTGGGTTGTTAAGGGCAGGGGAGTTAATGGAAATTTTATCTGCACCCATTTCCAAAATACGTCCTGCATCTTCAATGCTTTTAATGCCGCCTGCTACGCAAAACGGAATATCAATAACCTGTGCAATACGGCTCACCCAGCTTTTATCCACAACACGTGCATCAGAGCTGGCGGTAATATCGTAAAATACCAGTTCATCGGCACCGGCTTTTGCGTATTGCTCAGCAAGGGGCACAATGTCACCAATGATTTCGTGGTTTCTAAACTGAACGCCTTTCACCACCTTGCCGTCGCGTACGTCCAAACACGGTATTATGCGTTTTGCCAGCATGCGATAGCCTCCTTCACAGTAAACTTCCCTTCAAGTAACGCACGGCCTAAAATTACGCCGCCAACGTTAGTGGGCTTTAAAGCTTCAATATCGGTAATGCTGCCAATGCCACCAGAGGCTTGCCAGCTAACATTTGGGAAACGGGCTGCCATCTCTTGATACAGTTCGGTATTTGCGCCTTTAAGCGTACCGTCGCGACTGATGTCGGTGCATAGCACGTGCTTTGCACCTACGGTAGCGAAGTCTTCAAGCAAGCCTTCAAGGGCTACACCTGAGTTTTCTTGCCAGCCGTGAGTCGCAATCAGCTTTTCACCGCTTTCGCTAATATTGATATCAAGGGCCAAAACAATGTGCTCTGGGCCGTATTTTTTAACCCAAGACTTCACAAGCTCGGGTTGCTTAACCGCTAGTGAGCCAATTACTACGCGGCTTACGCCCGTTTCAAGTAATTGCGCCACTTCTTCTTCGCTTCGAATACCGCCGCCTGCTTGAAACTGCATGCGCTTGGTGTCGACCATAGACTTGATAAGCGAAAGCTGACGCTTAGTTGTGTCTTTGGCGCCAGTAAGGTCAACAATGTGTAGCCAGGTTGCGCCTTGGTCGGCATAGTCGTGAACCACGTCTACTGGGTCCAGTTCGTATTGGGTTTTTTGCGCGTAGTCGCCTTGATAAAGGCGCACTACGCGTCCGTCAATAAGATCAATTGCTGGAATAATCATTATAGGTTCACAAAGTTAGTCAGTAGTTGTGCTCCGGCTTCGCCAGAACGCTCTGGGTGAAACTGCACCCCGTAAAAGTTGTCTTTATGTATAGCCGCTGAAAACGCATTGCCATAAGTACAGCTTGCAAGCGTGTACTCATACTCTGGTACAGCAAAGCTATGTACGAAGTAAAAGTAGGTATCTTGTGGAATGCCTTTAAACAAACTTTCGTTGTTGTGACTGCTGTTATGAGAGACAGTATTCCAACCCATGTGGGGTAAGCGCACGCCATTTGATTCCATACGTGCCACGTGCCCAGGCATGAGATTCAAGCAATCGATGTTGCCAGTACCCTGAAAGCCACCTTCGGCACTGGTTTCAACCATCAGCTGCATGCCTAAACACACGCCTAGCACAGGTTGCGTAAGCGACTGAAGGGTTTCCACTAGCGCTTTTTGCTTAATGCTTGCCATGGCCGCCGCCGCTGTACCTACACCGGGTAGAAATACTTTGTCAGCGCTTTTTATTACATTTACGTCGTCAGAGACTTCTACTTCAACGCCTAAGCGTTCAAGGGCAAAGCGTACTGATGAGATATTGGCGCAGCCGGTATTCACTATTACTATTTTTTGTCGCTGGCTGGTATTTACCACTGACATTATAGCGCTCCTTTACTGCTTGGTAGTGCATCACCCTGGCGCGTAATGGCTTGACGAAGGGCGCGGCCAAATACTTTGAACAAGCTTTCTACCTGGTGGTGTGCATTGCCTTCGCTGGTGGAAAGGTGTAGCGATAGTCCCATGCTTTGTGCAAGCGAGTAGAAGAAATGCGGTACCATTTCAGTGGCCATTTCGCCTACCTGGTCGCGGCTAAATTCAGCGTCAAACTTAAGGTAAGGGCGGTTAGAAATGTCCATGATACATTCTGCGCGACACTCATCCATGGGTAAAGCAAAGCCAAAGCGGCCAATACCGCGTTTGTCACCTAGGGCCTTTTTAAGGGCTTCGCCAAGGGCAAGCGCGGTATCTTCTACGCTGTGGTGATCGTCAATGTGCAAATCGCCATCGGTAGTGAGGTTTAGCTCAAAACCACCGTGGGTAGCAATTTGGTCAAGCATGTGGTCAAAAAAGCCCATGCCGGTTTGAATCGTCGACTTAGCTTGAGAATCAAGGTCGACGCGAACGCGAATGTCGGTTTCAGAAGTTGTGCGCACCACTTCCGCAATACGTGACGATGCTAACAAGCTTTTCTGAATATCGTTCCAGTTTAGGCTATCTCGGTTGTACTGAAAGCTGCGAATACCCATGTTTTCACCAAGCTGTACATCAGTAATTCGGTCACCAATAACAAACGAACGAGTGAAGTCCACTTTGCCTTGCTGTAGGTATTCTTGTATCAAGCCAAGCTTTGGTTTGCGGCATGTGCAGTTATCAGCATCGAAGTGCGGGCAAATAAGTACGTCGTCAAACACTACTCCCTGACTTTCAAAAATCGCCATCATGGCATTGTGTGGCTTATCGAAGTCTTCTTGCGGGAAACTGTCTGTACCCAAGCCGTCTTGGTTACTTACCATCACGAGTTTAAACCCAGCTGCCTTTAGTTTAAGTAGCACAGGAATAACGTTTGGCTCGAAAACAAGCTTCTCTAAACTGTCTAATTGCTTATCTACTGGCGGCTCTTCAACAAGTGTACCGTCGCGGTCAATAAATAAAATGGCTTGCTGACTCATGCCGCATCCTCACTATTTTTAAATTCGTTAATCAACTGCATTAAACGCTGATTTTGTTCTTCAGTGCCGATACTTACGCGTAAACAGTTTTGTAAGTTAAGCTGTTTCGATTGATCGCGAATAAGCATGCCTTGGCTTACCAAGTATTGCATTAGGGCTTGCGCTTTTGCGTAGCGGAATAAGATAAAGTTTGCCCGTCTATCACCCACTAATTCAAAGCCTTCTACTGCTTGAAGTGCTTCTGCTAGCGCTTCTTTTTCGCGGTTGATAGTAGCAACTTGCAGCTCAAGTAAGGCAAGCGACTCTTTTGATAGCGCCTGTGTTGCAATCTGCGCCACTGGCTCTGGAATAGGGTAGGGTGCAATTACCTTTAATAGCGCTTGAATTACCGGTGCCTGAGCAAGGGTAAAACCACAGCGCAGACCGGCAAGCGCGAACGCTTTAGACAGCGTGCGAAGTACCACTAAGTTCGGGTAGTTGTTAATTTCATTAGCCCACGTATTGTCAGCATCAAATTCAATGTAGGCTTCATCTACCACCACTAATGCTTTATCGGCAAAGTGGTTGAGCACGGTTTTGATGTCTTCACGGGCAACCGGTGTGCCGGTTGGATTGTTCGGGGCGCAGATGAAAATCACGTTAACGTCATCTTCGGCGCATACTGCATTCACGTTAAGGCTAAAGTCGTCGTTAAGCGGCACTTTCTTAATGCCCACATCACAGGTTTCAGCACTGATTGCATACATACCGTAGGTAGGCGGGCATATCAGAATGCTGTCTTTACCCGGCGTACAGAAGGTGCGAATAAGTAATTCAATGCTTTCATCTGCGCCGCGGGTAACAATAAGCTGTGACTTATCAAGCCCTGCGTAGTTTGCGTAACCACTGACTACCGCTTCAGGCTGACACGAGGGATAGCGGTTAAAGTTACTGCTATCAACGCTGTATTCGTTAGCATAAGGAGACTCGTTGGCATTAAGCCAATCCTGACCACCTGAAAATAAGCGACGCGCCGATTCATAAGGCTTAAGCGGTACTAAGTTGTCGTTAATGAGTTTATCGATAAGATTAGACATTATGCGTCCCCCTGCTTAAGTGCTTGCATACGAAGGGCTACCGCTTGTTCGTGGGCGTCTAAACCTTCTGCTGCAGCCAATGCCATAATCGCAGGGCCTAAATTACGCATACCATCGGCACTTAATTCCTGAATAGTGTAACGACGCATAAAGTCTAATAGCCCAAGGCTAGAGTAATTCTTAGCATAGCCATAGGTAGGCAACACGTGGTTAGTGCCCGACGCGTAATCACCAGCAGACTCGGGCGACCAAGGGCCCAAGAAAATAGAGCCTGCGTATTTAATTTTTGGCAAATAATCACGGGCGTTCTCTATTTGTACAATTAAATGCTCAGGCGCATAGGCGTTACTTGCTTCGATGGCTTGTTCAATTGATTCGGCCAATATATAACGCGCATTCTCCATAGCAGGGCGTGCAATTTCAGCGCGGGATAAGGTCGCTAATTGACGTTCAACCGCGGCTTTTGCTTCTTTAATGAGCGTAGCGCTGTTAGACACCAAAATAGCCTGCGAATCTGGTCCGTGTTCTGCTTGAGAAAGTAAATCAGCAGCCACAAACTCAGGGTTTGCGGACTCATCTGCAAGCACCAACACTTCTGACGGACCCGCCGGCATATCGATGGCGGCGCCATCAGCACGTTGGCTAACTTGCTGCTTTGCTTCAGTCACAAAGCTATTACCTGGGCCAAAAATTTTATCAACCTGAGGGATAGTGTCTGTGCCAAGTGCCATAGCTGCGATAGCTTGTGCGCCGCCGCACAAGAATATCTTGTCGATGCCACACTTTCTTGCCGCGTAAGCAATTTCTGGTGCAATAAGCTGTGCTTGATTGGGCGGTGTGCAAAGAAGTTTATTTTCACAACCCGCTACCAATGCAGGCACGCCCAGCATTAACACGGTAGAAGGAAGCGGCGCGCTGCCACCTGGAATATAAAGACCTACTGCATCTAGTGCAGTAAAGCGAAGCTCACAGTTAACACCTGGTGTGGTAGTGAGCGCGATATCACTGGGCAATTGTGCTTCGTGAAAGGTTTTAATGTTGCTAAATGCGGTATCGATAGCACTTGCAACGGTCAGCGAGACTTTCGCGGCAAGGGCATCGATGCTCTCTTGTGAAAGCACAAGGTTGGTTAAATCTGAGCAGTCGAACTTACGCGTGTAGTCGAGTACGGCTGAATCACCTTCTGCTTCAACCCGGGCGATGATATCGCTCACGGTTTGCTTTAGCTGTTGGCTATCGGTCATAGCTGGGCGCGCTAGTGCTTGTTTTTTCTCATTTATTGAAAGAGATGACCAAGTAATCATAATTGCCTGCCTTTTAGCCCATCATTTTTTCGATTGGCATTACAAGAATAGAGCTACAACCAAGGGCCTTAAGCTTTTCCATGGTCTCCCAGAACAAGGTTTCTGTAGAAACCACGTGGATAGCAACTTGCTCATCATTACCTGCAAGTGGAAGAACGGTTGGGTTTTCAGCGCCTGGTAGCAGGCTTTTTACTTGCTCTAGGTAGGCTTTTGGCGCGTGTAGCATAATGTACTTACTTTCTTTGGCCAGCATCACGCCATCCACACGGGGCATGAGGCGATTAACCAATGTTTGTTTTTCGTCACTTAATTCGCCGTCTGCACGCTGGATAAGTACTGCCTTTGAACGGAAAATTACGTCTTTTTCTTCAAGTCCGTTGGCTTCAAGGGTCGCGCCTGTTGATACCAGGTCACAAATAGCGTCAGCTACACCAGCGCGCGGCGCTACTTCTACAGAGCCCTGCAACATAACCGCTTTAGCGTTTATGCCTTGATCTTTAAAATAGCGCTCGAGTAAGTAAGGGTAGGTGGTGGCGACTTTTTTGCCTTCTAACGATTGGGTACCCCGATAATCCATTTCGTTGGGCACTGCGATAGATAAGCGACAACCACCGTAGTCTAAACGACGTAACACTTCATACTCAAAAGGCTTACCTGCTGCTTTACGCTCGAGCATTTTTTCTTCAAGCTCGTTTTCGCCTATAAATCCAAGGTCAACAACGCCGTCCATCACAAGACCGGGAATATCGTCGTCACGCACGCGAAGTAAATCAATGGGTTGATTGGTGGAATGCGCAATCAGCAGTCGATCACGAATATTCAGTTTGATGCCGATCGCTTTTAATAGCGCAATACTATCGTCGCTTAGTCGACCTGATTTCTGTACGGCAATTCGAAGTCTTTTGCTGTCACTCATTGAAACGTTCCTTACACGTTGTGTGTTAACTTTTGATAGCGCCTAAAACGAAAAAACCCTCGGAAGTTTCCTTCCGAGGGTCGAGAATTCTGTTATCTGCGCCACTGGAAGGAGTCATAGACCTTCCAGCACGAACCTGAAAGGTTATGCTTTGTGGTGATGGTGATGTTTCGCAGCGCAGTTGATCATAATGAAAATGTAATTCCTAAATCCGAACGGCTGAAACATTAGCGTTTTGAAAATCGATTTGCAAGGCAAAAGTGAACTCTTTTCGTACAATACGTCTAAATTAATGTATATATAGTAAAACTTTTTGTTCTGAGCGATGTATTCAAAGCGTCGTCAGGTGCAGCATTTTCGCTCGCTGCCGATAAGGAACTAAAAGCCATTTTACGAACGATAAGATTGTTGGGAGGGGTGATGAGTAACGATCTTTTATTCCCCATTTTGCCGCGTAATAACAAGGTGCCTGTAGAGGTTGATGAGCGTGTAAAAAAAGTGCAGAGAACTAAAAAGTCAGACCGTATTAGGGATGATGAGCAGGATCAATTTGAACAACTCAAGCAGGTCGAAATTGCACAGCGTACAGTAAACAGAAAGCAGGATCCTTCAGCCGACCGGGATACCACAGAAGGAGACGACGGGCTTAAGCATATTGATATTGATGTTTAGGCCGCAGTCTATACGAGCTATACGTGGATTTGCGGTTGGCCGTAGTTGATATTTGGCATGGGTTCGCCTGACATAGAGTTAGGAGAACCCATGAACGAGTTTTTATTAATTTAACTCTTTATCCACCCAGAATTTAGTGCCTTTCACTGTGGCTTGAAGGGCTAGGCCACTTTCTGTCATGGTATACACAGTGACATTACCTAAATAACCTTCACCTTCTGCTGATGCCCCTTTATTGCCAGCTTTGGCTGTTGCGTCAGCGTTACCACCAACCGTCCAGCCATTTTCAATAAAATAGTTCATGGCTTTTTGTGTGTGGAAAACCATCACTATACGATAGTCTTTTGCACCCAGCCCCAAACCGACGCCGCCTTCGGCCATGTTCATGTAAGTTTTTGCACCTGTCACATTGTTATTAACCACACCGTACCCGGTGCCTGCTGCAAAAAAGATGACATTAACGTTGGCATTAGTGAATACAGCGTAACCCGCTGCATCTCTTACTTGAGACCGGGTATCGGGCTTTTCGCTATACAGACGCGCTAGTGTATTTTGCTGCATATCCAATATGGCTTGTCGCTTTTCGGCAACAGTGCCATCTCCCATTGAAGCACATGCAGCGAGGGTCAACACGGCCGCTGCAAATAATGACTTTAAAGCTAACTTACTAATATTCATGCATTTCTCCTTGGCATGTGAGGTGCGTTGACATGTTAAAGTGGCGTTCATAAAACGCATAAACCTGCCAAACAATGAAGTAACATAGCCATATACGCAATTACTGTGCACAAACGGTCAAAAACGTGAAAGAATACTTGCTAAATTACCACCATTTACTCTTGCAGATAATAATTCCTGCTTCATCTAAGTGTTTAAGAAGTAAGCACTTATCACTGTTGTTTAAGAAGGCTCCTACTTCAGCATTAACATTTGATGATTTAAAAATAAGTCTGGGCATCTTCCTATTTGAAGTATCTTCAATAAAGAAAAGGTAAGTGTCTGGGCGCGCTATACGTAGATTGGTGCCTCGGGAATTAGTGATAACAACCGTATATGGTGTAAGGGTGACTTGTTCCCATTGATAAGTGCTTCGCGACACGAAATACATGGTAATAGCTAAAGCGATCACCTCAACACCGGCAAATGGCAGAATAACCCACGCGCCTACCACACTCCACGCTACGGCAATAGTGAACACGACAATGGCGAATCCAAGCATTAGGTATTTGGTTTGTTGCCAGGATGCTGAACGATTTGGCGTCAGATACAATGTAGTATCACTTTCGAGCGTTGACAGTTCAATCATGGATTTTATCTTTTGTTTTTACTAAGCGTCTTGGCGTTTAATGCTGGTGTATTATTCATGGTCGTTAGCAACGTGTGTACTTACTAAGAACTCACTGATTAATACTATAGCCTGCTGGTGAATATACTGTGCTGAACCAACACAAAAATTTTGCTTTTTATATATGATGTGGCAGAGAGGGGAATCGGCTAACATAGCAAAAGTAGCGAATAAAAAGCGTGGTATTTGTGTTTAAAAGGTATTCTATTTTAAAGGTGTGGTTTCTCCTTTTTTCGTGTTGGATGGCTATTTGGCTTGCTCTGCCTCACTCACTACAGCTTGCCCAAGACTTCGGCCTGTTTACGTTATTAGGCGTTATAGGTGCCATATTTGCTAATGCTACCGGCGCAGGTGGTGGCGTTATTTTTGTTCCGTTTTTCAATTACCTTTCTTTTACTCCGCAAAGTGTGGTGGCCACTAGTTTTGCTATTCAGTGCTGCGGAATGACGGCTGGCGCAATAACGTGGTGGCGCTACTTCAGGGTTGCGCACAGATATGATGACTATTGGAAAGCATTGCCCAGTACATTAATGCTTACTATCCCTGCTTCCCTATGCGGCATTGGTTTTGCCCAGTATTCATTTGTGGGTGCTTCACTACTCGCCCGGCATCTCGGGGGGGCTGAAAGTCTTCATATTGTATTCGGTACGTTTTCGATATTACTGGCTGTTGCCATAATGGCTTCTATACCTTTAATGAAGCGAACACATTTTGAAAAGGATACGAAGGGAATTGATATCGCCCTGTTGCCCCTAATCAGCTTTATAGGGGGGATTATTACGGCCTGGCTTTCGGTAGGAGTGGGAGAGTTAGTGGCGGTTTATCTTATAATTCGTGGCTTTAATGTGACCATGTCTATTGCTATCGCCGTTATCTTGTCAGCATGTACAGTGTGGTCAGCGTTGCCGTATCACGGCTTTATCAGCCAAGCCGTGCACTGGGAAGTGATATTATTTGCCGGTGTGGGTGCTATAGTTGGAGGCATGTTAGCAAAATATGTTGTACTCGCTTTCTCAGTTACCCGTTTAAAACTTTTCTTTGGTATTTGGGTATTAATATTGGGCATTACAAGCTTGCCGCTATTTTGAGTAGCGAAAGGTGCTCAGAATATCTATACGCATCCGATGGACGTTAACTCCTGTTAGCACTCGACGGTCAACCATTCAAACGTAATTAGAGGTGAGAGCATGAGCAGCGAGTCTGTGATAAAAAAGCGCAATATGATTGCGCAACCTGCCTGGTCTTCACACGCCGTAATCTATCAGGTTAATACACGTCAATTTTCAATTAAGGGTGACTTTGATGGTGTGAGAAAGGCACTTTCCACAATCAAGGCGTTAGGTGTAGACATTGTTTGGTTAATGCCCATTCACCCCATAGGAGAAAAGCATCGCAAAGGGACGCTGGGTAGCCCTTATGCTGTGAAAGATTACTATGCCGTAAACCCCGAATTTGGTACTGAAAACGATTTTAAAGCTCTGGTAGATGAAGCTCACCAGTTTGGTCTTAAGGTTATTATTGACTGGGTTCCTAACCACAGTGCATGGGACAATCCTCTCGTTAATAGTCACCCCCATTGGTACGCGAAAGATTACAAAGGCGATTTTCGGCCCTCGCCGTGGTGGGATTGGAGTGACATCATTGAATTTGATTACACCCAGCAAGGGCTGCGGGACTATATGATTTCAGCCTTACTGCATTGGGTGAAAAAGTTTGATATTGACGGTTTTCGCTGTGACGTAGCGGGTTATGTGCCTAATGATTTTTGGGCGTCGGCTAGACGTGCATTGGATGAGGTTAAGCCAGTATTTATGTTGGCTGAGTGGGAGAATCGCGATCTCCATGAAAACGCGTTCAACATGACCTATGCGTGGAGCTGGAACGAAACGATGCATGAGTTAGCGCACGGCCGTTGCAGTTTAGACAGGTTGCGTAAATATTATTCGTGGAATGAGCGAAGCTGGCCCCGGCACGCATACCGCATGACGTTTGTCAGTAATCATGACAAAAATGCGTGGGACGGCACCCAACACGAACAATTCGGCGACGCATTGGAGGGCGCCATTGTGTTGTCTGTCATAGGCGAAGGAATGCCCCTTATTCACAATGGTCAGGAAGCCGGAGAATCAAAGCGGTTAGCATTTTTTGAAAAAGATCTCATTGAATGGCAGCCTCACCCCATCGGTGATTTATATCGTGAGTTGATAGCGCTTAAAAAATCGAAACAGGTGTTAGGAAACGGAGAATTTGGCGCACAGATGATTCAAGTACCTAATTCTCACATGGATAAGATATTTAGCTTTGTTCGCCATAGTGACGAAGAAAAAGTGTTTGTTATTATTAACTTTTCTGATGAGCCGGTGTCAGTGTCTTTCAACGAACCTCTGTTTGAAGGGCGCTATAGCTATTGGAATAGTGACGAGCAAAATGTTTTCTGTGCGGCAACTACCCGTATGCTAGCGCCGTGGCAGTTTGAGATTTGGGTGGCGTAATGGCATGTTTGTTATTATTAAACAATAAAAAGTTGATTTTAGTGGCTGATTGATTTTTAAAACAAATTAATTTGTTTTTCATGGGGCATTTGTAAATTATAGTTTGTTAATGTTGTTGCCAGTTCGTCTTAAAAACTTTTTGTGTGAATGCTCTAAAAAGCAGGAAAAACATCAAAAGTTAAACTGGCAAAGTTGACAGAATTTATCGATAATCAAATATTTAAAATATTCAAAGATATAATGGAAACTCGACTCCCGCTCTACAAAAAGTTGTTAGTAATGTATCGCATTGAGCCCGGTTGCCTTGGGCCACAGGGAACAGACTATGTTGAGGAATTTTGTGTCTTTGCCAAGCAAAAACTCAAAGACCGACACAGTCACTGTCTGCGATGGACAATTAAACCCCGTTACGACAAATCATTACCTGAATTGGAGTTTCAGTTAAAAAATGCTGTTGTATCCCGTGAAAATGCGACTAAATACATGGACAGCTTTGATATCGATATAGATGCGTTTGAAGAAGAGCTTGAAGAAGGGCTCGCCGATTTAATAGACGTGTTTTTTGAACGATAGTTTTCTCTTGCCGGTGCTCTGCCAATACGGCCTCGTGTGTTATGACGAGGCCATGTTTCGAACGATGAAAACTAATTCAGTGACTTCACCTTTTGGTAGCCTTCTGCCTCAAGTTCATCGTTAACACACTCCAATAGGAACGTGTCTAACGGTTTCCCTTTTGTGCCTTCATCTTCTGCTATTTCTTTGCAGTATTGTGTTAATTCAGCAATCAGTTCTGCAGGGGCTTCTTCTGATCCACTTGCTATTGCCGAAAACGTTAACGCGCTTAAACCAATCAACATTAAACCTTTCATAACCACCTCTATATACTGTCACATGTAAAAATTTACGCAGCGAATATTGCGCCTAGTCTGGAAGATGAAAAAGCTAAATTTTTTGTTCCAGAAGACAAATTCTTTTCATCGCCAGTTTTCGTCAGAATCTTTCCATGGCGCAATGTTATCATTGCATTTCAACTCTCACAGGCGAGGTGCACTACCCCCTGACATTGTTAAATCAAATAAACAGCTAGCAGGGCATAGGTGATTGGGCTAGGCATACCCACCACTAAAACCCGAAACCTTTAATGGGCAATTAAATTGCTTTTTGGCATAATGCGCGGCCGACAGTAGAAAAGTAATGACAGCGCTTAAACCATGCCCACGATAAATAACGTATTTTCATCAGACGGTCTGCTCGCCAGCGCCATTAAAGGCTTTGTGCCACGAGAAGCGCAAACTGAAATGGCTAAAGCCGTTAAGCAGGCTATTGATACTACGGGGAGTTTGATTGTGGAGGCCGGCACAGGTACAGGTAAAACCTTCGCCTATCTGGCTCCGGCACTGCTTAGCGATGGTAAAGCGATTATTTCTACTGGTACCAAAAACCTGCAAGAACAGCTATTCCACAGAGATCTGCCATTGGTAAAAAAGGCCTTAGGCAGCAAACGGAAAACGGCACTACTAAAAGGTCGGGCTAATTATTTGTGTTTGCACCGCGTCGCACAGCACAGCGGCAACTCTACATTGGTTGAAAAAGACGTGCTTGGCCAGTTGTCAGAAGTCAAACGTTGGTCAAGCACCACCAAAACCGGTGATATGGGCGAGCTTAAAACCTTACCCGAAGATGCCAAGGTGTTACCTTTGGTGACGTCTACGGTAGACAATTGCCTTGGACGAGACTGCCCAGACTACGAAGACTGTTATTTAGTAAAAGCCCGCCGTAAGGCATTGGATGCAGACATAATTGTGGTTAATCACCACTTATTTTTTGCTGACATGGCACTTAAAGACACGGGTTTCGGTGAGCTTATTCCTGAAGCAGACGCTATTATTTTCGATGAAGCCCATCAAATTCCGGATATCGCCAGCGATTATTTTGGTGAGTCGCTATCAACCCGTCAAATCCACGACATGGCGAAAGACATCACACTGCTGTTTAGAACCGTGCTAAAAGATGCTGGACAACTCGACAAAGCGGCGGACAAATGCAGAATGATTGCGTCTGATTTGCGTTTGTTGTTCCCCGATACGCCAGAACGAGGTAACTGGGCGGAGGCGCTTAATCGTGATGACGTAAGAATGCAGGTGGGCAAATTAGCTGAAGCGCTTGGCGTGCTGCATGAAGTGTGTAAATTACATGTTTCTCGAGACAAAGATCTCGACAACCTGTACGAACGTGTGGTGGCGGCGAGAGAGCAACTTGACGCATTAAGTGATGACAAACAGGAAAACGTGAGTTTGTGGTATGAAACCACCCCCCGCCATTTGATCATGCACCTTACGCCGTTATCCATAGCAGCAAAATTCAGACGATTTGTGTCTTCACCCCCGCGTGGGTGGATCTTTACGTCCGCCACGCTGATGGTCAACGGTGGGTTTGAGCACTTTCAGCGACGCATGGGATTAGAAGACGCGAAAACACTGGGGTTAGACAGCCCTTTTAATTACCCTGAGCAAGCCATGCTTTGCGTACCTCGTTACCTTCCCGAACCAAATAGCTACAGCATGCGTGAAACTCTACTTCTCACCGCCAAGCGGTTAATTAAAGCCAGCGGTGGGCGCTGTTTCTTGCTGTTTACCAGTCACGCCATGTTGCGAGAGATTGCAGAGAAGCTTGAGAGCGAAGTAGATAACCCGTTGTTGGTTCAAGGGACTACCACTAAGCAAGCTTTGCTGGACGCTTATTTGGCTGACGAAAAAGCGGTTTTGATGGGAACAGGCGCGTTCTGGGAAGGGGTCGATGTGCGAGGCAACGACTTGGTTTGTGTCATGATAGACAAGTTGCCCTTTGCCTCTCCCGATGATCCGTTATTACAAGCCCGTATGGAAGATGTGAAAAAACGCGGTGCTAATCCATTTGGCGTAATTCAAATTCCACAGGCAGTTATTGCGTTAAAGCAAGGGGCGGGAAGATTAATTCGCGACCCGTCAGATAAAGGTGTATTGGTGATTTGCGATAATCGACTGGTTACCAAGCCCTATGCAAGTACATTTATCAGTAGTTTACCTGATATGAAACGCACACGAAGTTTAGATGAAGTAGAGCGCTTTCTCGCGCGCATCGATGAAGCTTAATTGAAAGAGACAGACATGAAGATCTTAGCTATAGACACCGCCACAGAAGCCTGTTCCGTTGCCCTTAAAATGCCACAGAAGAATATCTCACGGTTTGAAATATGCCCGCAACAACACAGTCAGCGCCTTTTGCCTATGGTCGATGAAGTATTGAAAGAAGCCGAAGTTACGCTGGGCGACATAGACTTGTTGGCCTTCGGTCGAGGCCCAGGTAGTTTTACTGGTGTGAGAATTGCGACGGGCATGATTCAAGGATTAGCATTAGGCACTGGGCTTAAGGTGGCAGGTGTTAGTACCCTTGAGGCTATGGCCTGTGAAGTGGCTGAAAAGATATCGCAACAAGCGCAAGGTACCCAATATATTGCTGTGGCATCGGATGCGCGCATGGACGAGGTGTATTTTGCTGTTTTTGCAATCAACGACAACGGTCTTGCACTTTGCGTCGAAGAACAAGTGTGTGCACCTGATGTGGTGATAGGACATCTTGAAGCGTTAAATGTCAATGCTGCGAATATGGTTGTTGCTGGCACAGGGTGGGCGGCTTACGAGCCTCTTTCAACGTGGTTAGAAGCACAAAATGTAGGTTTGCCAGGCTCGGTCACTTTACCCAATGCCAAATACATGTTGTCGCTTGCTGCTCGTGTGTTTGACGACAAAAAGGCGGTGGATGCCGTAGACGTCGAGCCTGTCTATCTTCGCGACAAAGTGACCTGGAAGAAATTACCCGGTAGAGAGTAGTTGCAGGGGGGCTGTGGGATTTCTTTACGTTAAATTATGGTTTCCGGCTTGATATTTGCACTATAAATTCTTTTACAAAAGCAATTTGTATTAAATAGCATTGAAAGGTGAGTCTAAGCCGTGAATTGTGCCTTTTAACAATTTATGAACTTAGGCGTAAAGGAAACGCCTAATTGGCGCTAGGTCGACCTGACGTTAAAGCATAAGTAAGTAACTAACGCGTATGAATATTACGAACAATTTTTCGATCCCCGCTTCTGATAGTCATCAGGGACGTGTGTCGAAAATTAGCAAAGATCCTCAACAAGGTAGTAAAGGGCAACAGCAGTCGTCAGATAAGGCGATTGTGGTGGCACCTGACGAACAGGGAAGGAACAATGCTAAGGCATACCAGCAATTTATACGCGAAGACAGTAACGCCCACTCTCAATTTGCAATTGCTTCCTATACCAGTTTTGAAAAGCAACAACAGCGCGAATCTGTTCAAGCTATGTTCGGTGTGGATATTTACGCCTAATTTTCCCTCTCATTGAACGAATGCGCTAGCACATACTCCAACTACTATAAAATTGCGCAACAGACGGTGTCTCACTATTGAGTGCTGATTCCTTTACGTTAATGCTTTCTATCACCCTTTTTTGTATTCATACCGAGAACGTTTATGGTTGTTGGTAAGGATAAGTGGTAGGGTTATGGTATTGTTCTAGACGTAGGATCACACGTTGCCTGTTGGGTGTGTATGTGTCTTTCAGTCCTGTGGGCTGCAGTGATAAGATATTACAGAAGTTGCTAAGGAGTGCTTAAATGTCTCGTTATTTTTTTCTTTTAGCGGTTGTGATTTTTTCCGGGTGTTCCATTGTGCCCGATAGCATTGAGGTTCCAGAGGGAACAACACTCGTTTCCTATAGCAAGGCGGTGACTTCAGGCGCTCAGGTTCAGGGACAAAAAGCACGGTGGGGCGGGCTTATTGTAGGAGTGGAGAACAAGCCGAACAAAACCTATATTGAAGTCGCACATTTTCCGCTAAACCATTACGGCAAACCAAGCACTGGTGGGGAGACCGCGGGCCGCTTTAAAGTAATGATTGACGGCTTTGTCGACCCTATTGTTTTTGAAGAAGGCCGCGCAGCGACCTTCTTAGGGACACTGACTGCTCCAACATCAGGGATGGTAGGTGAACAACCTTATATTTACCCGACGATCATCGCTGACGATTACCATATGTGGCGAAAACAAGAAGTGTATGAAGTGAACTCGGTTTTCTTTAATTATAGTACCGGGTGGTACTCACCATTTTATGGATATTACGGACCGTACTATCACCCTTGGTTTCATCCCGGGTTTAATCGAACACGCGTGATCAGGTATGAAACGGTGCCGAGTAAATCGACACCCCAGTGGCCGTCACCTCCGAAGGGAGCACAGAACAACGATAGCCGCAGAACGGATAGTCAATCGAATTACAAACAAAAGTAAGATGTAGTGCTATAAAAGGCGGCATAATTGTGCCGCCTTTTTTGTTTTTTAAGGAATGAAATTAAGTTAGGGTGGCAAAAGTTTGCCGGAACAAGGGGTGGTGATGTTAGAGACTGTATTTAATTTAGGCTCAGTACAATTAGCGGCCCTGGACAATCAGGGAAGTGGTCGAGTGGTTATTGGTCTTCACGGTTATTTAGACAACGCAGAAAGTTTGAGGTTGCTGTCTCCCTATTTACAATCTTGTCGGTTTATCGCAATTGACTTAGCCGGGCATGGGCGTTCAAGCCATCGCCCAGTGGAAACCCATTATAATCAGGCCGACTATTTACAAGACTTGTATACGCTTGTGGAAGAAAATGAGTGGCAAGAAGTCATCTTGGTGGGGCATTCGCTTGGCGGTATTTTAGCGACTATGTTTGCGGCGTTATTCCCTGATAAGGTATTAGGTGTAGTCAGTATTGATGCATGTGGCCCGTTGACATTGCCAGAAGACACCACGACTAAGCAAATGCGTGAAGCCTTAATAAGCCGGCATGGAAAACGTCGCAATCAAATGCGAACGGTGAATTTGGAGGAGGCGGTCAATGCAAGGTGTAAAATTTCAGATATTCCTGCCGAGCATGCCCGCACTATTCTAAAGCGAAATCTCACTCAAGATGCCGGTGGACACCAGTTTTGGTCCTCAGATCCAAAATTACGTACCAAATCCATTTTGAGATTGACCGAAAAACAAGCTGAAAACCTGATGAAATCCATTACGTGCCCAGTGTTATTTATCGGCGCATCGAACAGTTTTAAGAATCTTGCAGAAGTTTTTCCTGTACGCGCGTCGTGGTTCAAAAATGCTCAATATGAGCATTTAATCGGCGGTCACCACATTCACATGGAAAATACTGATGATGTAGGGCTATTAATTAGGCAATTTGTTGGGCAATTGTAAATTGTCCCGTTTATTTTTTTTTACACATCCTATACTATTCGCAAGTTATCAGACCAGTTATATGGGCGCGGCTTCCTGCGAGCTCATAAAGTAGTATAAGAATAAAGTAGAGGAGGTTTTGGTGGAAAAAACCTGGCTTAAGTATTACGACCCTCGCGTATCCGCAGAAATCGATGCCGATCGTTATGCATCTGTAGTAGATATTTTTGAGCAGTCGGTTAAAAAGTTCAAAAATAAAGAAGCCTTCATTAATATGGGGCATTCAATTACCTTCGAAGAGCTCGATACCCTGTCAGCACAATTTGCTGCCTATTTGCAAGCGAGTGGCTTAAAGCGCGGTGACGCTGTGGCCATCATGATGCCAAACCTTCTTCAGTATCCGGTTGCCATGTTCGGTATTTTGCGTGCTGGCATGGTTGTAGTGAATGTGAACCCACTGTATACCGCACGAGAACTCAAGCATCAACTTAACGACGCTAATGCCAAAGCCATTGTAATTGTAGAAAACTTTGCATGTACGCTAGAGGAAGTGATTGCAGATACCAATCTACAAGAGGTTTTCTTAACTTCTCTAGGCGACATGCTGCCAGCGCCAAAGCGTTGGATAGTCAATGCCGTAGTGAAGTACGTGAAAAAAATGGTACCTTCTTTCAACTTGCCTGAGACTACGTCATTTATGGCGGCGGTGAAAAAAGGGCAGTCGCTGGAATATAAGCGACCAGAGATCAATAATGGCGATCTAGCGTTCTTACAGTACACAGGTGGTACTACCGGCGTATCAAAAGGCGCAATGCTGACCCACCGCAACATGGTAGCTAACTTAGAACAAGTGTCCGGCATTCTTGAAACTGTGATTGAAGAGGGCGAGGACTTTGTTGTGACAGCTCTGCCGCTCTATCACATATTTGCATTATTAGCGAATTGCTTGATGTTTATGAAATACGGCTGTCGCAACCTTCTGATTACCAACCCCCGCGATATGCCTGGCTTTGTTAACGAACTCAGTAAGTATCCTTTCACTATCTTACCGGGTGTGAATACCCTGTTTAACGGGTTATTAAACACCCCAGGGTTCGATGAGCTCGACTTTTCAAACTTCAAATTTGGCTTAGGTGGTGGCATGGCTGTACAGCGTCCAGTCGCTGAAAAGTGGCAGAAGGTCACTGGTACTGTGCTATTGGAAGGGTATGGTCTTACCGAATGTTCACCGGTAGTAGCGGTCAACCCTCCTCAAATAGAAGCGTATAAAGGTGCGATTGGTATGCCAGTGCCGTCGACTGACATTAAGCTGCTTGACGACGATGGAAACCCTGTGGAAAAAGGTGAACCGGGTGAAATGTGGGTTAAGGGCCCACAGGTCATGAAAGGCTATTTAAATCGCCCAGAAGCCACTGAAGAAGTACTTAAAGACGGATGGTTAGCAACCGGTGATATCGCCACCATTGATGATCAAGGTTACCTGTATATTGTTGACCGTAAAAAGGATATGATCCTGGTTTCCGGCTTCAACGTGTTCCCCAATGAAATTGAAGAAGTGGCTGCAATGCACGATCATATAGTCGAAGCTGCTGCAGTTGGGGTACCACATGAAGTTAGTGGCGAAGTAGTTAAACTGTTTGTTGTGCGTAGTCACGACTCGCTAACTGCTGAAGATGTGATTGCACACTGCCGTAATCATTTAACCGGGTATAAAGTACCCAAGCAAGTTGTCTTTAAAGACGATTTACCGAAAACCAATGTAG
Organism: Alteromonas sp. D210916BOD_24; assembly: GCF_047159385.1. Taxonomy (GTDB): domain Bacteria; phylum Pseudomonadota; class Gammaproteobacteria; order Enterobacterales; family Alteromonadaceae; genus Alteromonas. The sequence continues at coordinate 1,177,017 of NZ_AP038333.1, forward strand.
GAAAGATTCTGCGTCGGGAGCTTAGAGACTAATTTCTCTGAAATAGTTTTTAAAGCCGGCGTTAGCCGGCTTTTTTATTGACTGTGCAAAATTATGCAATATCAACTTATAACGACAGATGAACAACTTGAAAAAGTGTGCATAGCTGCACAACGCTTAGAAGCAATAGCGCTTGATACTGAATTTGTGAGAACGCGCACCCTCGCGCCTCACTTAGGACTTATCCAGCTTTATGATGGACACCAGTTGGTACTTATTGATCCACTGGCCATTAGCAATATGCAACCTTTTATCGCGCTACTTGAAAATAAAGAAGTAGTTAAAGTGTTGCACTCGTGCTCTGAAGATCTCGAAACCTTTTTAACCGCTTTTGATACCGTGCCAACTCCTGTTTTTGATACCCAATTCGCTGCAAGTATTTTGGGCAAAGGGGCATCAGTGGGTTATGCAAAGTTGGTCGAAATGCTCTGTGACGTGCAACTCGATAAAGGTGAATCCCGCACAGATTGGCTTGCACGCCCGTTACGCGAGTCGCAGTTGGCCTACGCCGCAAACGACGTTCTTTATCTGCTGCCATGTTACCAACAACTGGCCAGTGAAATAAAAACGCTGGGTAAAACCCAATGGATTTATGATGAAATTGCGTTGTTAGCAGCGAAAAAGCGAGCCCAAATACCGGAAGATTTTGCTTACTTACTGATTAAAAATAATTGGCGTCTAAACAGTGAACAACTCACTGTGTTGCAAGCCTTAGCGGCGTGGCGATTAGCGACGGCCAAACAAAAAGACTTGGCACTGAATTTTGTATTCAAAGAGGGTCACCTATTTGAAGCAGCCCAGCGCTTACCAGACAGTAAATCGGCGTTGTCCCGTATAAATGGGATTAATCATCAATCCATACGGCGTTATGGCGATACTATTGTCAGCATGATCAACGACGCGCGTACCAGGTATGCCCAAACTCCCGAAAAGCTAAGATTGCCTCAGGTATTGCGTTTAATCGATGTGCCCAAATACAAAAAACATTTGGCTGAACTTAAAGATATTGCCGAGCGAGTAGCTGAAGAGCACGGTGTAAGTAGTGATGTGATCGCTTCGAAGAAACAGTTAAATCAATTGCTAAAGTGGTATTGGTTTCAAGTTGATGAAACCCGGGTACAAGGATTAACCCCTGATGTGTTGTCTACGTGGCGAGAAGAGTTGTTTAAGGAGCAGGTTGCAGATTTATTAGGTGAGCTGCCAGAATAATTACCTTGAGCAACGAAAAACTAATAAAAATTAAGATGGACATTTGACAGTAAATCAACTTTTTGTCGGCGTTTAGTTTGCCCATCTAAGTTAAAAATGTGAGAACGTATATGTTGTGTGCGGTTTATAAAACACGAAAAAAGTCCGGAATGTATTTATATGTACCCAAAAAGGGGCATTTTGAGGATGTGCCAGAACCTTTAATGGCAAAGTTTGGCACACCAGAATTGGTGACCCTAATAATGCTGGATAAGCGCGATAGATTGGCAGGGGTTGATAAGCAAAAACTTGAAAAAGAACTTAACGAAAAAGGGTTCTATTTGCAGATGCCGCCTAAAGAAGACAATTTGTTGGAGCGCCATAGAGAATCTCTCGGCCTAGCTAAAAACCCAGATAAGCAATTCTAGTTGTTATGCCAGCTTTTACCTTTATTTTTGCCAAATGCTTTTTGTTGGTGTGTCCAGTATCACCCACGTTTAAAGCAGTGTGTAGTCAATTGAGCTTGATAAAAGCGCTATGTGTGTTTCTTGTTATGTTCAGCCCATTTACACATAGTGAGCCTACCCCAAAAATTTCTCAGGCCGCAAAAAATGCGTTGAGTGAAGCTGGTTTTAGCGATTACCTTGCTAATATAAAGCGCGAAGCAGTCGCACAAGGCATGGACATCAACTGGTTGGATGGTGTCTTTAGCGATATTCGCTTTAGGCCAACAGTCGTTAAGTCAGATAAAAACCAACCCGAGAGAAAGATTACGTTAGACAACTACCTAAAGACGCGGGTACCAGATTGGAAGGTAACTAAAGCCGTTGAAGCTTATACTCACCATAAGGCACTACTGGATGAGGTAGGCGCGCGTTACGGCGTGCAACCAAGGTTTATCGTTGCGCTTTGGGGAAACGAGTCAAACTTTGGTAAAATTCAGGGGAGCTATCATTTGCTTTCAGCATTGGCTTCACTGGCATATGAAGGGCGGCGCGAAAAGCTCTTTAAAGATAACTTTTTTGCGGCATTAACCATACTTCAACAGGGCCACATTGAACCGGAGATGCTAAAAGGGTCGTGGGCTGGGGCGATGGGGCAAACTCAATTTATGCCCCTGTCATTTTTACATTATGCAGTAGACTATGACGGGGATGGTAAGAAAGATATCTGGAATACGCCTGCCGATGTGTTTGCGTCTATCGCGAACTACTTAGCTTCTGAAGGCTGGAATAGTGAAGGGACGTGGGGACGCCAGGTAACACTAACCCAACCGGTTTCTGTATCTGGGTTGTCCAAAGCCAACATGAAAACTCTGGCTTATTGGAAGGGGCAGGGCGTCAAGCGCTATGATGGCAGCGATTTACCCGACGTCAGTGTCGACGCATCACTGATCATGCCCGATGGCGAAAAGGGGCGGGTTTATTTGGTTTACAATAATTTTCATACGCTGATGAAATGGAATCGCTCGACCTATTTTGGGCTGTCGGTTGGTTATTTGTCAGAGCGTATTAAACGAGGATACTAATGTCATATCAGCATCTCGATAGCGCAGGTAACGCAATAATTTTACCAGTGAATAAAGTGGTGTGTATCGGTCGAAACTATCTTGATCATATTCAGGAAATGAACTCTGTAGTGTCAGAGGAGCCATTATTGTTCATGAAGCCTAAAGCAGCCATGTGTTCAATGCATCAACCCATCCTTATTCCCTCGAATAGAGGAGAGTGTCACAACGAATTAGAAGTTGCAGTGCTGCTTAAATCGCCCTTGAAAAACGCCAATGAGGATGAAGTTAAAAGCGCCATATGGGGGCTGGGTTTAGGATTGGATCTTACCCTTCGAGAGATTCAAGCATCGCTAAAACAGCAAGGCCAGCCTTGGGAGCGAGCCAAGTCCTTTGACAACAGTGCGCCTCTATCAGGGTTTGTGCCACTGTCACAATTTAGCGATTTGGATGATGTGAAATTCTCTTTGTCAATAAACGGTGAAACGCGACAACTGGGCCATACTGCATTAATGTTACACAAAATTGTTCCCCTGATTGCGCAAATGTCCAATGAGTTTTCACTGGAGGCAGGTGATGTGATTTTAACCGGAACACCCAAAGGCGTGGGCCCTTTACATGATGGTGACCGTGTAGAAGTTGAGTTGGCGCAACACTTTGTAGTGAAAACCAAGGTTGGAGTTGAATGACACACGCATTTTGGGAAACTAAATCGCTGGATGAAATGACCCAACAGGAGTGGGAGTCACTGTGTGACGGATGTGGAAAATGTTGTCTGCAGAAATTTATTGATGACGACAGTGTGGACACCTATGAAGTGACTGATCACATTAACGCTGATGAAAAAATTCACTACACCAACATTGTTTGCTCTTACCTCAATACGAAAAAGTGTGAGTGCACCCAATATCAAAGACGCACTGAGCTTGTCCCCGATTGTGTAAAGCTAACGAAAGAGAACTTAAAGGACATCTTTTTTATGCCCAATAGCTGTACTTATCGTCGTTTGTATGAAGGACGGGGAGTGCCATCCTGGCATCCGCTGCTCAATAAGGGTAAAAAGCATGTCATGCATGCCAAGGGCATGTCTGTACGCAATAAAACTGTATTTGAAAGTGATGTCGATCTTAATCACTTTGAAGACTACATTGCGATTTGGCCTCTCGAGGATATCGATTGAGAGGCCAGATATTGGGGTAACTGCTGGCGCAGAAGCGCCGGCGTGTAAAAACCGTAATTAATGCAGGTCAATACAGTGCCTTTTAGACATTAAAACGGTTAACATTTCCTTCAATATTCCGCGTTGCGGAACTGACCCGCTCACTGGCTGTCCGTGCCTCTACAACGGTATTCATTACTTGTTGACTTAACTCGTTTAAAGCCGAAATGGTGTGATTCAGATTGTCGACTACTTGACTCTGTTCTTCGGTGGCAGAGGCAATTTGGTATATGCGATCATTAGCACTTACTACTGATGATGAGACCTTATCAAGCTTTTCTCGAAGCGTGTCTGAAATAGTGACAACTTCAGCCATCTGCGAGGATCCCGTGTCGATTGCGTTAACCGCTTCCTCTACTCCTCGATTGAGGTTAAGTAGCATGTCATTAATATCGGTGGTGGCCTGTTGAGAACGGTTTGCCAACGAACGCACTTCGTCTGCGACTACGGCAAAGCCACGCCCTTGTTCTCCGGCTCTGGCTGCTTCTATTGCGGCGTTCAGTGCAAGTAAATTTGTTTGCTCTGAAATATCACTTATCACACTCAATAGAGAGGAGATCTGTTTGGTTTCTTGTTCAAGTTTTTGAATGACGGAGCTTGCTAACCCTATTGCTTCGGCTGTACTTGCTACACTCTTAGTGGAATTGACGACCGCTTGATAACTATTACCCGCATCGTCGTTTGCCGTCTGTGTATCACTTAATGCTACTTGTGTATTGTCGGCTACTTCTCTGAGAGCATGGCTCAATTGATTTACGGCGGTTGCAATTTGATCAAGATTCTCTCTTTGCTCAGAAGAAATAGCTGTAACCGCACCAGAAGATTTATTCATTGCTCTTTCTGCGTCTGCCAACGATGAGGCGTCATCTTTGATCAGCGAAATCAGCCTTTGTAAATTGTCCATCAATGCGTTAAATGCATAGGCCACATCGGTAATTTCATCCTTTCCGGTAGTTTTAATTCGTTGTGTTAAGTTACCTTCACCTTTGCTGATAGAGTCAAGCATGTCGCGCAACACTGAAATGCGTTTGGTAATTAGGCGGGGGCCGACGATAATCGTTACCGCACAAGCGAGAATGGCGAGAACAATCGCAACAATCAAATAAACCGTTTGTTGATTACTGGACGATAAATTTTCTTGAGTAATTTCATCGGACAGTAGTTTTATCTCTTCTCCGACACGGTCAAAATTGCCTCTTAAAGTATCAAATAGAGGCACGCCTTGTTGGCGATATTCACTTGCAGCCTGACGTACTTCGCCTGCGTTTACTAATATCATTACCTGCTGATTTACCGCTGTCCACTTGGAGAAATCTTCCTGATACGAACTGGCTTTTGATGCCACAGAAGGATAGTCCTTAGTTAGGCTTAAGACCTTCCCCATTCTATCTTTTGCTTGTTGCACGTTCTCTTCATAGTCAGCGATTAGGGTGTTGCTCAATTCTTGTTGGTTTAGTTGTGATGCCAGCATTAAATCTAATAACGCCGAATGCGCTTGGTAAAGGTCACGGTCAGCATTCAGTGCAGCACTCAGTGATTGAGTGAAAACAGATGACAGCGTCTTGGTGTTCTGCGAGAGAAATCTTCCATTAGAAATACTAATAAAACTAACTACCAGTAGCAGGATAGCTACAAAGCTGGTCGGTACAGACAGTTTTTTACGAATTGTCAAATTATCGAAATTGAGCATGATTGTCACTTAAGTAAAAAAGCGTTGGTGTTGTTCGATTTTCGTACATATTGCGAACTTCGAAGGGTATAACTAAGCTAATCAAATTTTTAAAAACAAGCGATTAGACTTTATGCGAGGTTAGCGAATACTTTTGAATACCTATTATGTTTTTTCATACCTAATCCATACAAAAGGAGTAGGGCGCCGTACTAATCCGCCCTATATACTCTGCCCGTCAAACAGGTTCTAAGAACATAACATCACACAGAAAGGGTCCTTAATGGGTAAGTTAACAGGCAACGTTTTACTGCTGGCTACGGGCGTAGCATTGACTACGGGCATTTCGGCTGAAGCTGAAGAACTGACATTCGACTACAGTGGTTCTATTAGAGTTCGCTACGAGACACTGAATAATCCTATCTTTCCTACCACTGAAGACGTACGTCCAAAAACAAACGACCGTATTTCTACCCGGATTCGACTAAAAGGCGAGGCCAACTACGGCAAATGGAATGCAGTTGCAGAGATAGAGGATTCTCGTGCCTATTTGGATGAGAATGATGTAACGCTAAAGTCGTCTCAAGTGAACACTTTAGAGCCAGTTCAGTTTTACCTAAGCTATAAAGGCATTTCAGAGCATGTAGAACGCGTCACGGTAGGGCGAGTCACTCTCGATCACGGAAGCCGCAGATTACTTGCACGTACCCGTTATCGCAACGCAACAAGTAGCTTCGAGGGCGTGCTTGTCGATACCGTATTTAACGGCTGGGAAGTGCGTGGTTTTTACTTGCAGCCTGTGTCACGATTCCCTTCCGACTCAGCATCAGTTGAAGACAACAAGCGAGCTTTTGACAAGAGTTTCAGTAACCGTAAGCTCTTTGGTATATACGCCCAATCAGATGATAATGCATGGAAAGTCCATAGTTACTGGTTGAAAGAATCTGATTCGCCTGAACTTTCAACCAAGAACCGAGATATCTACACACTTTCAGTGGATTACTCTAAAAACTTTGCTGATGGCTGGAAGAGCAACATAGAAGCTATTGGGCAAACCGGCACTTCACGCCAATCAACATCGGCTTCGGATACGACTGATCGCGACGTAAGAGCGTGGATGGTGCATGCCCATGTAGGAAAACAAATAACTGACAGCACCTTTTTAAGAGCTGAAATCGACGCCGCTAGTGGTGATGACAATTCGGCTGACGATACTATTCACGCATTTGACTCGCTATACGGGCTGCGCAGATTCGACTTTGGACCCACTGACGTTTACCAAACTTTTCCTCGCAGCAATATACTTGCTCCAGGGTTGCGCAGTGTGACAAAACTTAATGGTGTGCACAACATTATGGTGGGCTACAAGGGATTGTGGTTACAAAACGTAGCAGACGGTGAAGAAGATTTTCTTGGTCACCAACTTGAGGTTCGCTGGCGTTATCAGGTGTTAGAACCGCTTCGTCTTGAATTCGGTGGAGCATATCTGGCGAAAGGTGAAGCTCTGGAAACTGGCGCATACCCTGACAACAGCATGTACGCCTACACTGCAGTAATGTATACCTTCTAAAACGCAAAGGGGCAGGCGTACATCTATAAGTCACGTCTGACCCACTTAACTTGCACTTCTTTATGCTGTTATGGCATATAGAAGTGCATCTCTTCCAAATACCCGTTTTCTACACGACCCTTCTTTCACTGCACCTATGCGTTCTGCCACCCTGATACTTGCTTTATTATTGGGCTCAATAAAACACTCTAGACGATGCAAATTCATTTGTGAAAACGCCAGCTTTTTAAGGGCTTCACAGATTGCAGTCGCTAAGCCTTTACCGCACGCTTGTGGCGTTAGCCAATAACCCAAATTAGCAGTGAGGTGGGTAGGGTGAATGTAGTTGATAATCCCCATACCTAAACACTTGTCTTCATGCATAAGTAAATAGGTTAAGCCATAGCCCATCTCACGCGCCTCTTCCATTTTATCAATACACTGCTTGGCCAGCGCTGGTGTGACGGGACATACACTTGCGCCAAACCATGGTTTGACGTGATGGATAGACTGCTGCCCCGCTTCACAGAGGGCGAGGCAATGTTTTTGGGCAATACGCTGTATGGTAACAGGGCCTTGCTCCGTATGAATAGGCGGCAAACGGGAAGGCAAAATGGACAAGTCAATCAAAAGGGTTTTTTATCCAACAAGCGACAAGCAAAGACAATAGCAAAGACTACAAAATAGGCGGCAAATATGTATTGCATCCATTCAGCCATTCCCATCGATAAAAATTGCCAGCTATCTTCCATACAATCACCTTCGGCAGCAAAGATTGCAGGTAACCATTCGTGAAGTTGAAGCCATGAAGGAAAGTTTGGCACAATTTCACAGCTTGCGAAGAATGGATTAGCGGCATTTAATATGCCTACATGTTCTTTTGCGATTATAAAGCCCCACGCCGAAGCGACAGCCCAGCCTGCGAAACCCACCATGCGAGTGAGGCCATTATTTTTGATCAATACCGCCAACGCAGACAGCACAATACCGTACATGGCGGTGCGCTGGTATATACACATGATGCAAGGCTTTAGCCCCATTTGATACTGAAAGTACAATGCCGCGATTTCCAGCGCGAGCGATGTGGCAAACAGCACAAGCCAAGATGACTTGTGCTCTGCCCACTGACTTATTACGTGAATAAGGCTGCGCATATATTAATGGCCTATCGCCTTAACACCTGCTTCTGCTGCAGTGTGGTGCTCTATCCAGTGCATGTCGTACAACACTTGGGTCATATCAGCAAGACCGATATAAGTGGCCAATAGACCTACAATTGTTAATACCACAGTGTATGGTAACGCCATCATCACCATACGTCCGTATGACAAGCGCAGCAGCGGTGCTATGGCAGATGTAAGTAAGAACAAGAAAGCAGCCTGACCGTTAGGCGTGGCTACACTTGGTAGGTTAGTACCCGTATTGATGGCCACTGCCAACATGTCGTATTGGTCGCGAGTAATTTGACCTGCTTGTAACGCTGCAGTGACTTCTGTGATATACACCGAGCCAACAAACACATTGTCACTGACCATTGAAAGTACACCGTTGGCCAAATAGAACATGACCATTTGCGTTTCGCCCTCAAATGACAATACCCAATGGATTACGGGTTGGAATAGGCCTTGGTCGATGATTACTGCTACTACACCAAAAAATACACACAGTAGGGCAGTGAAAGGCAGTGCTTCTTCGAAGGCTTTACCTAAGGCGTGTTCTTCGATAACACCACTCATGGATGTGGCTAACACGATAACAGACAGACCGATTAGCCCCACTGATGCCATGTGAGTGGCAAGGCCGACGATTAACCAAATACCAATAATTGCTTGTACGATAAGTTTTGCTGTTTCGCGTTTACTGCGTCCCTTATCCATGTGGTCGTTATAATCCACTAAGATTTGACGAACTGCAGTGGGCAGTTGTGCACCGTAAGAAAAAAGTCCGGTCTTTTCTAACACTATCGTTGTCAGCAGTCCAAACACAAATACGGGAATAGTCACCGGTGCCATTCGGATGAAAAACTCCACGAAGTTCCAGCCTGCTTTATCGGCAATAATTAGGTTTTGAGGTTCACCTACCATGGTCATTACGCCACCTAGCGCAGTCCCCACCGCTGAATGCATCATTAGATTGCGAAGAAACGCTCTAAAATCTTCTAAATCGTGGCTGCCCAGTTCGTCGTCGCTGGTATGGTCATGGTCAGAATGGAACTCTTTTCCAGAGGCGACTTTGTGGTAAATCGAATAAAAACCCAGCCCGACGCTAATAATAACCGCTACCACGGTAAGGGCATCTAGGAAGGCTGATAGGAAAGCAGAAGCGAAAATAAAGGACAGAGAAAGTACCAGTTTGTTTTGTACTTTTATCACGAGTTTGGTGAACAAGTACATCAACAAATCTTTCATGAAGTAAATACCGGCTACCATAAACACAAGTAGCAACAGTACTTCAAGGTTGACTTCAATTTCATGCATCATGTGACCCGGTGAGGTCATGCCAATGAACATTGCTTCAATTAAAAGTAATCCCCCTGGCTGCAAGGGATAGCATTTGAGTGCCATCGCAAGGGTAAAGATAAACTGAATAACAAGTGTCCAGCCTGCGATGTAAGGGTCCACCATAAATAAAATGGGGTTTACAATGAGAAAGGCAATTATGGTCTTTTTATACCAGTCGGGCGCATGTCCCAGGAAGTTCTTATAGATCGCTGCGATCATTGAGGTTTGCATGAGTTCCTGTTCCTTTTACAACAAGGCGCACAGGTTTGTGCACCTTCATACTGTGTAGTTTCCGGTTATTGCTTACATAAGCTGCTGGTAATCAGGCAAGTTTTCTAATAGTTAGCAGTTTCGTAGCTGTCATTATAGTCGGAATTTAAGCGTACATGATATTAACGCCTTGAGAAAGCAAATCACAGACCCCACCCTATGAAAGTCGCTGAATATTTATCGATTTTTCGTTGATGTTTATTATTTAAGAGCAAAATAGTGCTAGCGACAGAAATGAGAGACTGCTTTATAAACAAAATGTGATTCATTTATCGTCCCTGCAAATTGAAATTTTAATAAGTTGTTAAATCCTTTGCTGGACGAGGCATATTTCATTGTGATAATAAAAGAGCATCTGGTACAATCAGTTACAAAATAACAATAACGTGCAGGCGATTAGTTATGATTTATAAGGCGCAGAGTCCAGCTGGATTTGCCGAAGAATACATTGTTGAATCAATTTGGAGTGGACGCTTCCCACCTGGCACTATATTGCCTGCGGAAAGAGAACTGTCTGAGCTGATAGGTGTGACTCGTACAACACTGCGTGAAGTGCTTCAACGATTAGCAAGAGATGGTTGGCTGACTATTCAACACGGTAAGCCTACAAAGGTAAACAATTTCTGGGAAACCTGTGGCTTAAACATACTCGAAACTTTGGCACGTCTCGATCAGGAAGGCATTCCTGAATTGGTAGACAATCTATTGGCAGCGCGAACAAATTTGAGTGCTGTATTCATTCGAGGTGCAATTCGAAACAACCCTCAGGCTTCTGCTGAAATTATTGCTCGATACAAAAATGTCGAGCAAGAAGGGATGGCATTTGCGCAATTTGACTATCAAATGTCCCACGATCTGGCGTTGGCATCAAATAACAACGTGTTTGTATTGATGATGAACGGGTTCAGAGGCTTGTATTCGCGAATAGGCGGTTACTTCTTTTCACATCAGCAAGCTCGTGACGTGGCTAATAAATACTACGCCGACTTATTGGAAGTTGCCGAGAAGGGAGAATATGATCGCGTTCCTGTAGTGGTGCGCAAGTACGGAATAGAAAGTGGCAAAGTATGGCAAGAGATCCGCGATGATATGCCGAAAGATTTAGTTGACTAAATCGCTACTCGCTCAACAGTAATTCATAAAACAAGCGCCTTGGGCGCTTGTTTTGTTTTTAGCGCTTACAAATACCTGCATGTCCTGCGCTAAGCGCCTTTCACATATTCTGTAACACTTTTATTGTAGCCAATACGCGACGTCTCTACCGAGGCGCTAGACCCTCCTAAAAGATTCGATATACTCAATACTCATTATGACTATAAGCAGGTTGTGTCAGCCTGTAACGCATGGGAATGAATATGAAATATTTATGGATAGCACTCGCTGCAGGTGGGCTTTTAACGGGTTGTACGGGGGATAAAAACGGGGCTGACGCAACGCCTTCCTCGGTGGAAAAGTCTGTTGTAACAGCATCATTAAATACCAGTATTACTGCGCCAGTGGCTAAGAAAGTACCGCATACAATGACTGCTCATGAGGTAAGTCGCGTCGACAATTACTATTGGATGCGTGACGACTCGCGAACCAATGAAGAAGTGCTGGCACACCTTGAAAAAGAAAACGAATATCTGGAAGCTGTGCTAGCTCCACTTAAACAAACGCGAGAAAAACTGTATCAGGAGTTGGTGTCGCGAATAGAAAAAGACGACTCAACAGTGCCCGTCTTTTCAAACGGCTATTGGTATTCAACCCAATATTCTGGCGACAATGAGTACCCAGTTTATATTAGAAAAACGGCACTAGATGCAGAGCCAGAAGTGTTGCTTGATGCCAATGAAATGGCAAAAGGCCATGATTATTTTAATATTGGCGAATACGCGGTTAGTACTAACAACACGCTACTTGCATACGCAGAAGATACGTTAAGCCGCCGAATCTACAATATTTACGTTAAAAACCTCGAGACAGATAAAATGTTAGAGGACGTGTTGTCGGGCACGTCAGGTCAGGTGGTCTGGGCAAACGATAACCAACATGTTTTTTACGTGAACAAAGACCCTCAAACGCTGCTAGGTTATCAAGTGATGCGACATAAGCTAGGCACTTCACAGGCTGATGATATCCTTGTTTACGAAGAAAACGATCCTACCTTTTACACTGCGATAGGCAAAAGTAAAGATGATGATGTGATCTATATCTATCATCACAATACGGATAAAACCGGTGTAACGCTAATTGATGCTAATCAACCTACATCATCACAGCCGAAGGTATTTTTGCCTCTTAAAGATGGGCAAGAGTACAGCGTCGCCAAGCTCGGAGATAGCTATTACGTTCGCACTAATATCGACGCTAAAAACTTTAAGATTATGAAAGTTCCTGCAAATGCAACGGATGATATAAGTCAATGGCAAGAAGTCGTTGGTCACAGACCTGATGTCTTCGTGCAGGATATTGAAGTTATGCAAAACCATTTGGTTGTGAAGGAAAAAGAAAATGGCATGCTGCGATTAGTGGTACACAATCTCACAACTGCAGAGCAGAAAATATTACCTACTCAAGATCCAATTTATGGCGCATATTTTACAGGTAATACGCAGGTTGATACGGAGACCTTACGCATTTATTACAGCTCTCTGACAACGCCGGCCTCTATTCTGGATGTGAACCTAGATACGTTTGATACAACTGTAATGAAACAGACCCATGTATCAGATACATTCAGCACTGATGATTATGCCTCAGAGCGTGTGATGGTTGAAGCCAGAGACGGCACTGAAATACCGGTATCACTGGTTTATAGCAAAGAAAAATTCAAAAAAGATGGTACAAACCCACTATATCAATACGCCTATGGCTCCTATGGTTCAACAGTGGATCCTATTTTTAGGGCTAGTTGGATTTCTCTTTTAGATAGAGGGTTTGTCGTTGCGATTGCACACATTCGCGGTGGGCAAATGCTAGGTCGTGAATGGTATGAGCAAGGAAAAATGGGAAATAAAATCAATACCTTCACTGACTTTATTGATGTTACAAAAGGTCTAGTGGCTAACCAATATGCAGATCAATCCCGGGTATTCGCGATGGGCGGCAGTGCTGGCGGGCTATTGATGGGTGCAATTGTGAATATGGCGCCTGAGTTATACTTAGGGGTCAGTGCCCATGTTCCGTTTGTCGATGTCGTTACGACCATGAGTGATGCTAGCATACCGTTAACTACCGGAGAGTATACGGAGTGGGGAAACCCCGCTAATAAAGGGGAGTTTGAGTACATGCTCTCTTATTCGCCTTATGATCAAGTACAAGCCAAAGCCTATCCACACATGTTGGTTACCACAGGACTGCATGATTCACAGGTACAATACTTTGAGCCTATGAAATGGGTAGCGAAGCTTCGTGAACTAAAAACCGATGATAATTTACTGCTTTTCAAAACCAATATGGAAGCAGGACACGGTGGTGCATCGGGTCGTTTCAAGCGATTTGAGTCAACCGCTTTAGAATACGCATTTGTACTGCATTTAGCGGGCGTTCAATTTTAAGTACTTTGTGACCACCAGGTAATGGCTCTAGTGGTGGTCACATTATTTTTCGCTTTTTTTAATTTTAGTATGCGCTTTCTAAATGTTACACGTAGAGTGTAGTTATGGTGTTAAACCGACACCCTACTTAGGCATTCACAGGAGCAGATTATGACTACCACAGAGACTATCAAAGGTAAAATTACAGAAGCGGAAGAAATGGCGCGTAAAATTTGGCTAGCAGGTCTAGGCGCCTACGGTAAAAGCGTTGAACAAGCGCAAGGTCGCTACGAGAAACTAAGCGAAGAAGCAAACAAAATGTTTGATGAATTGGTAAGTAAGGGTGAAACCCTAGAAGAAGACGCGCGCAGCAAATTCAAGTCTACTACCAATGACGTTGAAAACCGAGTTGCAGATGTACGCAAAAAACTGGGCCTTGATTCTGAGCCAGCTGATCAGCGTATTGAAGAACTCTCTGCTAAAATTGATGCGCTTACAGAAGCAGTAGCAAAACTAGCGGCCAGTAAGTAACGTCAATAGAGGCACGCAATGAGCACACATCATTGCGGGTAAAGTGAGTGATGGAGTGCATCTTTTTAGCCTGATGAATCGCACGCGTAGCGGACATGAATAGTTCCGCTACGCATCACTTATTTACCAGCCTTAGCTCTATCTACTAATTTCTCCACCTACTTCCCTTTACAGGAGGCGTTATGAGTAACAGAAGCACTTCTAAAGCCAGTGATATTAGCCCAGTGAAAAGTGGGTCAACTGATTCACTAAAATCATCGCCATTATTTGGTTGGCTTTTTGCCGGTGGCGACCTGGTCGCTGCGAAATTGGATGTGGCAGCAGGTCTTGTCAGTAAAGCACTGGATGACACTCATGAAACCCTTAATGCAATGCAGATGAAAGGGGTAGAAGTGGAAAGTGATTTGAAGCGAGCACTAAATCCTGCCACCTTCATAGATAATGTGCAAAAGCTTGTCACAACAAACCCGCTTTTAAGCATATTTTCTGGTAGCCAGAAACGGGTGCAAAAAGAACAACAGCTAGCGTTACTGAGTGCAAAAGTAGATTTATTGGTAGAACAGGTCGCACTACTTGCAGCAAAAGAAGCCGCTGCAAAGGCTGCAAACAAGTCAAAAACGTCTACCAATACGGCGACAAAACCTGCCGCCAAATCAACGGCCAGTAAAGCGGATTCCGCAAAGAGTGTTGACGCGACGACTAAGTCAACTTCAACAAAAACTGCTACAACACAACGAAAGGCAACCACGCGGCGTACTACTTCTCAAAAAGCGCCTAGTAAAGTAGCGGCTAATAAAGGAACAACCCGTAAAAGCACAAGTAAAACCGCTGCTACTTCCACTAAAGCCTCGGGTTCGAGGGGTAGCACGGAATAACGTGTTGTATGGGTATAAGACTAAAAAGCAAACGCGAATCTTTGCTTTTTAGTTGTTTTTTGTCCATAGATTTTGATGCTTCTTAAACCCAAAGAAATCATGGGGCTCCCAAAAGCTAGGCACTAAGTCATCAATAGCGTCAGGGGAAAAATTACTGGATAACTGTTTCAAAATTTCGGTCAGCCGCTCGCGGCCGACTCGCATCAACTTTTTACGGTTAGCTGGAAAGTACAGGTTGCGATCTTTGGCGATGACTTCCTGAGTGCCACCGCTGATGTAGTGTTGATTGCGCGTAACTACTTTGCAAATCGGCTCAGCAGGGTCTGAAGGGCACAAGCCAGTTACGATAGCGCATTCAAATTGGTCTTTTTCCTGACCATTCTCGTTAAGGGGAATAAACGTGATCCCGAATCCCTGTGGAAAGTAGCCCACAATATTAATGAAATCCTGGGCTAATTGCTTGTTCAGACTGCCTTTTTTGGCAAGTTGGTCGATTAGTAGATAACCTTTTGGCAAGCTCTTTCGACTGTAGTCTCCTTTTGTTGATAGCACTATTGAGACATATATCTGTGGAATCTTTACGATTTCTCCGAGCCCCGTTTTAGAAACAAACGCGTCTTTAACTACTTGAAGTAAAAAGTCGTTTGCCTCTTGTTGGGTAATATTGAAGCGATCTCTTTCTTCTTTACTATTACCCACGTAGCGGGGAAGGCCAAGGCCGTCTTCCAAATATTTAAGGGTATAGTGAAAATTGAGTTTTAATAAATCTTTACGCTGTGAGTCTTCCAGTAATCTGAATTCATTTAAGCTACCGTCTTCGCCCTTTAGGATTGTCTGTGCAGCAGGACTCTGAAGTCCAACGTCTTGAAGGAGTGCTGCGGTAATAAGGGGAGTCCCTAATTCCACTTTCCACTTTTCGCGCCAGTAATTGCTACCATCAAATCGAGACGCCGCTTTCCGGTACTTAGATAAATATTTATGGGCAATGGTATCGTGCTCTAACAATCGGTCGACCAACCTGAGTGTCAACACTGCTTTGTAAAGTGGTTTAAACCGCTGGTGAACCTGGGCAAATTTACCCTCAGGGCCTCGGGTTAGCAGCATAAGGGTGCCGAGAAATTTAGCACTGAGCTGCAAGGTTTCCTGGGGGGTGTCACCTTCACACAACTCGATAATTTTTGTTACCACATTATGCAGCCGCTCTAATCGAGCCAAGCGTTCTTCTTCAAGTTTAGTCGTACTGTTTTTCAGTTTGACAGCAAGTGTGTCGTAAAGGGATTCTTTTCCTTTGACACCGGCGATCTTTATTTGTTGTTTCTTGAGATCTGCAACGTGTTTTTCTAGAGACGGTGTAAGCGAAAAATAATGAGCGGCATCCTCAAAAATCGATCCAAATCCGGTATCTTTTGGATAAACCAAATTGATGAGTTGTTTTACTTGTTGAGTGTAATTACTGTCTGGGTTTAGGCTTTTAACGCTCACCGTAATCCTTTCTGATCTGTCCGTTGAATAGCGTTTATTTTACTAACGCTATTCTAGCAGTGGATGCCGCCATTGGTTTATCGCACCAAATGACCCAACTCAACCGCTTCGCGTTTTTTAAGTTGACCTAAATGATATCTTAAATTTTCACTAATTTTAGTATTTCTTTTAATAATATGTATTTGCGGCCATGACGCCTTTTCACCACTGTCAATCAAATGCTTAATACTTTCCACCGTGGGGTTAGATAACACCTGCGATAAATTGCGTATTTGACGCTTGGGTAAGATATTAATATTACCTACGTACTGTTGATCGATAATAGAGCGAACTTTGTGGATGGCTAATTTGGCACTTTTGTTGCCAGTTAAACGCTCTATGATATCTATGGCAAAAATGCTATTGGATTTAGCCAGCTGCCCGATGTGTCTCGTTGACATATCCCACAACGAGTTAGGGTCAACGCGATTTGAAGATATAAAGGGGACTGCCAGAGGGTTGGTTTGACTGACTATACTGTGGTTCACACCATACAATCTAGCTAGCCGTTCATAAGGAAGATCGGCCATCAATGAGCCATCGGCAAAGCGGCGGTTCGGGATGTAAGGCACAATCTCACCTTTTGGGGTTTTCGCCCTTAACTGAACGGGACTAAAGATGATTGGCACAGCACAGGACGCACGTACGGCTTGGGTGATAATTGCGTTAGGCGACGTTTTTGCATTTAGCAAACGCGAGTGTTGATGTAAGTCTGCCGGTGAGACAGTGATAGTGATATGCCTGCCAGTTTTCTTAAAGGCCTCTTCGAAGGTGGTTAAATCGAACAGTTCAATCAGGGCATTTTCTAGCACCGAACTATCAAATAAACTTTTTTTGCCCAAGCCGGAAAAGCTTCGCCAGTGCTTAAACGTGTCGTAAATAAATTCGGCACTTAAGGCTTCTAATAACTCGTCGTGATTGCGAGTACCTAACATTGCCGCAATAATAGAGCCAGCACTTGCCCCTGATACCACAGTAGGCAAGAGGTTTTTCTCGTTGAGTGATTTCACAACGCCAGCGTGAAAGAACCCTAAGCCAGCACCACCAGACAGCATTAAACAGCTTCGACCAAACGCGTGAGCAGTTTCTTCGAAAAATGAAAGTTTCTCGTAAAAATCCACTTCATTCTCATCGGCACTGTAAATTTGTTCAAGTGCAAGAATGACTTCATCAATGAATTGTTCAATGAGGTGCTTAGTCCCTATTTTACATTGGTTCAGCAGTACCGGATTTGCGATGTTGCCTAAATTGCCATGCAAGCCTTCATGTAAAATGGACATTAAGGCATGAAGGTCACCTTTGCCCCGCGCTATCTGTAATCGTTGAACGCGCTTTCGAATAAGCATGTGGTCATAGTCATCACTGGCGTCTTTAGCTTTCCATTCCTGGGCACCGGAAAGTTCGTCGTGGGCCAGACAGGCAGCTTCATATTCTTCATAACACGAGGCTTGTTCAATGTCGTTTTCGATTTTTTTTAACCGCAAGTCGAATACTGCCATACTGACTACCTACCGTAAGTGAAAATGAACCAAATTCTTTAGAGTCCTGCCATGTTGGTTGAATACTAACCGTCACAACCCAAGTGGCGTGAAAGCCTTATATAACACCCTATGCTAAAACTTTAGAATTCTCTACCTAAAGTCTGAGGCGATAGGCGCTTGCCGTTGCCCTCAAAACACCCTTTTTATTGTCGTCATATCAGGGACATATAAGGACGACAATTACACCTGTGTTTTGAATCCATCAAGAATATTAGGCTCCATGTGATAGATGTGATGGCGAACGAGTTAATACATTCGACAGATGATTATAAGGTTTTAGCGTCACTTTACTTTGTTATCAATCAACAATTAGCATTAAATGCATTTTTTACGTTGACCATTTCCTATGCACTAAGTAGCCTGAATAAGACAATAATAAATCGGACCACATATTCGAAGTATGGAATGGAATGTTGAAACGCTGAGTTTGTTATCAATCCCTTTAATCAGCGCTATAGTGGGATGGCTGACTAATTACCTTGCGGTAAAGATGATGTTTTACCCCATTGAGTTTGTCGGCATAAAGCCTATCTTCGGGTGGCAGGGTTTAATCCCTGCAAAACGTCGTCAAATGGCAGAGATTGAAGTGGAGTTGGTACTGGGTAAATTACTCAGTGTTGAGGAGTTGGCACGACGCCTAGACCCTGATGCCCTGACCAAAGCAATAGAGCGGAGATTAAGTCAGGTTATTCGCAAAGTAGTGAACGACGTGATGGCCGAATCAGCCCCGCAGTTATGGGCAGCACTGCCCGTACAGGGCAAAAACCTAGTGTACCAGCGGATAGAAAATGATATTCCGAATGTGGTGCACAAAATGGTCGACGATTTTCAGCACAATGTAGCCGAAATCCTTGATATCAAAGAATTGGTCGTTGAACAGCTGGTCAACTCACCAGAACTCATCAACGAAATCTTTTTAACCGCAGGAAGTAAAGAATTTCCGTTTATTGTGCGTTCGGGGTTTTATTTTGGTTTCTTGTTTGGCTTACCAACCATGTTGTTGTGGTATTTTTATCAAGCCTGGTGGATATTACCCTTAGGCGGCCTAATTGTAGGCTATGCTACAAACTGGATAGCGATAAAAATTATTTTTGAGCCGAAGCGCCCTCATAAGCTCGGACCTATCACTATTCAAGGCATGTTTCTAAAGCGGCAAAAAGAAGTGGCAGAAGTATACTCCACGATTATTGAACAAAAACTCATCACCCCTAAAAATATTACGCATATTATTTTACACGGTTCTGGCTCAGCACAGCTACTAGAGCTTATTGAACTGCATGTTAACGACGCGATAGAGCGATACGTAGCGATTGCTCAACCTTATTTTGCTCTGGGCGTGGGCTCCGAGAATTATCACAAAATGAAAGCATTGGCGGTAAAGCAAATATTTGATAATTCTGACAAGTATCTACTTTATGCCTATGATTATGCCAATGATGCACTGCAAGTTGGCAATGATTTAAGCGAGCGGATGCAGGCGCTATCAGCAGAAGAATTCGAAGGTGTGTTACGTCCTGCGTACCAGCAAGACGAGTGGAAATTGATCGTAACGGGAGCCATTTTGGGAATGATGGCTGGCTTTGCCCAGCTCTACTTAGTGTTTATGTAAACAGGTAACACTAGCACAGCCCATAATTGGTCTTCTGATGCACGCAACAGGTTTGATTCGTACAGGGTGTTGAATTACATGAAAACCGCGCAACGGATTTTATTGACCGCTTTGGCGATGTTTAATGAGCATGGTGAAAATGCTGTGACGAGCGTGGATATTGCCATTGAGTTAGATATTAGCCCCGGAAATTTGTACTATCATTTTAAAGGCAAAGAAAGCTTGGTAAGTGCCTTAATGAAAATGCATGAGCAACAAATGCAACCACTCCTGCGACGTGAAAAACTCGATACCTTGCACGCACAAGAAATAATGTATTATTTGTATATGCTGGTTGATAGCATTCACGTGTTTCGCTTCTTCTATAAAAGTCCTGCCGACCTAGCCGAAAAATATCCTGCCATTATTCGTCCTAGAAAGCACATTCTAAAAAGCTTAAATGATCAATTGGGTTTCCTTTTTGATTCGCTGGCGACTCGCAAAGTGCTTAGTGCAACCAAAGACGAACGCCGGCTTCTGGTGGATCTGATGTCGTTGATTATTACCCAGTCATGCCAATTTGATGAGTTAAATAGCCATATGGATTCGACTATGCAACGCTATCATGCGTTATCGCTTGTGAAAGTCAGTCTATTGCCACGCCTATTACTCTCTGACGATGAAAGAGCGCAACTGGAAAACGCACTGAGTTCCTATTCACTCGCACGAAATTTCACCTCCCCGTCACCCCTTGAGTTCGCTGAAAAGGTATAAAAATGGCCAAGAATTTAAGCTTTTTAGACAAGTCATTTTGGATCACGGAGTCTGACGAAAACCCTAAGCATGTTGCCTGCTTGCAGTTATTAGCCATTCCTAAAGGCGAAACCAGTGCCGACTACGTGCCGGCGCTTTTTAAGGAAATTAGAAGCTTTACGCGTGCGACATCGCCGTTCAACTGTGCTGTTAAAACCGTGTTGGGCTATCCGACGGGGTTTGTGCCGCTCAAAAAATTAAATATGGACTATCACGTTCAAATTCACCGTGTAGCTGATGTGAAGGATAGGGAAGCGTTGGATGGGTTTGTGGCTAGGTTGCATGCGTCAAGGTTAGATCCTGACAAGCCCCTGTGGCAGTATCACTTCCTCTTTGATGAAGACAGTGACATTTTTGCTATTTACGCGCGGGTTCATCATATGTACGGCGACGGCGCTACATTGGTGCGTTGGTTTCAATCGGGTTATGTGTCGCATTCTCACGATAGTCAATTCACGCCGGTATGGGCCGTAAAGCGCTTACGCCACAAAAAACGCGATCCTGTGAGCTTTTTTAAACGTTTGGCGGGAGTGGGATATGCACTTAAAACTGCTTTTGATTTAGTGGTTATTTTCATGCGCATTTTTATGAAAATTCTGCGTGTAAACCCACATTATATGCCCATTCCCTTTACAGGGACCAAAACCGTCCTGACCGGACAGGTGAAGTCGGGGCGAGCAGTGGCGACGATGGATTTAGATTTCAATCGAGTAAAGGCGTTAGCTAGGCGAACCCGCTCTACTGCCAATGAAGTGTTGTTATGTGCGTTTGATATTGGTGTGCACAGGTTGTTAAAAGAGCACGGCCAAGTGTTTAAGAAAGCATTGTTCACCAACATGCCGATCAACCTGAGGAAGCCGGGCGAGAAAACCACGGGGAATAAAATAGCCATTGTGCCTGTTCAATTGGCTCACGGTGAGCACGACCCCTATTTGCGACTACGGCAGATAGTCGTTAACCATCGAATTGTTAAACATGCTGCCCAACATGCCCGACCTGCAGCGTTTAGTGGATATACTATCGCTATTCAATCGCTGGCACTGGTGTTTGAGTGGCTCAGAATGTCGAGTGTAGTCAAACCTATTGCTAACATACTTATTTCCAATGTGCCGGGTCCTAAGGACACGCGTTATTTAAAAGATGCTGAGCTATTGGCTTGCTATCCCATTTCTACAATGACACCAGGGGGCGGGGTAAATATCACATTGATGACCTATGCGGGAACGGCAAATGTCGGTCTGGTGTGCTGTAATAAGAATATTTCCTCATTACAGCCTTTGGCACGTTACATCAAAGAAGCGTTTGATATGTTGGAAGCCAGTGTCGATGATCCACGTCTTAATATTGATGATATAGGTGAACAGGTGGACACCGTTCACGTATCCATCGTTTCCGATCATTGAAGTTAATTGTACCGCAGTGAGAGCCCCCCTTTACTAATATGACAGTCGGTTATAGGTTCCACGGTGATAAAGGGAGAACAAAGGTAACAATACGTTAGCTTTTGTTACTCTCTTAAGCGAGTGTTACAAGAGGTATTTCCCTTTCGTTAACGGTGAGTATGCAGTCAAGGCTTATGCGGATTAGGACTTAGGCAAGATAAAAGCGCAATACGTTCTCTTCAACACGAACACTTTCACCATGTTTAGCAAAGAGCACTTCTCGCCATTGATCTTTGCTTAACTGATGGCAAAGCTTGTCTTCACTGATTTGTTTTCGAATTGCGGCGTCGATTTGAGGTTTGTGATAATCCAAAATAGCTTGTTTGGAGCCAGACAGATAAAGCTTTAAATAGTCAGCAGCCATGTCCGATGTGCCAGCAGTAAATAAAGAAAGCGCAGATTTCAATGAACCTGAAAGCAAACTGTTAACACTTCGCGGGAAAAAGCGGCTGAGTAAATAGTGGGTGTCCTTAATTAGGGCGTAGTCATCGTTCACAAGCGTGATGGCATCGGTACGTAGCTGGTTTAAAAAGACCGTTTTAGTTTCACGGTCATAGTTGGGCGTTGTGCTTAATGCAAATATAACGTGAGCGCGATAGATGGTGTTAGATGCCACCACAATATTTAGCGACGCAAGACACTGAAGGCCAATGCGATTAGTTACATTATCAAGGGTAACTCTACCTTCTAACACGTTCACTGTGCCGGTTCCAATAGGTATCTCAAAAGTGAAGGTGTAGGGAAAACTACTCTCTACCAGCGATTGCAGTTCCTGCTGTGAAAAGTCGTCATAGGTAAGTTTGCCCAACTTGACCATACACCAAGCAACGATGAGTTTACAGTTATCTTTGAGGCTTAAGGTACTAGAAATCATTCGCTATCTGATATCGTGATAATGAGAAGGACAAGATAATGTTCGATAGTAGCAAGCATGGTTTGTGGCCTGTTCCACTGAAACGAAAGGGCGAAGATGGCAAGGAGCAAGTATGTGAAAATTCATGTTACTCGCGTTGTGAATTACCTAAGTTATCAAGGTTATTGGAATTTTAAAATGTTACAAGATAAAACTTTTCTCACCTCGCTTTTTTTTGCTAATCTGGTCGTACCACAACACGTCATTTACTTCTTATTAGCAATAAGATGAGCAGGAGCCTTTGGTATGAGTGAAGAGCAAAAGAGTTACGATTACATCATCGTAGGTGGCGGCTCAGCGGGCGCAGTGCTTGCTACGCGATTATCAGAAAATCCTGCACTTGACATTTTATTGCTTGAAGCTGGGGCGCGAGACACCAACCCACTTATTCATATTCCATTTGGATTATCGATATTAAGTCGATTTGAAGGTATAGGATGGGGGTATCACACTGCTCCGCAAAAAGAAATGTACGACAGGGAGCTTTTCTGGCCGCGAGGAAAGACCCTAGGGGGAAGTAGTTCTGTCAATGCCATGTGTTATATTCGCGGGCAACAAGAAGACTATGATCGTTGGGCAAATGAAGAAGGTGCCAAGGGCTGGTCCTTCGATGAAGTATTGCCCTATTTTAAGCGCGCTGAAAACTTCGAAGAAGGCCCCGATGAATTTCACGGAAGTGGCGGGCCGTTAAATGTTTCTAAACTTCGCCACACCAATGTGTTATCTGACGCGTTCGTGAATGCTGCAAGCTATGCCGGATATCAGCAAAGAGAGGATTTTAATCGGGAGGCGCGAGAGGGCCTTGGTTATTATCATGTAACTCAAGTGAATGGACAACGCTGCTCAACAGCAAAGGGTTACCTCACACAGGCGAAGCACCGCAATAATCTGACTGTATTAACCAAAGTCGCTTGTGAAAAAGTGTTATTGGAAAGTGAGCGCGCTATCGGTGTACAAGTGCGTGAGAAGGGCGTGATTAATCGCTATTTTGCTAAAGGCGAAGTGATATTGTGTGGTGGTGCGATAAATTCTCCCCAACTGCTTATGTTATCGGGAATTGGGCCGCGAGCTGAATTAGAAGAGAAGGGAATTTTTGTCCATTGCGACCTACCTGGTGTGGGGCAGAACTTACAAGATCACTTGGACGCTATAGTGCAATATACCTGTAAAGCGCGAGAAGGGTATGCCGTAGCGGTAGGCGCATTGCCGTCTTATGTCAAAGCCAGTGTGGATTATGCCGTGAAACGTCAAGGGATCTTTTCTTCAAACGTTGCTGAAGCGGGGGGCTTTGTCAGTTCAAGCCTTGCAACAATTGGCCCAGACATCCAATTTCATTTCTTGCCTGCTATCTTAAACGACCATGGAAGACAATTAGCTTTTGGATACGGTTATGGTCTCCATGTGTGCTGCTTATATCCCAAAAGTCGCGGCAGTATTACGTTGCAAAGTAATCACCCCGCCGATCAGGCATTAATCGATCCGAATTACTTATCCGCGCCTGAAGATCAACAAGTTATGATTGAGGGAGTACGCATTGCCAGAAAATTATTATCTGCCCCTGATTTTGACAAATTTGAAGGTACTGAGCTCTATCCAGGCGAACAGGCGCAGACTGATGAAGAAATTCTAGAATTCTTAAGAGAGCGGGCAGAAACCATCTATCATCCAATTGGCACCTGTAAAATGGGGGCTGATGATGACGTCATGGCAGTAGTCGATACTCAATTGCGTGTCAGAGGCGTAACAGGGCTTCGCGTGGTAGATGCGTCGGTGATGCCAAGTTTAATCGGTGGTAACACGAATGCGCCAACCATTATGATTGCAGAGCGTGCAGCTGATTTTATTAAGGCGGCTCATGAAGGTCAGCCCATACCTATCGCCAGTTAACGAGCTTTATATTACTGGGATAATAACAGTTACATGGGGTGGACTTGCATTTTAACTACAAGATTGAAATCGCGACTGCCTCACCTTTCGTGACTGTGCTGCATAAATAGATCGGCAGCACAGTCACACATTTCATCAATATGGCTGGTGTCAGCGTATATGCCATCGATCAATAGGCGGGCTATGCCGTGAAGGGTTCCCCATGTTACTTGTGCTAAGCGAAGGGCGTCTTGGTTATTGGGTAACAGCCCTTGTTCTTGCCAGTAGCGGGTCATGGTGACCTGGAATTGAAAACACGGAAAGGCCACGTTTTTTAAGTCTGACGTGGCTGCATTGTTACGCCAAATAGTGCGCCCAAACATGAGTTCATACATTTCGGTATTGTTTGCTGCATAACCAATATATTCGTGAATAAACGCTCTAAATCGCTCACGAGGTGATTTGTTTGGCTGTTCGAAAATGCGCTTTGCTGCGTCATGCCAATCACTAAACCCTTTCGCTGCTATAGCACTTAACAATGCGCTTTTATCTTTAAAATGATGGTAGGGCGCAGTTCTTGAAACACCGGCATCCTCTGCCAATTTTCTTAACGACAGGCTATCTACCCCATGTTCAGCTAAACGTTTGGCTGCGGCATTGAGTAGCGCAGTACGCAGATCTCCGTGATGATAGCTTGGCGCTGCATTTGTCATAAAAGCTAATTCAATCTCTGGTCTATAGTATGTGATGAATAAATAACGTTTTATCTTGACACTGTCAACATTGCCTTTTATCTTGACGGTGTCTAGTTTGCAGAAATGTTAACCAAAATGCTTGAAGGAGGCAGCGAATCCCATGACGTACTCTACATTAGAAATAAAACACGAAGGCCATATCGCTCACGTCATACTCAATAGACCTGATGCCATGAACAGTATGAACCCTGATTTTTGGTCAGAGTTTCCTGCAGCCATTCGACAAATTGACGAGCAAGGCGAATCCAGAGTCATCGTCATTTCCTCTACTGGCAAACACTTTTCTGCTGGCATGGATTTGTCTGTTTTCTTAAATATGAAGGAAAGTTTTAAAGGTGATCCATCTCGGCGGGCAGAGCGCATGCGCAGAATGGTCATGTTGTTGCAGGACAGTTTTACTGCCATCGAACAAGCGCGTATGCCCGTTATCGGTGCCGTACAAGGTGGTGCCATTGGTGGTGCAGTAGACTTACTGAGTGCCTGTGATATGCGCTATTGCACAAAAGATGCATTCTTTACCATAAAAGAAACGCAACTGGGTATGACCGCAGACGTCGGTACACTGCAGCGCCTGCCTAAACTTATTCCTATTGGAGTCGTGAAAGAATTGGCCTATACGGGGCGTAATTTTGGTGCGCAAGAAGCGCAACAGCTTGGTTTTGTTAATCAAGTGTTTGACGATCAAAAAGCCATGCTTGATGCCGTGATGAAAGTTGCACAGCAGATAGCGGCTAACTCGCCACTGGCGGTGGCAGGCACTAAAACCATGATCAACTATGCAGTAGAGCACACGGTAGCTGAGAGCTTAACTTACATGGCAACGTGGCAGGCTGGGATGTTTCAAATGGAAGATGTATTTAGTGCTATGGAAGCGCAAAAGGCACAAACACAGCCGGATTTCCCACCTTTACACGGTGCTATAAAAAAATTAAATCAATAGTGTCGACAGGCGGCGCTTGCGATGTCGCAACTGCACCTTTCTAAACGCAAGTGCAAAACACGACACCCTATTACAGTGAAAAACTCGGGCAATTTTTCAGGAATTTATTATGAACCAGACCGTTACTGACCACCCTGTATATCCACACCTGTTTCGACCCCTCGATTTAGGATTTACTCAGCTTAAAAATCGCGTGTTGATGGGATCAATGCATACCGGACTTGAAGAGCTTCCTGACGGCCATAAACGCATGGCGGCTTTTTACGGCGAACGGGCCAGAGGCGGCGTGGGGCTGATAGTAACCGGTGGTATAGGGCCAAACGAAGAAGGGGCGACACACCCATCTACGTTTCGCTTAGATACAGATGAAGCGGTCAATAATCATAAAGAAGTCACCGACGCAGTACACATCGCAGGTGGTAAAATATGTATGCAAATACTGCATACGGGGCGCTATGCATACAGTCCTAAGTTAGTTGCACCTTCGGCAGTTCAGGCTCCGATCAACCCCTTTAAACCTAAAGCCTTGGATGCAGATGAAATTGAAAAGCAAATTCGCGATTTTATTACCGCTTCAACTCAAGCTCAGCGCGCGGGTTACGACGGTGTTGAAATTATGGGCTCAGAAGGGTACTTCTTAAATCAGTTCATCGCTAAGCGAACTAATCACCGTGACGATGCCTGGGGAGGCGAATACGAAAACAGGATAAGACTACCCATTGAAGTGGTGAGAAGAGTTCGCGAAGCAGTGGGTAAAAACTTCATTATTATCTATCGCCTTTCTATGTTGGATTTAGTCGAGGGTGGCTCAAGCTACGAGGAAGTAGTGCAACTGGGTAAAGAAATTGAAAAAGCGGGCGCCACCATTATTAATACCGGTATTGGTTGGCACGAAGCGCGTATTCCCACTATTGCAACCAAAGTTCCCCGTGCCGCCTTTACCTGGGTGACGGCAAAGTTCCGCGATGCTCTGTCCATACCCGTTATTACCTCTAACCGCATCAATACTCCTGAGGTTGCTGAAGCGGTACTGGCGCGCGGTGATGCTGATATGGTGTCAATGGCGCGCCCATTTTTGGCAGATGCTGACTTTGTGCGCAAAGCTCAGCAAAACAAAGCCGATGAGATAAATACCTGTATTGGATGTAACCAAGCCTGCTTAGATCACGTATTCAATGGCAAAATGACCAGTTGTTTGGTTAACCCTCGTGCCTGTCATGAACTGGAAATTAATATCACACCTGCGGCTTCTAAAAAACGTGTGGCAGTGGTAGGAGCGGGTCCTGCGGGGCTGGCTGCGGCGGTAACCGCGGCAGAGCGCGGCCACGAAGTGGTAATTTACGATGCTGCCAATGAAATAGGTGGGCAGTTCAATGTGGCGAAGCAAGTTCCTGGCAAAGAAGAGTTTTATGAAACGCTGCGCTACTTTAAACGCCAAATTGAGCTTCACCCAAATATCAGTCTACAACTGAATACATACGTTGACGCCGCGACGCTAAACACAGAAGGGTTTGATGAAGTATTAGTGGCCACGGGCATTAAACCGAGAACGCCTGATATTGAGGGAATTAGCCACAGTAAGGTGCTTACCTATTTGCAAGTGCTTAAAGAGAAAAAAGCAGTCGGTCACAAAGTGGCGATCATTGGCGCTGGGGGGATTGGCTTTGACACGGCAGAGTATCTTTCCCATGGAAAATCCACCCCAAGCCAAGATATTCCAGCGTTTATGAAAGAGTGGGGAATTGACATGACGCTCACTGCGAGAGCGGGGATTGAAGGGGTGCAGCCTCAACCAGAGCCTTCACCACGCGAAATTTACTTGCTTCAGCGCAAGTCTTCTAAAGTAGGCGCAGGCTTGGGTAAAACCACTGGTTGGGCGCATCGGGCAGGGCTTCTGGCCAAGGGCGTAAAAATGATAGCGGGTGTCAGCTACGACAAGATTGATGATGAAGGCTTGCACATCACTGTCGAGGGTAATAAACAGCTATTGCCGGTAGACAATGTCATTATATGTGCCGGTCAAGAGCCGATGCGAGATATTGTGGATGGTTTGACTATGCCTTATCACCTTATCGGTGGCGCTGACGAAGCACTGGAGTTAGATGCTAAACGGGCAATTGACCAAGGCACCCGAGTATGCGCGGCCATTTAAAGAAAAAGCGGTAAGCTAGTGAGCAACAGGCCATAGTGCTTCGTTGATCATCAAATTAAAAGCACTTCACGTTACGAAGTGCTTTTTTGTGTCGTGATACATGCTTCGCCATAGACGTCGATAAAGCGCGCAGGCATACGTTTGGGCGCACCACTGTCTAAACTCACGCAGACAAAAGTGGTTAATGCATCAAAGACTACCTTGTTGCGTTTCGGACAGATGAACTGAAATTGGCGTTTCAGGGTTAACTTGCTGTCACAGTCAATTATCCACGTGGCACAATGCAACGTGTCGCCCAAATGACTGGGCAAATGATAGTTCAGTTCGTGGCGCTTGATGACCATACCTCGGTTGAGCGATTGGTAGTCGGCAAAAGTCAGGCCTAGCGCATTAGAATGGGCCCATGCCAGATTTTCTAACTGGCTGAGATAAGCCACGTTGTTAACATGCTCATAGTGATCGATATGTGTCTGGTCAATCTGCCAATGTAATATATACGGATTAGCATACATCCAAGGGAGTGTGTGTGCGTTCAAACCCTATCCTTTACTTGTGTGTGTTCGTGCTAACTGAGCGGAATCGGTAAGGATTCACAATCTCAAGAGGTCATTGTCAAAACAGACCCTGCTCCAAATGAACTTTGGGGAGCGGATTGTCTTGGGGTAAGACCAAATCTTCAGCAAATAACGCCTGCATTAAGGTTTTTTCTCTATTTAACACAGGGTGAATAAAACTCTGTACGTCGCCGATGGCCTTAAACGCATTAAACCCACGTTCCAAAAACTCGTGTAGCGCAAGAAGACCAGCCATTTTTGCAGGTCGACGGGAAAGGGATATTAACATACCAATTCCGCGTACTTTAATGACTTCAGCTAGCTGGTCGCCCAAGTGTGAAATTATATCGATTTGATGTGCTCTGTCTTCACTTCGGCCGACACTGCGATAGGCTTCTGCGTAATTATCTCGGTCAATATCACTATCGGGGTAATGCTGCGTTAAGTATTGCGCCATTGCCATATCCAGGTCGAAAGACAACGCATTCAAAGACAGCGCGTCATTCATCGCATTCATCGCCTTATCCGGCAACACTTTCGCTAATTTGGGAATAACTCGGACTAAATCGGCGTCTCGTTGACTGAAGTCCTTGGGGCCGTACAACTCTTCGACAAAGAATGCCATCGCCTTTTGATAGCGCTGTTGCTTCGCTAAATCATCGTGAGAAATTAGCAAGCGCGCACATTGCCAGTATTGAAGCTGATGGATCTTCGGCATTAAACCGAGTTGCCCGGCAAGATCACGAAGGGCGTTGACGCGATAAATGTGTTGTATGATGTTTTGGGACAAAGGCTTACTCCACCCCGTTGTTATCACAAGCGGGTTTTTGTTGTTATGCCCTACATTGGTATTACTAGAGCACATATAACGCCTTTACAGGCAACTATCGTTTGATTTCAGTTTGGGTGAAAATCAAATTAAACGATGGGTATAGAGACGCTGTAAACCTAGATTGACCTAAGTGGCGCCTGCTTTCAAGTGAGAGCGATGGGTTTTCCTGATATACTCCCCTTTAATTCAATTAATTGCATGAAAATACAATTGTTCCAAACGCAATGAAAAGCCTTATGCACCAACACAGCAGCACACCGCCTTTGTCGGAGTTTGACAACGACGTTCCTACGCTAATTGCCTTATTTAACCGCACGTTTGAAGATTTTAATACCCGTCTGGTATTAGGTGAGGATGAGCCGATTTACTTGCCTGCTGGGCATGCATGTGAGTATCACCAAATCGTCTTTGCACATGGTTTTTTTGCAAGTGCACTTCACGAGATTGCCCATTGGTGTATCGCGGGTGAACAACGCAGACTGTTGGAGGATTATGGATATTGGTATTGCCCAGATGGACGTAACGAGCAGCAACAATCCGATTTTGAAAAAGTAGAGGTAAAACCTCAGGCCATTGAGTGGGCCTTCACAGAAGCTGCGGGTAGAAAGTTTCAGGTGAGTACTGATAACCTAAATGGCGCAGAGCCGGACAGGGTTGGTTTCACGCAAAACGTAAAGGCGCAGTTGGAATACTTCCAAGCCAACGGGTTCCCTCCGCGCGCGGCACGTTTTATTGCTGCGTTAAGAGATACTTTCCAGCATTCAGATGGACAAAGTGCAGCATGAAACAATCCATTTTTCGACTTGGGGTCATAGTGAACCCTTATGCAGGGATCGGTGGGGCGTTGGCATTAAAAGGCAGCGATGGTGCACAAATTCGCGCCAAAGCACTGGCTATGGGGGCAGAGAAAAAAGCCAATGAGAAAATGGCCAAGGCCCTTAGCATATTAACTGCGCTTTCGGGTCAATTTACGGTGCTAACCGCCCATGGTGAAATGGGGGCTTCTGTATGTGAATCACTGGGCATACCTTTTGATGTTATCTACACTCCCGAGACAGCGCAAACCGAAGGTCATGATTCAGAGCAGGCCGCAAAAGCCATGGTTGCAGCTAATGTCGATTTGCTGTTGTTTGCGGGTGGAGACGGTACCGCGCGCAATATTTGCAATACAGTAGGCAGTCGCATTCCTGTATTGGGAGTACCAGCGGGATGTAAAATCCATTCTGGGGTTTACTGTGTATCTCCTTCGGCAGCAGGACAAGTGGTTAGCCAGATGATCTCAGGAGAGCTGGTTAGCGAAATGGACGCTGAAGTGCGGGATATTGATGAAGACGCATTTCGGCAAGGCAAAGTGATAGCCAAGCATTTTGGTGAGATGCGAGTGCCTGCTGAATTGTCGTATATACAAGCCGTGAAAATGGGGGGAAGGGAAGACGAAGCCCTCGTATTGGACGACATAGCAGCTCACATTAGCGAGCTAATGGACGAGGAACCGGAAACCTATTTTGTAATGGGCTCAGGCTCTACTGTCGGCGCCATCATGGACTACCTTGGACTAGCCAATACACTTCTCGGCGTGGATGTAGTTTATCAGGGTAAATTGGTTAAAAGCGATGTCACGGCCGCTGAGCTTATCGCCCTGACACAAGACAAACCGTGTAAGGTAGTGTTGACGGTTATTGGGGGACAAGGCCACATACTAGGTCGGGGTAATCAGCAGTTAAGTCCTACATTTATCAGGCAAATTGGCAAACAAAATATGCTTGTGGTTGCCACTAAACAGAAGTTAAAAGCCCTCGAAGGTAAACCGCTTCGTTTGGATTCAGGAGATAGCGATCTTGATACGTCATTGGCCGGCGCATTCACCGTTATTACCGGTTACAGAGACAAGGTGTTATATCACGCCATATAGTTCTGACTCTCGCAGGATTTATCAACAAACTAGAAGCCATCATTTTATTAATTTTAAAAAGGAGAAATTAGTGTTACCACCAGCCGCCGCACCTCAACATGTCGTAAACGCGATTACTACAATCGAGAATGCCTTAGATGATGTTGTCAATCACGGCAGTGACGATGAGCTATTTATTGCCAGTTATTTACAGGGGCATTTTGCTGTTGAAGCGCGCCAGTTGGAAATGGAAGAAGAGGCTTCGTTAGCCATGTTAGACGAAAAAATTAAAGACAGTTTACATCGCGCATTTACCAACAAAGAATTAGAAAGTGACGATGCTGAACAGGTCAAAGCGCTATGGGATCGACTTTTCGCCAAGGCGTAATGTGAATAAAGACCACCAATGCCTATGTTTTCTTGGCATTGGTGATTCACTAATAGAGAGGTTTGGGTTAAGCCCTAAAACCAAAGTATCTATTAGAGCGTGTTGACCTTTGCTGTGCATTTTTGCAGCGGTCGTCATGAAAGCCTTTTACTCTTTGTTACAGCCCTTTAACTTAGCCCTGCTTTTTGGTCATTGAGTCTTCAGGTCTGTTTCGCGAATAAACAGCTTCCATTTAGACTAAAATTCGTACACCAAAGATCAACAAGCTCTAGTCAGCGCTGAATTCGTCAAAAGCGCGCAAGGCATCCGCGGCATACATAAATGACGGGCCTCCGCCCATATATACCGACATACCACACACTTCCTCAATTTCTTCACGGGTCGCACCCAGTGCGACTAGTGCCTTGGCGTGAAAGCCTATACATCCATCACAGCGTGTAGCGATGCCTATAGCTAATGCAATAAACTCTTTGGTTTTTTTATCGAGCGCGCCATCTGCAGTGGCCGCTTTTGCCATTTGTGAAAACCCTTTCATTACTTCCGGTACACCTTTTTTTACTTCCGCAAGATAAGGGCTTAAGTCTTCTGTAATACTTTTGTATGATTTAGCCATGAAATACTCCAGTTAGGTACATTAAATTAGGGACTTATGTATTTAGCATATATGATTGGCAAGAATCACGCATGATTTAGATCAAAATTGGCGCTTTAGTCGAGTAGATCTCGTTTTTTAGATAATCTAAAGTTACTTGTTATCCATGGGAAACTGTTCCCACTATAAGAATAATCTTTGCTGTATATGACAAACTTCCGGACGCTACTTTCTCGCCTGTTCATGTGGGCTTTGATTTCGATCACTTTAGCATCGTCAGCGAATGCTAATGAGACGACCGAGCTAATGAATGAATATTCTGTTAAACGACTGACAGCCGAAGATGGTTTTGTGTCGTCAGAAATCTATTCCATTATTCAAGATAAACAGGGATTGCTGTGGTTTGGTACGGCTGAAAACGGAATAATGCGCCACGACGGTAGAAAAGTGACGTTGTTTGAGTTTGATAGCACCACGCCTAATGGTCTTTCGCACAATGACGCCGGTAACTTAATGCTGGACAGAAATGGCAATATCTGGATTGGAACCTGGGGTGGAGGAGCAAATTTATATCGTCCCGAAAGTGGCACTTTTGAAACCTTTATTCACGATCCAAAACGATCTGATTCACTCTCTTCAAATCGCATTCAGTCACTGTTACACGACCGTAATGGCGACATTTGGTTGGGCAGTTACGATCAAGGCCTCAATCGTTACCTCGGTAATGACCAGTTCGAAAGAATTCAAAAAGAGGAGGACAACGGGAAAAGCCTTTCTCACAATCGCATTTGGGATATTGAAGACAATGACGCCAACAGTTTATGGATAGCGACCAGCTTTGGGTTGAATTTGTATGATAAAAATACCCACACCGCGATTCATTATTTTCCCGATCCGTTAAACCAGACTGATACTGGTGCCAATGAAATTCGCAGTATTTTAGTTGCTTCAGATGATCGATTCTATGTAGCCACTCAAGAGGGGCCTTTTCTCTTTGAACCTGATACTGGCAAGTTTACTCAACTAAAAACCACTGATGGAAAGCGTTTAGGCCAAGTGAATTCGATGTTAGAGGATCACGAGGGCTACTTGTGGTTTGTTACGACCAATGGTGTTTATCGCCAATCTCAGGCAGGTGGCCAAATTGATAAGCTCGACTTTGGCTACAACAATGGCCTGCGTATTATTTTTGAAGATCATACTCATACCAAGTGGGTTACCAGTGAAGTACACGGTATTTTCAAGCTTATCCCCCGCCAACAGGTAAAGCTCATTAACAACAAAGCGCTTATTGCACCGAACGGTATTAGCACCGACAGCAAAGGTGACGTGCTAATCGTGTCTTCCTTATCTGCAGTGTACAAATGGCGAGTAGATAAGCAACAGTTAGAGACGTTATCAGGTCCCGTTTTTACCGGTGATCACGAGCAGCCGAGCAAAGGCAAAATTGAAAGACCGATTATACTTGCTGACAGTCATGGCGTGTTGTGGATTGCTCAAGATGATCGCTTGGCAAAATTTGACCCTACCACGGGTATTGTTGAACCTATTGAATACCCAAGAACCGAGCAAAATTACCGTCAGTTTAGAGAGTTTAGATCGCTGGGCTTAGACGACGCTGATAATTTGTGGATCGGTACATACAAAAATGGTGTTTACCTCTACAACGACAAAGAGCAGCGCTTTCAACATCTAAATCAAAATGCTGGGCTTTCACACCCTGAAGTCCACGATATCTTTAAAGATAAACACGGAAACATGTGGGTAGGTACCGGAAAAGGTGTGAACCTATGGGACAAAGAGACGGAAAAGTTCACCTCGTTTACCAGCGATATATATCAGCCGATGAGTTTACTTGGCAATATTGTTCAAGATATTCATCAAAGTGCTAAAGGCGATATATGGATAGCAACGCAAAAAGGGCTGAACCTTTACGTTAGCGAAAAGAATGGCTTTCGTCATTTTAGCGAAGACAATGGTCTTCCCACCTCGTTAATTAGGGGAATTGCCGATGGCGAAAATGATAATTTATGGCTAACCACTAACAAGGGGATTTACTTATTTAATCCCAGCAACGGCGAAACCATTAACTATCAGGACAACCCTGCCGAAGAAGGCAAAAACTATTACGCCAGTAGCTTACTCAGAGCGGCTGACAACACGCTATTTTCAAGTAGTCAACGGGGCATTGAATATTTCAGTTATTCTGAAAGTCAGCAAGCGCCCATTGAATCTAATATTGTATTGACCGGATTTAGCAAAATGGGCCGGGATGAAAAGCTGGAAAAGCCTTACGCGTATGTGAGTGATATTTATTTGTCATACCTTGATTACTTTTTCACATTAGAGTTTTCGCTTCTTGATTTCGCCGCTCCCCATAAGTCTCAATATGCCTATAAACTAGAGGGTTACGATGATCACTGGATTGACATTGGTAACCGAAACTCGGTGTCTTTCACCAATCTGGATGGAGGAGACTATCGCCTTCTTGTGAGAGCAAAGAATAGTATTGGACAGTGGGGAGAACAGCAACTCGGTGTCAATGTTCACGTATCAACGCCGCCTTGGAAAACCTGGTGGGCATACACGTTTTACGTGGTTTTTGGAATGGCTTTGATATTTCTTGCTATTTACTTACGTACCCATTTGCAACAAACAGAAATAACGAAACAAAAACAGTTTGTAATGGCACTTGAACAGCAAGTTTCAGAAAAAACCGCCTCTCTTAAAGCTCAGGCGCAAGACTTAACTAATGCACTTGTGAAAGCAGAAGAAGCCACACAATTGAAGTCAGAGTTCCTTGCCAACATGAGTCATGAAATTAGAACGCCAATGAATGGGGTGATTGGCATGTTGGAACTGCTTAAGAATAGCGGTTTGACGACAGAACAAGCTCAACGGGTGGATATTGCCAGTATCAGTGCTAACTCATTGTTGAATCTGATCAACGACATTTTAGATTTCTCAAAGATTGAAGCGGGTCAGTTGCAACTGGAGTATATTGATTTTGATTTGCGTGGCTTGATTGAAAAACTTACGCAATCAGTAGCCCTAGCAGCCCAAATAAAGGGCTTAGAGGTGGTACTCGATTTAACCGCTATACCAGTGTCTGCGGTGAATTCAGACCCGAACCGCATACAGCAAATTCTGACGAATCTATTAAGTAACGCAATAAAGTTCACTGATCGCGGTGAATTAAAAGTCACTGCGAGCTTATCTCAAGGGAAGTGCGACGCAGAGTATGTATTTACCTGCGCAATAATTGACACTGGTATTGGCATACCAGAACAAAAAATCCCCTCTCTTTTTGATGCATTTACTCAGGTCGACGCATCAACTACCCGTCGTTATGGTGGTACCGGGTTGGGACTGAGTATCACCAAAAAGCTCTGTCAATTACTCGATGGAGATATACAAGTCACTAGTAATTTGGGGAAAGGCAGTTGCTTTGAGTTTTCCTGTGTTGTTAAAACGTGTTCAGACGCTGTCGATATTGCTCCTTCACAACTTTCCAGACCAATTCATTGTTTGTTGGTGGATGACAATAAATCTACTCTCATGGCATTGGAGAAACAGCTTAAAGCGTGGGGTATACAAGTCTCAACTGCGAAAACCGCTGAAAAAGCGTTGCAACTATGCGCATCTCACCAGTTGTCAGAGGACAAAACGAGCATTGACTTGGCTTTAATAGACAACCTCATGCCTAACATGGATGGTGAAGCGTTGGTGAGAGCCATTCGGGACAATGCGCAATATGACGGCATTCGGTTAGTCATGATGACACAACTCAATGATATTGTTGATGTAGATCACTACCGGAAATTAGGTGTACACACGAGCTACCCGAAACCGATCACCACAAGTGATCTACTCAGTGTTATTGAACTTGCGGATAAAGATGAACCCAATGATGGAGTTGCACAGGCGTTGCCTATGCATGCAGCAGAAGCTTCAAGTACGCCAGCATGGCCTGAAAATACGCGCATTTTGCTAGTGGAAGATAATGCAATTAATCAGGTCGTAGCCACCAGTATACTTGACACCATAGGACTGGGAGCAGAAGTTGCTGAAAACGGTGTGCAAGCATTGGATATACTGCGTAGCCACAGTGAAGACAATGTATTCACATTAATAATAATGGATTGTCAAATGCCTGAAATGGACGGCTATGAAGCTACCAAGCAAATACGAAATGGTGCGGCGGGTAGCGCTTATCGGGATATCCCGATTGTCGCGATGACGGCCAATGCCATGCAGGGCGATAGAGAAAAGTGCCTCAACGCAGGTATGAATGACTTTTTAACTAAGCCAATTGACCAAAATAAAGTGATCGAGGTACTCAGTCACTGGTTGTCACAATAAAAGGGTGACAACCATTCTTTCGCGAATTTAATTCGTCGACTTCATCGCAGGTTACAGCCACAGCCAAACGCTGTGGCACCGTGCTGCACTAAACAAGAAAATGCGTTAATATGCAACATGTTATTAACATCTTGCAGGTAATTCATGCTCAATCGTGCGACACAACCTTTTATCAAACTCGTCGAGCGCTATCTTCCCGACCCCTATATTTTTGTTTTACTGCTCACACTGGTGACCTTTGCCGCAGCGGTTTTGGTCGAGCAACAACCCGTTCAAACGGTAATCACAATGTGGGGCGAAGGCTTTTGGGGATTACTAACCTTTTCAATGCAAATGTTACTCGTACTTATGACGGGGTTTATGTTGGCGAGTACGCCCTTAATACGCGTATTACTTGCCCGTTTAGCCAATTTGGCCCATACGCCAGGCAGGGCTATTGTTTTGGTAACTCTGGTGTCGCTAATTGCCAGTTGGCTAAACTGGGGCTTTGGGCTGGTAGTAGGGGCATTGTTTGCAAAAGCATTAGCCCGTAATGTGGCTGTTGACTACCGTTTATTAGTGGCAAGCGCCTATTCTGGTTTTATTGTCTGGCATGGGGGACTGGCAGGTTCAGTACCATTGACCATTGCTACTCCAGGCCATTTTTCAGAGTCTCAAATAGGTCTGATTTCAACTAATGACACTATTTTTAGTGCGTTCAACTTGATTTTACTTGGCATACTTTTCGTGGTGGTTCCCTTAGTTAACCGTTTCTTGCTTCCCCCGAACGAAGAGAGCATCGTCGTCGATAAGGCTGCATTACGTGACGCCCCTCCACCTGAAAACCACAGTACCCGTCCCGCTGACAAGCTTGAAAACAGCGCGCTTTTAGCATTTTTAGTAGGAGCTGCCGGTATCGCTTATCTTATACAGTATTTTATGCAAGGCGGTGGTCTTAACCTCAATATTGTCAACACACTGTTTTTGTTCTTGGCCATCATCCTTCACGGCACACCAAAAAACTTGCTACATGCTTTACAACAAGCTGTTCAAGGCGGAAGCGGTATTATCATTCAGTTTCCGTTTTATGCGGGGATAATGGCGGTTATGGTGCAATCAGGATTGGCACAGTCGATGTCTCAATGGTTAATTAGCTTTGCAACTGCTGAATCGCTGCCAGTATGGAGTTTTATCAGTGCGGGACTGGTCAATATTTTTGTGCCTTCCGGGGGCGGACAATGGGCGGTGCAAGCACCTGTCGTCTTGCCCGCAGCCATAGAATTGGGGGCACAGGTTAATCGTGTGGCCATGGCTGTAGCGTGGGGCGATGCGTGGACAAATTTGATCCAACCGTTCTGGGCGTTACCAGTACTTGCTATCGCGGGGTTAAAAGCAAAGGACATTATGGGCTTTTGCCTGATTCAACTTATAGTCACAGGGGTAATCATCGCCTTAGTACTGCGGTATGTTTAGCGCGCAGTCTTTTGTAAAACTAGGTTGTATTGCCTATAGATATTCGCCTTAATTTGGGGAGTAGCCGCTACCTCAGCCTTGATAGTCACACATGTCAAGTCGGTGTTGAATAGAGGGGACGTGATCACTTTGATTATGGGTGACATACAAAATGGTCGTGCTGCCACTTTGGGCAAGCATGTCAATTAACTTAAGTACTTTGTGGCGATTAAAATCATCAAGTCCGTTGCAAGGCTCATCCAGAATCAACACGGTAGGGTGTTTAACCATAGCTCGGGCAATAAGGGCAAGTCGTTGATCGCCAAATGATAGCGATAGAAAAGGTACGTCGGCCTTTTCTTCCAGTCCTAACAATTGCAGCCACTGCAAAGCGCAGTGGCGTTCTTCTTGCGCGGGTCGGACGTAAAGGCCGATGCTGTCGTGAAAGCCCGACAAAATGACATTTATCAAGCTGGTATTGGTTTTATATTGCATATGCAGTGCATTGGACATGATCCCAAAGTGTTTCTTTATGTCCCAGATACTCTCTCCGGAGCCTCGCGCGATGCCAAACAAGGTGAGATCATTGGTATAGCAGTGCGCATTGTCACCGGTGAACATCTGTAATAAACAGGTTTTTCCTGAACCATTTGGACCACTAATTTGCCAATGTTGGTTGCGTGTTAGCGTGAAGTTCAGCCCTTTAAATATTGTTCTGTCGTCGTATTTCACCTGTCCATTAATGAGTTGGATTAACACTTCATTTGACGCTTTTTCTAAGTGTTGTGGAGCCTGTTGTTGGTGTAGCGACGTAGTCGGCGGTAGGGTAACGTCAGCTTGACCAAGGGCAAACCAGGTACTTAAATGACTGCGTATTGCTTGGTAATCGAGACGTTCCTGAGATTGCCATGCGATGGTAAGGTCGTCCATCACTACCAGTTTAGCGTTCAGTCCAAGTGGAATATCAGAGAGTTTGTTCGCGGTCGTCACCACGATGGCCTGCTGTTGATTGACAAGAAAATGACTGAACGCTTTGACAGACTGAGCATCCAGCCCCTCAAAAGGCTCATCAAGTAATATGACTGATGCGTGACTTAACCATGCCATCAAAATGATAACTTTGCGCGTTTCACCAGTGGATAACGACAAAAAGTGACTGTCTAAAAGATGATTAAGCGTCAGAGCCTGAGACAACTCACTAAACAAAGGGTGATGTTCATACTCAGGATTCGCACGTTTGAGTAATTCGTGAACCCTTGTGGGTGTAGCAATTACATCTAAAATATCTGCGCTGTCTTTTTTCTTTTCCTGCTCGATTAGCGCATGCTGCGTAAAGACAGAAATTTCTGATACTAGGACATCGCAATGTCTCTGGCCTGAGATTGATTTGCCATTCGCTGCCAAAGCCCTTAGCAAAACAGACTTCCCTGTGTGGTTTTTACCCGCAATAAGATAGTGGC
Source organism: Alteromonas sp. D210916BOD_24 (assembly GCF_047159385.1). Classification (GTDB taxonomy): domain Bacteria; phylum Pseudomonadota; class Gammaproteobacteria; order Enterobacterales; family Alteromonadaceae; genus Alteromonas. Next base: position 1,216,924 of record NZ_AP038333.1, read on the forward strand.
AGTGGGAGTCTATCGAAAGAGTGAACGGGGGACTGGTAAACTGGTGAGAAAGCGCAAGTTGGAATTCTGAAAGAGACAGCATCAGTGGATTGGTGTTTACGGGGAATAATGAATTCATTGTGAGTATTTTTTTAACGATGTCAATCAAAGGGGCTGTTGTTCTTCACTGTAAAAATGCATAGAAAAGTTCAACAACCGCTCTCAACAACTACCTTCAACATTCGCTAAATACGCGGCAGTCTTTCGAAGGAAAAGAGGCAACTTGTTTCCGCTTTTGCCTCATATTGATAAGCGCATATTAAGCTAAAAGCAGGATTTCTGCTCTCTACCGGCCTTGTAACTCTGCTATGTTAGTCGATTGGTTCGAATTTTGCAGGGATTCTACAAAGCGAAGCAAAAAATTGACTCCTACGTCTGTCGCGATAGTCAATAATGCTTCTCGATAGCGTATATTAAGAACTGTGAAATACTGGAAAATGACAATGATTAGCCTTCCTAAAATAACCCGGCGAGCTATTAAAACCTCGGCCTTTGGCAAGGTCATAGGCGTGGTAATCGCATGTGTCACCATTACAGGGTGCGCGGGCTTTGGCTTTGGAGGTTCAAAAGGGCAGTTAACTCAGGGGGATGCAACATCAGTTTCCACCTTGGGAAATGTCGAATATTATACCTATTTGCTCGCCAACGAGCTGTTCAATGGTGTTAGGGCTAGCCGTCAGGCACGCTATGCTGTAGTGGGGTTTGTCCCCGTTGACTCTTTGCAATATGAAGCTAATCATCAAAGTCCGCTAATGCTGCTTGGTCACCAGTTAGAGCAGGGCATGATTACAGAGGCGACAAAAAGAGGATTTTCGACTCAAGAATTTAAATTATCGAACGATATAATTGTTAGTGAACAAAGCGATCGCGTGCTTACACGAGATATCGAGAGATTATCCAGTATTGAACGCGTTGACTATTACATTACCGGTACCTTGGTTCATCAAGAGTCGGGTGCAGTTGTCAACGCTCGTATTATCGACGCTCGTAGCAAAGGTATAGTTGCCGCCGCCACGCGTTTTTTTCCCGCTGAATTGTTTTGGCAAGAAGAGCGTGTCACCACTCGAAATGGTAAGCTATACAGAACCGAAGGTATGAGGTAACTCCATGAAAATTAAAACTATCACAATGGCAATTGCCCTCATGACTACGATTATAGGTGCAAGTGGATGCTCAATGATGATGGGCGAAGATAACGCTGCGGCATCCACCCCGCGTCCAGGGATGAATGTAATAGACATTTCGGCAGAGGATCGGGCACCTACCAGTTCGCGAATGAACGAGACCAATGAAGTTCAAGGAATGGATGCCTATGGTGCTATCGGTCAGCCCCGATTATATTCAAGTGTACAAGGTGCCTACAAAGGTCGGCCATTGACCAAACATATTGGTGATTACGTCAAGAACATGACACAAGATTTAATTGCCAACATGGAATATGTCAATGACAAAACGCCTATCGGGGTAACGCATTTTGCTCTGTTAGATACCAATCTTCAAACTACTGATTTATTGGGCCGTCAGATGGCAGAGTCGTTCGTGCACGAACTGCATAAGTTTCGTGTGCCAGTTATCGACTTTAAAGCAACAGAATATATTCGCATTACGGAAGATGGCGATTTTGTGCTGAGCCGTGACTACTTGGAGCTTAGCAGTAGCTTACCCATTGAGTACGTTCTTACAGGTACTATGACTAAACACCAGGGCGGTGTATTGGTCAACGCACGTATTCTGGGTATGGAGTCACGTGCGGTAGTTGCCAGCGCTCAAATGCTCGTACCTTTCTATGTGGTAGACGCGCTTATCCCTAGTGATGGCAGTGAACAAAATGGTACGCGTGATGGGGTTAAGCTAAGTCGTGGTTAACGGTTACCCAAGCCTTGGGGCGAAAAAAATGAAAAAACGCACAATGTTGGCCCTTTTTCTATGTACATTGTCGTTGAGCGGCTGTGCCACTATGGACTCGATGAGCGCCTACTGGCTTGACGAAGAAGCCAATACGACGGATACCACTGTTAACGAGGTCGAAGCAGAGGCGTATGTGCCGTCAAGCGAGTCAGTGCGAACATACCCCAATCAGTCTACTTTTACGTATACTCCAGACTCGCGGGATAGCCAATATCACGAGGAAGAGTCTGTAGACCCGGGTTATAAAGATCCGCTTCATCAGGGTTTTTACCCTACTCAAACTCACAAGAGGCTCAATGACTATGCGTCGCAACTGGCCATGGAGTTAATGGACAATGCGACTGGTTTAACCCAGCGAGATAAGGTGGGAATTGCCAGTTTTGTGCGATTGAATACCTCACTGCAAGACAGCACAGTACTTGGAAATCAGCTGGCAGAGTACCTGATTGCTGAGCTTCAGGACTTTGGTCTGGCCATTGTCGATTTTAAGTTGGCTGGTGGCATCACCGTTACGCCAGTAGGAGATTTTGTACTTACTCGTCGAGCAAGTGCATTGGCCGAGCAGGTGGCGATGGACCATGTGGTGACAGGTACAATTATTGAGGACGAGCGCGGTGTGCGAGTTAACGCCAGAATTGTCTCGCTCACCGACAAACATGTAGTAGCCAGTGCACATGTTTATATTCCTGCTTTTATCGTAGTTGACCTCAACCACACAGCAAAAACCACTTCTTACTAGGGTCTTTAGGGTCTGTTCTGAGATTAAAGGGGTTACTTCTTAGTACAAAGGTTGCACACCAAAGATCAACAGCTTCGCGTAGTGGCACACCCCACGTGTGCCATAAAATGCCAAGGTACAGCACGCAAACCTACGATTGGTTAATGGTTAGGAGAGCTTATTCACTGCGAATGGCTTCGCGTACCATAAAACGACTGGTGTTCAGTGCATTGAGCAGGTCGTTATTAAGTGGAAGCGGCTCGTCACATAAACTGCTTATCAGAATTTCAGCCATAAGAGGGGCTGTAGTAAGTCCTCTGGAACCTAGGCAAGTCACTGTCGAAACTGCACATTTAGGTAGGGTAGCTACACTCTCTAATGGTTTTCCCAAACCTAATTCTGAAAACGTAGGTTTAAGGGTACTGAAATCATATAGTTGACCTACCAGAGGCTGGTGATCCGGCGAGCCCAGCCTTATAGCGGCCCTTGCCGTGTTATCGTGTACAAGGTTATTCATCAACGTAGTGTTTTGCAGCGCCTGACGATGGGTAGATAAATTCACTTCGCTTTCTGCATCTCGCACTTGTGTGAGCATATCGTTTTTTACATAGGTGGAACCTAAGGCATGGCGACCGTTGAGCGCAGGTGTCAGGTAACCTTTATGACAAAGTACGGTATTAAGATCAGAAAGTGGCGATTGAGTTGGTATGGCTTCAACCTGACCGCGTACCGGACGCAAAGGTAAACTGTCAAAAGCGCTGTGCTTAACGGCTTCCGCGCCAAGACAAAGAACAAGGTGATCCCCGTGGATTGCTACTTCTTTATCCGAAGTCGTAAAACTGACCTCTATAGGGGCTGCGTCATCTTCCTCCTTTATGCGATGTGCAACATAGTGGTGTTGTGCTAAAAGAGTAAGGTCACCTATACGTTGGGCTTCTTCTATCATAGCGTTAACAAGAGGCCCAGGTGCTATCCACCCTCCCAGTTCAATAAAAAGGCCGGAATTGGGCAGTTCAACATTCGCTATACGGCTTGCTGTTTCAGCGTCAATGGCTTTTACCAACTGTTCAGGCCAAACATCACTTTGTACCAGTTTCTTTTGTCGTTGTTGCGTGTTTTCATTAAAGCCCAGTTGGATCACACCACAAAAGTCGTGAGGTACAGATGGATAGCGAGCAACTAACGTTGCAAATGTTTGACGGGCGTATAAAAAACTGTGAGCCTGAAGTCGACTGGGAATACTCGCTTCACTATGCAGCTGAGGATAAAAACCGCCTTGAGGGTTACCAGAAGCGCCAGTGGCTAGAGTTTCTTTGTCAAAGCACAAAGTGGTGGGGATACCCCTTTTAGCCAGTGATAAACAGGTGACTGCTGCGCCAAGTCCAGATCCAACCACCACCACATGATGGTTTGCACTTAGTGGTACATTGTTATACCGATAATAGGGGCCGGGAGGGCGACGCAGACGATGGTTGGTTGTTGGATTTTGGGTCTCAAAAGTCCCAATTAGCATATCGCGCTTGCGGCCAAACCCCTTTGTTTTTTCCACAATAAAGCCCACATCTGCAAGCCCCCGTTTAACTATGCCCGCGGCGGTAAACGTACCAAAAGTGGTACCGCTTTTCGATAGCCTCGCCATTTGACTGAACAGGGCATCAGTCCACATGTCGGGATTTTTACTTGGGGCAAAACCATCCAAGAACCATGCATCGACAAGGCCTTCCTTAGGCGTATGCCATTGGGGTAGCAGCTCATGAATATCACCAATCCACAAATCAAGCGTGGTGGAGCAGGCTGGAAACGCGATGCGGTGACAGCCTTCTAAACCCATTGGATAGTCTTTCGTTAGCATTTGTGCTTCTACTTGTAGAGCGGGAAATGCAGACAGCGCGCGACGTAAGTCCTCCTGCGGAAGGGGAAACTTCTCAGTGCTGATGAAATAGAGCTGCTTTAATGGGTGACTGGGGTTGGCAAGACGAAATTCGTTGAATGCCCGCATGGCGACTAAGAAATTAAGGCCAGTTCCAAACCCTGTTTCGGCGATAACAAAGGAATGCTGTATACACGTTTGCCAACGTTCGGCCAACTTATTTCCCATTATAAAAACGTGCTGGGTTTCATCAATACCGCTGTCGTTAGAAAAATAAACGTCATCAAAATGGTCGGCCACAGGTGTACCGTTGTCATTAAAATGTACCCGTGCTTGTTTAGATTTCACTACTGGATGTACTCATAACCTTGAACAGCGCGTATTGTACTCGTCCTTTGGTGTAACACAAAGGTCAACATACGCTTGCTTTGGTTAGGTCGTTTCGTGCTACATTTAGTGTTTCTAAATAAAAAAGACGGTGAACCAGGTTCATTTGACGGTAAATTAAATTGCTCAAGTATCGAATTTTAGTTCACGGTACGGCCGATACCGGGCTTGTTGTCTGGAGCGTTGGGCAAAGCAGACCACTTTACCTTTCAAAATCGTTACCATAAGCCGCATCAACGCAAAGGGTAAACTATGAAAAGAGCAGTCATCACCGGTCTTGGTATTGTTTCAAGTATTGGGGTTAATAAAGAAGACGTACTTGCTTCATTGAAAGCAGGAAAATCTGGGATCACATTTTCAGAACAGTTCGCCGAAATGGGCTTGAGAAGCCAGGTTTGGGGAAACATTGATATTGATTTGAAAGACCATATCGACCGTAAAGCTATGCGTTTTATGGGCGACGCAGCGGGCTTTGCCTATGTGGCAATGCAACAAGCTATTGCCGATTCTGGTTTAGAAGAAAGCGATATTTCCAATGAACGCACCGGTATAATTGCAGGTTCAGGCGGCGCTTCATCAGAAAACCAGGTACTTTCAGCAGACATACTTCGCGAAAAAGGCGTTAAGCGCGTTGGGCCATACATGGTGCCTCGCTGCATGGCATCAACGGTTTCCGCATGTCTTGCGACGCCTTTTAAGATTAAAGGGGTTAATTATTCAATTGCTTCTGCTTGTGCAACCAGTGCGCACTGTATTGGTAATGCTCTAGAACTCATTCAATTAGGCAAGCAAGATGTGGTTTTCGCGGGTGGCGGTGAGGAACTGCATTGGTCGCTTTCCAGTCAGTTTGATGCCATGGGCGCACTAAGTTCAAAATACAATGATAACCCGGCAGTAGCATCGCGCACCTATGACGCAGCACGTGACGGTTTTGTTAGCTCTGGTGGCGGCGGCATGGTTGTTGTGGAAGAGCTTGAACATGCATTGGCACGCGGCGCTAAAATTTATGGTGAAATAGTGGGTTACGGTGCTACATCTGACGGTTATGATATGGTCGCTCCCTCAGGTGAAGGTGCGGTACGCTGTATGAAAATGGCCATGCAAAATGTTAACGGGCCTATTGATTATCTAAATACCCACGGCACGTCTACGCCTGTGGGGGACGTGAAAGAACTGGCCGCTATCCAAGAAGTATTTGGCAAGTCAGGTGTACCTATCAGTGCAACCAAATCATTGACAGGCCATGCACTAGGTGCAGCTGGGGTTAACGAAGCAATATATAGCTTACTTATGATGGAAAATAATTTTATTGCGCCATCAATTAACATCGACAACCTTGATGACGCAGCACAGGGTTTAGACATTGTTACTCAAGCACGCGATGCAGTACTTAATACAATAATGTCAAACAGCTTTGGATTCGGCGGTACAAATGCAACACTCGTTATTCAGCGTTACAACGGTTAATTAAACGCTGAGTGTAAAAAAACTACAAAGAAAAGGACATGCGTTTAATAAATGCATGCCTTTTTTTATTGGTCAAATAAAGTGGTACTGGCTAGAGCGTGTTGATCTTTGTTGTACGAATTTTGGTCTAAATGGAAGCCTTTTAATCGCGAAACAGTCCTGCAGGCCTAGTGGGCTAAGTTAAAGGGCTGTGACAAAGAGTAAAAGGCTTCCATGACGACCCCTTCGGGCAGCGCCTGTGTGCCATCTATACTGCGTTGAATGTTTTCGATTTAGGCCCACTAGACCTTCAAACATTCACCTTGTCTAGACAGCACACAGACCGCTGCAAAAATGTACAGCAAAGATCAATACGCTCTAAACAAGCTATCAGGCTCAGGGATGGTGATCTGTCCGTATCGCAATTTCACTAGCCCTTCTTTTTGTAACTCTCCAAGTAGTTGATTGACGGTTTGTCTACTACTGTTGATCATCTGTGCTAACGACTCCTGTGACAGGGATAGCGTGATAGCATTGTGGCGGGGCAGGTGTTGCCCATAACTGGTGGTTAACATTAGTAAACGTTTGACTAACTGGTGCTTCAGGCTTAACCCCGCACTTGAATCAATAAATTGAAAAGCACTGCGCACACGCGTACATAACAAGCGAGCAAAGTGAGGGTATAATTCCGGGTATTTAGCCAGTAATGCTTTAAAGGCTTTTTTCTGAATAATCGCCACAATACAGGCTGTTTCACAAAAGTTATCATGGGTACGAGGAAGGTCATCAAACATGGATATTTCACCAAACCAGGTACCTGGACCAAGTAATGCGAATAGCATTTCTCTGCCGTCAACGCCTACCGCTAATACGCGTAATCTACCTTCGCAGACACCGTAAAAGCCGACGCCTTGTTCACCTTTTGCGTGTAACTGCTGGCCGGCCTTTAAATGCTTAATGCGCATGTTGTCGAACATAGCTTCCTGCAAATAGCGTGGTAGTTCACTGAACCAGGTGGAACTGGATAGCACAGATTTGAATTTTTCCATTTAACAAATTCGTTACATTGTCGGTTATCCGACAGTGTATAGCAGTATCAGCAAGTAATGTAGGGTTTTATGCAATAACCAAAGATAGGCTTGGAGTACGATATGACTCAATCAGTAAAATCACAGGTAAGTAGTGAAGAGTGGCAAACCCGTGTCGATTTAGCCGCCTGTTACCGCGCTGTTGCGATGTATGGGTGGGATGACCTTATCTTTACCCATATTTCGGCCCGTGTACCTGGCCCAGAGCATCATTTTCTCATCAACCCTTACGGCTTAATGTTTGATGAAATCACCGCGTCCAGTCTGGTCAAAGTGGATCTTCAGGGAAATAAAGTCATGGACAGTGAATATGACATCAATCCCGCTGGCTTTACTATTCACAGTGCCGTGCATGAAGCGAGAGACGACGCAAAATGCGTGTTGCACTTACATACGGCAGAAGGCGTGGCTTTATCGGTGTTAGAGGAAGGGCTTCAGCCGTACTCCCAACAATCGCTTTTTCCACTGGCGTCCTTGTCTTATCACGCATATGAAGGCGTAGCCCTAAACCCCGAAGAGAAAGTAAGGTTAGTGCGAGATTTAGGCAACACCCAGTTTATGATCCTTCGCAACCATGGTCTGCTTACTTGTGCTGACAACATTCCCGATGCGTTTTTATTTATGTTTATTTTGCAGCGGGCGTGTGAAATTCAATTAAAAGCTCAGGCGACGGGACAAAAGTTAATTCCAATTCACTCAGCTATTTTACAGGGCATTCGAGCACAAGCGTCAGAGGTTACAAAAAACGCAGGCGGAACGCTGGCATGGCCGGGTATAAAGCGTCGTGTTGAACGACACTTTCCAGGGTTTGCGCAATAGCGTCAAGGAACAGCCTGCTGCTCTTGTCTAAAACAGATCTAAAGGGGGATGGTGCGAAGCGATGTGATTTCGAGATAGTTAGCGTCAACCGCACGGATCCCCGCCAATAAAATGTCCATAACCTTATCGCGCTAGGTTACTAAAAGCCTTCTTTGAGGTACACTTAGCGCCATGAAGATACTCCTTGAAGATACCATTCCCTTTGGCAAAGAATACCTTGGCGACTTAGGTCAGGTAACCTCTTATGCATGGCAAACATTGAAGCCTGAAATGCTAGCTGGCATTGATATATTGGCTGTACGTTCGACGACGAAAGTGACGCCTGAGTTGCTTAAAAGCGCCAATACACTTCAATTTGTCACAACGGCGACTGCGGGAACTAATCATATTGATAAGCGGTTCCTTGATAGTCTAGACATCGCGCATAATTCAGCGGCAGGGTGTAACGCTATTGCTGTAGCAGAATATGTCGTTAGCGTTTTATTACACGGACACAGTGAGCAAAAAATTGATTTAACCCGAGCGACGGTTGGAATTGTGGGGGCTGGCAATGTCGGCTCGGCACTATCGCAGCGCCTAACTGCGTTAGGGGTTAACCACCTTCTATGCGATCCCCCGCTAAAAGACGCGGGCGACCCGCGCGACTTTGTAAGCTTGGCGGAAATAAACCAATGTGATGTCATTTCGTTGCACGTACCGTTTGTCAAGGACGGGGTACATCCCACACATAATTTAATCAGTGACCAGTTTTTGGCAACGCTAACCCATTCGCAGCTTTTGATAAACGCATGCCGTGGAGAAGTGGTTGACGAAAAAGCGTTGTTAAACAGGCTAATGCAGCAAGATTCACCCACAGTTGTACTGGATGTCTTTGACAACGAACCGCGAATCAACACCACATTATTTGATCATGTGTGGCTAGTTTCGCCGCACATAGCGGGCCATTCAGTTGAAGGGAAAGTACGCGGTACTCAAATCATCTACGAACAAATTTGTGATGTTATGGGGACTTCGCCACATCGACAACTCAGCGACTTTTTGTCGCCGGTTGCGCCAATAAGGGTGACGCTTAACTTCCCCAATAACGAACAGTTACAATTTGACGATTTACTGGCGATATTTAATCAGGTCTATGACATAAGTGAAGACGACAAATTGACTCGATACGTCTTAAATGGCGGTGCGAGTTCCGTCACCTTAAGTGATGAAGAAGTGGCTAAGCAATTTGCCTCGTTGCGCAAAAAATATCGCGTTCGCCATGAGTGTAGCGCTTATACCTTACAACTTACACAACAAACGAGTCTACCTATCCAGGCGCAGTTAAAAGCATTGGGATTTGACGTCTTATCGGTATAACTCGGCCTTCGTTTTTACAGTTTAATTCACGAGCCTTTTTCTGAAGGGGCTCACATCTCGAAAGTAGGAGCAAAAAGCATTATGTCACAAGCTTTTGACGTAGCGATACTGGGAGCCACGGGTTTAGTTGGCCAAACCATGATTGAATTATTAGAAGAGCGGGGGTTTCCGGTCAATCGATTGTATCCGCTCGCAAGTAAACGATCTGCTGGTAGCACTGTCACGTTCAATGGTGAGGATATCGAAGTAATCGATGCAGACGATTTTGACTGGTCTTCAGTTCAACTTGCATTTTTCTCAGCGGGAGGCAGCATTTCTGAAAAATTCGCCCCACTTGCCGCACAAGAAGGGTGCGTTGTTATAGATAACACTTCAGCATTTCGCTACGAGCCCGATGTACCGCTTGTGGTACCAGAAGTAAACGCACATGCTTTGGCTGATTTTCGCAATCGCAATATTATTGCCAATCCGAACTGCTCGACAATACAGATGTTAGTAGCACTTAAGCCCATTCACGATGCAGTGGGTATTGATCGCATTAACGTGTGTACTTATCAGTCAGTATCTGGAGCGGGTAAAGAGGCCATGGAAGAGTTGGCGAAACAAACCGCTGGGTTACTGAATGCCAGAGAAGTAAAACCTGATGTTTTTAACCGGCAAATTGCCTTTAATGTGATACCTCAAATCGATGTTTTCCAAGACAACGATTACACTAAAGAAGAAATGAAAATGTTGTGGGAAACTCAGAAAATAATGGGTGACCAGAGTATTTTGGTGAATGCTACAGCCGTAAGGGTGCCTGTATTTTATGGCCATGCTGAGGCGGTACACTTAGAGGCGCGTTCGCCTATTGATGCCGACCACGTCAAGCAGCTTCTCGCTGACGCACCGGGTGTCACCGTTTATGATAGCAATGAGCAGTTCCCTACACAGGTGAGCAGTGCCAGTGGCAACGATCTCGTGCATGTTGGACGAATTAGAAATGATATCACTCATCCCTGCGGTATCAACCTATGGATAGTGTCTGACAACATCCGAAAAGGAGCTGCGAGCAATAGTATTCAAATTGCGGAAACACTGATTCGAGACTATTTATAGACAAAAACGTCACAGGTACTTTTAAGGTAAGCGCAGAAAAGGTAAACATTTTTCTGTGCTAGCCGATAGACATACAAAGGGAGATTCTCGCGTAAAACGCGAGCGCTAACTAGATCACCCTGAGTAACTGGTTTATAGTTTGAGTATCAACGCCATTTTAACGTGATATAACTATAGAAAATAACAAGCTGTCAGTAACTTATGAAATCAAAAGAGGAATACACACTCTTGTCGATTCCAGGTTAAATGGCCGTACATGTTACCCCCAGGCGCTATAGGCAAGGGTGGTTTAATAATAAAAAAAACAGCCAATAGACTTCTGATATCAAAGGTTGGCATATAAATCCGCTTCAACCTGAAGGGCGGTAAAGACGCTTGAGGGCATATAGGACTGCTATGAAATTGCATTTGACGGGCTTACTTTTAATTACACTGTGTTTGTCTGCCCCCATTGCTTCTGTCGATGCGCAGGAGCGTTTGACTTTACTTAAAGGTCCAAAAAATTCTACGGATCAATACTCTGGTCTTGAATACGGTCCGATCGACTCAAGCGATACCTTGTGGCGAATAGCGGAGCGTTACCGTCAGAATAATAATTTAACCGTTTATCAAGTGATGACGGCAATCTATGAACTCAACCCCTACGCATTTGAAAACGGTAATCTCAACCTTTTAGTTGACGGCGCTATTTTAAAGCTTCCATCAGAGCGCTACATAGCAAGAATTGATAAACAGAAGGCGCAAATGCGCGCCGATCAAGACGATAGAACTTATGCTGAAATGCTTAACAAGCCTGGCAGCAGCGTAAGAAATATCAAGCCGGCTTCTCCACTCGTCAACCAGAACGATCTGACCAAAACCCAGTCGAACATTGAACGAAAAATTACGCGATTAGACCAAGAACAAACCCGCCAGTTTGATGAACTTCGTTTACAGTTTGCTGCGTCTTTGGAAAACGTTGAAGTGTTGCTCAACGAAAATAAAAAGCTTTATGACCGGGTAGAAGTGGTTAACGGCGAGATTGAAACATTAAAGGGCCAGCTTGAGGGTGATGTAAAAACTCAGCTTGATGCCCAAGTTGCCATGCAACAAGAGCTTCTCGATATGATGCGGGCTGAACAGGCCAAACGTGAGGTGGAAGCGCAATCGTCGATACTGAATACGCTTACCAGCCCTTTGAGTCTGATTATTAGCTCGGCCTTTATCTCACTACTGCTTGTCGCTGGTCTTATCATGTGGTTGCTGAAAAGGAACAGCAACCCAGAAGAAGCCCCAGTTACTCCCGCTCCTACCATTACCGCAGATAATGATGAAGTACCAGTACCTGATGCCGACATCGGTGATTTGTCCAGTGGTATGGCGCCTGATTTAGATGATGGCAATGAACTTTCTGACGATGACTTGTTTAACGACGATGATTTATTGGACGATGTATTGACGTCTGATTTGGAAGAAAGCTTAGACGATGAATTAGAGACATTTGCGGATTTAGAAGACGATATGTTGGTGCCCGACGAGGGGGCCAATGAATCCTTCGAAGAAGGAGACGATGAGCTAGATCAGAGCGAACTTGATAGCCTGTTTGACGACGATTTACTGTCTGACAAAGTGTTGAACGAAAATGAAGCCGAAGACATTGAAGGCTTTGATTTGTCAGGCGATGACGACGTATTTGACGCAGTTGATGAGGATGAAGAGCCTTCTCCTGCAGAAAGTGATGATGACGGGAACAACATGGATGTGCCGTTAGACGATGACTTCGATATAGATGATTTGCTTGACGATGTTCAGGGTCAGGACGAAGCAGTCGATCCAGATGATATATTAAATGAAGTCAATGAAGTCAATGAAGTCAATGAAGCTGAGGCTCCAGGTGGAGATGAAGCGGTAGACGTTGATGATATTGATGCATTATTGGCAAGTTCGACGGATGAGCTGGCCTCTGCAGAAAGTACAGATCAAGAGATCTCAAATGAACTAGCACCACTTCCGACTATTGAAGATGAAGATGACAAGCCAGAGATAAGTATTGATGACTTGCTTGAAGAGCATGGGGTAGATGCAGGCTTAACTGATGAACTCGATAGCAATGATGATCTCATTAATGAAGAAATGCTTGAAAAGCTTGATGATGAGATTAATCAACAGAATAAAGAAATAGATAACATCACAGATGAATTGCTCAGTGAAATTGAACAGATAGAGATGATGGGTGGACTTGGCAATGAGGATGAAGATGCTGAAGACGATGATAGTGAAGAAGAAATTACAACGTCATCGCCTTCACCTCAATCGATTCAAAGTCTCGACGACATTACTGATGACTTAGACGAAATCGTTTCAGACGAAATTGAAACCAGCCTTGACTTCACTGATCCTCTTTCTGATGACTTAATTGCCGAGCTCCAAGCTGAAGATGATGAGTTTGGTTCCCTTTCCGATTCTTCTGACGAGACAGAACAATCTACTCTTGATGAAATTGACACTGACGTAAGTGAAGATTTTGATGACCCTTTCACCGATGAGTTGCTCGCAGAGCTTGAAGCAGAGCTAGATGATGAACCGGAAGTCAGTCCGGACGAAGATAAGCTAGAGGAGTTAACTGATGACGATTTATCTGACAATGAAGAGGACTTTGACGATCCGCTCACAGATGAGCTATTAGCAGAACTGGAAGCAGAAGAGTCGGAAATTGAAGTTGATAACGACTCGCTGGCTGATGAACTTTTATCTGAGTTAGAAATTGATACCGATGAACAAGGTACATTAGAAAATGGCGAAGAAAAGCTTGACGCTGAATTACCGCTAGACAACCATCTTGAAGAAGCGGAAGAAGCGGAAGAAGCGGAAGAAGCGGAAGAAGCGGAAGAAGCGGAAGAAGCGGAAGAAGCGGAAGAAGCGGAAGAAGCGGAAGAAGCGGAAGAAGCGGAAGAAGCGGAAGAAGCGGAAGAAGCGGAAGAAGCGGAAGAAGCGGAAGAAGCGGAAGAAGCGGAAGAAGCGGAAGAAGCGGAAGAAGCGGAAGAAGCGGAAGAAGCGGAAGAAGCGGAAGAAGCGGAAGAAGCGGAAGAAGCGGAAGAAGCGGAAGAAGCGGAAGAAGCGGAAGAAATATCATCAGATTTAGAATCCGAATTTGAATCCGGTAAGGATGAAGATCCTTCGACGGTAAATGACGAAGAAAACCTTGACGTTGAAATATCACTAGCTAACGCTCTTGCCGAAGCCGAAGCCGAAGCCGAAGCCGAAGCCGAAGCCGAAGCCGAAGCCGAAGCCGAAGCCGAAGCCGAAGCCGAAGCCGAAGCCGAAGCCGAAGCCGAAGCCGAAGCCGAAGCCGAAGCCGAAGCCGAAGCCGAAGCCGAAGCCGAAGCCGAAGCCGAAGCCGAAGCCGAAGCCGAAGCCGAAGCCGAAGCCGAAGCCGAAGCCGAAGCCGAAGCCGAAGCCGAAGCCGAAGCCGAAGCCGAAGCCGAAGCCGAAGCCGAAGCCGAAGCCGAAGCCGAAGCCGAAGCCGAAGCCGAAGCCGAAGCCGAAGCCGAAGCCGAAGCCGAAGCCGAAGCCGAAGCCGAAGCCGAAGCCGAAGCCGAAGCCGAAGCCGAAGCCGAAGCCGAAGCCGAAGCCGAAGCCGAAGCCGAAGCCGAAGCCGAAGCCGAAGCCGAAGCCGAAGCCGAAGCCGAAGCCGAAGCCGAAGCCGAAGCCGAAGCCGAAGCCGAAGCCGAAGCCGAAGCCGAAGCCGAAGCCGAAGCCGAAGCCGAAGCCGAAGCCGAAGCCGAAGCCGAAGCCGAAGCCGAAGCCGAAGCCGAAGCCGAAGCCGAAGCCGAAGCCGAAGCCGAAGCCGAAGCCGAAGCCGAAGCCGAAGCCGAAGCCGAAGCCGAAGCCGAAGCCGAAGCCGAAGCCGAAGCCGAAGCCGAAGCCGAAGCCGAAGCCGAAGCCGAAGCCGAAGCCGAAGCCGAAGCCGAAGCCGAAGCCGAAGCCGAAGCCGAAGCCGAAGCCGAAGCCGAAGCCGAAGCCGAAGCCGAAGCCGAAGCCGAAGCCGAAGCCGAAGCCGAAGCCGAAGCCGAAGTAACGGAAAATGACCCGCTGGATGAGGCGATAGAAGCGTTTGAAAAACAAATGATGGATGATATTCCATCGTTCAGTGAAATGGGCTCAGATTCTTCTGAGCCTGAGCCTGAGCCTGAGCCTGAGCCTCAGCCTGAGCCAGAGCCAGAGCCAGAAAACGACTACGATGACAGTCTGCTTAATGAAGCCTATGACGAAATAGATGCCTTTGAACTTGAACAGGAAGTGGATGGTGTTAGTTCAGATGAATCGCTAGAAGATGAAGTAGAGAACAAGACCAGCGACAGTCACGCGTCCGTCGAACAAGAGTCTGAGAGTGAGACTGAACTTAACGATGAAGATGCTTCAACAGATGATGACGACGTTAACGAGCTGGACGACGTTCCTGGACTGGATGAATGGCTATCTGCTGGTGACGAGACCACATCTGACGAAGACGATATCTTTGATGAGCTAGACAGTACAGAGTTTGACGAATTACTGGAGAGCTTAGAGTCAGAAAACCGTGAGGTATCTGATACTGAAGCAGATGTAACAGAGCAAGCTGAAGTTGAAGAAGAACTGCCATCGAGCGAAGACACCTTCGAGTTAGACGATGACGCAGAACCGGCACTTGAAGAAGAACTGCCATCGAGCGAAGACACCTTCGAGTTAGACGATGACGCAGAACCGGCACTTGAAGAAGAACTGCCATCGAGCGAAGACACCTTCGAGTTAGACGATGACGCAGAACCGGCACTTGAAGATGAATTGCCATCGAGCGAAGACACTTTCGAGTTAGACGATGACGCAGAAACGGCACTTGAAGAAGAACTGCCATCGAGCGAAGACACCTTCGAATTAGACGATGACGCAGAACCGGTACTTGAAGATGAACTGCCATCGAGCGAAGACACTTTCGAGTTAGACGATGACGCAGCACCGGTACTTGAAGAAGAACTACCATCACGTGAAGACACTTTCGAGTTAGATGATGACGAAGCACCAGCACATGAAGAGCTGGACATTCCTGAAGACATAGAGCTTGATATTGCAACGCCTGCTGAACTAGAAGATGACATTGAGTCCTCTCAGCAAGAGGACAGGGAAGACCTTGAAGATTCACTTAAGCTCGACAATCCGGATTTGGACTTAGCAGCCTTATTAAGTGATGCCGGAAATGAAGACAACGACAGTGCTGCCGCTGAGCGCTCAGAGTTTTTGGATGTTGAAGCATTGATGGATGACGGCGATGAGGACAATAGCATCGACCTGGATAGTCAGGAATTAGCATTAGATGTCAGCTTATCTGATTTTACTGGAGTAGTAGATGATGATGCCGTCATAGACATAGACAAAGATGCTGGTCAGAATGCCAATCTAGATCTTGCTCGCGCTTATATTGAAATGGATGATGTGGATTCGGCAAAAGAGCTTCTTGATGAAGTGTTATCAGAAGGTAGTGAAGAGCAAAAACAAGAGGCTCAGTCTATTCTCGATGGTATGCGCTAATTGCATGTTGAGTGTGAGATGACTACACTTAGCGCCTTTTAGCTTAGAGGTAACGAAGAGATGGGGCGAATTGCCTTAGGGATTGAATACGATGGCGCTGCAGTTTACGGTTGGCAGCGTCAACGGGAAGTACCCAGTGTGCAGGAGCATCTGGAGAAGGCACTTTCTACTGTTGCGAATCAACCTATCGAAGTACAGTGCGCGGGTCGCACCGATGCCGGCGTGCACGCAACTGGTCAGGTAGTTCATTTCAATTGTGACGCACCGCGTAATGAAAGGGCTTGGACGTTAGGGGTTAATGCCAATCTTCCCGACGCGATAGCAGTAACCTGGGCGAAAAATGTCAGTGACGATTTCCATGCCCGTTTCTCTGCAACGCACCGTCGTTACCGTTATGTTATTCACAATGCAAAAATGCGTCCTGCAATTTTGCATCATGGCGTTACCCATATTCATCGACCCTTAGACGAAGCGAAAATGCACCAAGCGGCACAGGCGCTATTAGGTGAGCAGGACTTTACCTCTTTTCGTGCTGCATTGTGTCAAAGCAATACACCGTTTCGCAATGTCACCGACGTCAGTGTTTACAGGCAGGGGCGATATGTCATTATTGATATTCGCGCCAACGCGTTTTTACATCACATGGTACGCAATATTACCGGTGCATTAGTGGAGATAGGGGCAGGGGAGCAAGATGTAAGCTGGATTGCACATCTGCTTAGTCTGCATGATCGCAGTCAATCCGCTGCCACAGCCAAGCCCAATGGTCTATATTTAGTAGATGTGACGTACCCGGAACAATTTGGGCTGCCAAAGCCCCCTCTAGGACCGTTATTTTTACCTGAAGTTTAGCTGAGAGTTTGTTGGTCGTTGTGTGAGCGAGTACTGTGTTGAAAAAGGACAAAAGTCGTTTAGTAACCCTGCCAATTAGGTAGGTTTACCAATATGGCATGTCTAAGCGAAAAAGAGTTTTTTTACAATACAGTAAGCCTGAACAAAAATAGCAAGGGTCAACGTGCAGAGGTAGGGGGAGTAGTGAAAAAAGTAGTAAGAAATGCGTCGACTTTGATGTTATTACTTATTCAATGCTTATTGATATTTCCCTGTTTTGCAAGCGACGCTAAACCTTTACCTGTAGTGCGTTTTGCCATTAATACGCCGGGTTCGCCGCCATATCTTTATTTCGATCCTGAATTTGGCAATTACCGTGGCGTGGTGGTTGATTTCTTTTCTTCTGAACAAATGCAAAGCAAGTATTCGGTGAGATACCTAGATTCAAGCCGTGCGAGAAACGAACTACTTTTGCTAGAGTCCAAGGCCGACGTATTTCTCTCAGCAAGAGAATGGCTAGATCATGCCAATATATTTATCTTTAGTGATGCAATTATGCTGCACGCCAGTTATATGTACTCCACCACAGAATTTGATGGACCGTTTATACCTGCGTTGAATCCAAATGCCAGCGTATGTACGCGCTATGGATATATCTATCCGGTACTGCAACAATATTTTGCTCAGAAAGAAAATGGTTTGATAAGAATGAATTCTACCAGTCAAGCCACCATGGCGACGATGTTAGCAAAAGGGCGCTGTGATTTTGCCATTATGAGTGAGCAGAATGCGCGCTCGAATATGTTCTCCAAAGTGTTTTGCGATACCGCTTTTTATCAGTCTCCTAATATCATTAGTGGTGTCGATCTGGTGTTTGTTATGCGTCCCGGTCTTGCCGTACTTAAACAGACAATAGATCAAGCACTTGTAAGCTTTATTGAAAGTGGGGCCTTACAGGCCTCTATTGAAAAGCATTCGGGGCCCAATCAGTTTCCCAAGCAGACGTGTTCTGCCACTGAATAAGTGCGTGGTCACAGCTATAAAACTAGCTAAAACCTACCCTTTGGACTTCTCTTTTGTCCATTACCTCGCTGGTAAACCTTAGATAAGTACCATCAAAGGGGCTTGCCACTATTTCTCTTTCTATATTTTATTGTAAAGGGACGTAGGCAACTTCTAAGACCAGTTTTGTTTTTTCCATTTCATTGTATTGTGGTCTAATAGCGCGCTATATTAGCAGTTCTGCTGTGTTACGATTTTTTCTCTTGGTAACTCAGTATGAAAATTAAAAATTTAATGTGTAGTTGGTCAAATCGATAAATAACTATCAATAAAGCAGACCGGCACACTGAAAACAAAGGGTTCAATTTCCATGAGCTGGATTCAAAAAATTCTTCCGCGTACTCAAACATCAACCAAAGGTAATGTTCCAGAAGGTATCTGGACAAAATGCGGTTCATGCCAGGCGGTGTTGTATAAGAGTGAACTGGAAAAACTGCAGGAAGTTTGTCCTAAGTGCGACCACCACATGCGAATTACTGCCCGTCGCCGCATTGATGCCTTTCTTGATGAAGGCGATCGCGTAGAGCTTGGCGCTCAGTTTGAACCACAAGACGTACTTAAATTTAAAGACTCCAAGCGCTACAAGGATCGCATTGTAGCTGCACAAAAAGCCACAAATGAAAAAGATGCATTAGTTGTCATGCAAGGCAAGCTAAAAGGCATGCCGGTAGTGGTAGCCTGTTTTGAGTTTGCATTTATGGGCGGCTCTATGGCCTCGGTGGTAGGCGCGCGTTTCGTTGCCGCTGTAAATGCGTGTTTAGAAAATGACATGCCACTTATTTGTTTCAGTGCCAGTGGCGGTGCGCGTATGCAAGAAGCACTCATGTCGTTAATGCAAATGGCCAAAACGTCAGCGGCGTTGGCAAAAATGAGTAAAAAAGGCCTGCCTTACATTTCGGTGCTTACCGATCCTACCATGGGTGGTGTTTCAGCCAGTCTTGCTATGCTGGGTGATGTGAATGTCGCTGAACCTAAAGCGCTTATCGGCTTCGCGGGTCCGCGCGTAATTGAACAGACCGTTCGTGAAAAGTTACCTGAAGGGTTTCAACGCAGCGAGTTCTTAGTAGAAAAAGGCGCAATAGACATGATTGTTGACCGCAGAGATATGCGTGATAGATTACACAGCCTGTTAGTTAAGTTGCATAACAAAAATTAGTGAATAAACAAAATCATTCCAACATTGGCTCAGCAAGTGTCCCTTCATCGAAAAATCTGAGCCAATGGTTGTCTTACCTGGAGTCAATCCACCCTAGTACCATTGATATGGGCCTAGACAGAGTGAAAGCTGTAGCCGAGGCGATGGCACTGGATCTCGATAATCAACTTGTGATTACCGTTGCAGGAACCAATGGTAAAGGCACTACATGTCGATTACTTGAGCAAGCCCTTATTGCTCAAAATAAAGACGTTGCCGTATACAGCTCGCCGCACCTTACCGACTATCGAGAACGGGTGCGACACAACGGTGAACTCGCGTCTGAACAGACATTTATCGACGCATTTGAGTTTGTCGAGAAGGCTCGAGGTGACACTACCCTTACATACTTTGAATTTGGCACCTTGGCGGCGATGAAGATGATGCAGACCTGGAAGGTCGATGTAGCCATTCTAGAGGTTGGTTTAGGTGGGCGTCTTGACGCAACTAACATCATTGACCCTGATTTAGCCATTATCACTACCATCGATTTAGACCACCAAGACTGGCTGGGCAACACCCGAGAAAAAATTGCACGGGAAAAGGCCGGCATTATGCGTAAGCATGGCAAGGCTGTAGTAGGGGAGTTATTTCCTCCGTCATCGCTGTATGACGTCGCCGATGAGTTATCCGCTCAGGTGAGATGGGCTACGCAGGATTTTGATTCGACAGTAGCGCAGGATCATCAGGAATGGACGTGGAATGGCCAAAGCCACTCGTTCAAGCATTTACCTTATCCCAAAATACCTTTACAGAATGCCAGTACTGCCTTAGCTGCACTGGAATTTCTCGACTTATTGCCCGAAGAGCAGGTGTTAACAGGCATTATTGACAACACAACAATGCCCGGCCGCCAGCAAACTATCAGTCATTCGCCTTTGGTCGTGGTTGACGTAGCGCACAACCCTCAGGCAACCTCAGCCATGCTGTCGTGGTTAAATCGTTACGACGTGTCCAATATGCGTATTGTGGTAGGGATGCTCAAAGACAAATCAATTGCCCAAACATTGAGCCCATTAAGTGCACTAAACGCAAGGTGGTATGTCGCCCCAACGTCAGGTCCGCGAGGGTGTGACGCAGAAGTACTTGAAAATGCACTTGTTAATGCAGGCACAAGCATAGAGAATATAGCCACTTATGACAGTGTTTCGTCGGCATATCATTCCGCGCTTGCAGAGTATCAGAAAGATGAGCTCATTTTAGTATTTGGATCTTTTGTCACCGTAGCAGAAGTGTTAGCCCACAAAGACTGTTAAACTCACGATTACGTCAATACAGGCATACTAGCAGGAGAGCACAGTGACATCGGCATTAAAGAATAGACTGGTTGGCACTATCATTATTGTGGCGCTAGCCGTTATTTTCTTACCGGACTTTCTCGATGGTAAAAAGGAAATCAATAGAGAGCCTTTTGTCTCTGTGCCGAGCAACCCGCCCCAAAAGCCTATTGTTGAACCTGAACCTTTCCCCAGTGAACGAGTTGCGAAAGCGGCAACGCCAGAATTAGCACTGGAAGAGGCAGTGGCACTTGATGATGAGCCGCAAGTGACGCAGACCGAAAACAGTGAGTCAAACGCTAACACAGTCTCTCATTCGGTGGATCGTGTTGAACAAGATGACTTGGCTAGCCAGACCGTAATAGAAAGCAAAAGCGATATTGCTGATGACGATGCAGGGTGGGTGATTCAGTTAGGTAGCTTCAGACACGAGAAAAATGTGAGAGCACTTCTCACTAAGTTAGAAAAAGCCGGCTACCGAGCGTTTAGCCGCAAAATTCAAACGAGCTCAGGCCCTTTGAATAAAGTGTTTGTTGGCCCTGATCTGGACAAAAAGAAGCTAGTATCAGCGTTACCCCATTTAAAAGAATTAACGGGCCTGAAGGGCAAAGTAACAGAATTTAAGGTGGAATAAGGGCTGGAGGTATTCACTTTATTTCGTCAGGGTCTTTTACTTTATTTGATGGGGATTACACACTAGTAATATTTCTAGCTTCTGTTAGAATGCGCGCCATCTCGCCAAAGGCTCGTTGCTTTAAATTATTAAGCAGCACTAACGCAACAAAGAGACGATGAACTGGGTAGACTTTTCCATACTGGGTATCATAGCGGTATCTACCTTAATAAGCCTCATCAGAGGGTTTGTTAAAGAAGCCATTTCTTTAGTGGTGTGGTTTGCTGCACTCTTCATTTCAAGTAATTTCTACGCCGATCTTGCCGTTTATTTTACAGCCATTGACGACCCCTATTTAAAAAACGGCGCAGCTATTGCGGCGTTATTTGTCACAACGCTTATACTTGGCGGCATGGTTAATTTTGCAATTAGTCAATTGGTGCAGGTAACCGGGTTATCGGGCACTGATCGCGCGCTTGGTATCGTATTCGGTGCACTTCGTGGTGTGTTGATTGTAAGCGCATTACTCTTTTTTATGGACACCTTTACCAGTGCGGCCTCTGCAACGTGGTGGCAAGCGTCGGTACTCATTCCAGAGTTTGGTGTCATTATCGAGTGGTTTTTCACTTATGTGAAAGACTCCTCCAGTTTCTTAAATCCCGCTTGAAATAGGTAACGCACATGTGTGGTATTGTCGGAATAGTTGGTAAAACGCCCGTAGCTCAGTCACTGTACGACGGTCTGACGGTGATTCAACACCGTGGACAGGATGCTGCAGGCATAATGACTATCGACCAGAATATGTTTAATTTGCGTAAAGCAAATGGCTTGGTTCGAGATGTTTTCCATACACGTCACATGAAACGATTAACGGGCAATATGGGAATTGGCCATGTGCGCTACCCCACGGCGGGTACGTCAAGTTCGGCGGAAGCACAGCCATTTTACGTTAACTCTCCATTTGGTATTGCTTTTGCCCACAACGGCAACCTGACAAATGCCCACGAGCTAGAGGAAGAAGTCTTCCGCATTGCTCGTCGTCATATTAATACCACCTCAGATTCAGAGCTTTTACTTAATATTCTTGCTCACGAACTTCAACAGGTAGCGGGTTTAAGCGTCAGTGCGGAACACATTTTTGAAGTCGTGACTAAAGTTCACAAGAAGATCCGTGGTGCTTATGCGGTGGTAGCAGCCATTATTGGTCAAGGTATTGTAGCCTTTAGAGACCCTCACGGTATTCGCCCATTAGCTTTGGGTAAACGCATGTCTGAACTGGGTGAAGAGTGGATGGTGGCATCGGAAAGTGTGGCAATTGACGCTGTGGGCTTTCAGTTTGTACGTGATGTAGCACCGGGGGAGGCCGTGTTTATCACTGAAGATGGCCAGCTTCACACGCGCCAGTGTGCAGATAACCCAATTACTTCGCCTTGTATTTTCGAATTCGTTTATTTTGCTCGACCAGATAGCTTTATTGATGGCATTTCAGTGTATGCCTCACGGGTCAATATGGGCCGTAAATTGGGTGAAAAAATCAAGCGGGAATGGGCTGACTTAGATATCGATGTAGTGATCCCAATCCCGGAAACGTCTATGGATGTGGCATTACAAATTGCCAACACCCTCGATTTGCCTTATCGCCAAGGCTTTGTAAAAAACCGTTATATCGGGCGCACCTTTATTATGCCTGGCCAGACCATGCGTAAAAAATCAGTCAGACGTAAACTCAATGCTATTTCTTCAGAGTTTAAAGGCAAGAGTGTACTGTTGGTGGATGACTCTATTGTGAGGGGTACAACATCGGGTCAGATTATTGAAATGGCACGTGAATCAGGGGCTAAAAAGGTCTATTTTGCTTCTGCTGCACCAGAAATTCGCTTCCCCAACGTGTATGGTATCGACATGCCATCTGCCAACGAATTAATTGCTTATGGACGAGAAATTGATCAAATTGCAGAGCTTATTCAAGCTGATGGTTTGATTTTCCAGGATATTTCAGATTTAGTCGAAGCCGTACGGGAAGAAAATACCGCTATACAGCGCTTCGAAACCTCGGTGTTTGATGGCAACTACATCACCGCAGATATCGATCAGGAATATTTAGAGCGCATCGATATGTCTCGAGGTGAAAAATCGCGACAGGCACCTGTGGTGCAAGCCGAACTCAGTAACTTAGATGTACATAACATTGGGGCTGCTGACGAATAAGCAGTTCTGCCATTTTTTGAATGGCGACCATGATGTAATGATGAAGAAAAAGCCGCTTTTATAGCGGCTTTTTCATAGGTGATACTAATGCTACGCAAAGATTGCGTTAGTGAACAAATACCGGCCCACCGAATAACCCCCACAGCAGTACAGACCCTGTCATTAAAATGACCAATAGGACTAAGCCACAGGTCACCACTGAACTGGAGTAAATAAACCCTTTGTCTTCAGGCATATGCATTAAAATGGGTACCCCTGAATAGAGTAAGTACACCGAGTAGCTAATACCGACGAGTAGCGCAGTCATGACTACCCACAGTTCAGGATAGAGCCCTGCAAATCCCACCATAAATAGGGGAGTTGCAGTATAGGCTGCAAGCTCAAGTGATTGGGTATACGTCGGTGAGATATCAAACGCTTTGGCTAATTCATGGATGAGTATAGCCAAGGCAATCACTCCTGCCACTAACCCAAAGTACATGCCTACACCCATCATAATAGCGCTGTTTTCGCTAAGGCGTATGACATCGCCAGCGCCGATACTCCACCCGGTATGCGCACTGGAATAATAAGCGACTAATGAGGGGATGAGGGCAATAAATGCAATATGGGTTAGCGCGTAAAAATAAGTTTCATGCTTAACATCAATGGTTTGCCACTCTTCCTTGGGATGAGTATAAATACCAATAAGATGATTTAAAATCATAAAAATCCTGCCTTATACAACCAATGTTATTCTTATTTAAATAGAAATATTGTCGTTAGGCAGAGAACTTACAAACGAAAAGCTGATTTGCTTAATGGATAAGCAATGAACAAGCTTTCAATAACGTTTTACCTTAGTAAAGACGCACCACATAACTGCCATTAACAATATGTTTACAAATTTGAGTGTGCAGTAATTAATCTAAGCCGTCAATAACATTCGGTGCAATTATTGAGCAGTTTTTTCATTGCTCTGTGGGCCGCTATAGTGGAGAGGAGGGATCGCTATTAAGAGTAGAAATGGCCTGAGTCAGCTGTCCGTCAGGCCAAGGTGAAAGTTATTTGTGTTCAGTGGGGCTGCCTGAATGAAAACGGAACGTATCGTCGCTTTCTTCGATGAGTTGCTTTTCTACTTCGCCGAAATGCTTAACCCGAGATTGAATGTCGGTAGGTGAAATAGCGTTAGCCAATTCCAGATAATCTTCAAAATGTCGGGCTTCTGAGCGCAGTAATGAAATATAGAATTTGCTGAGTTCTTCTGATACAAAAGGCGCGAGCTTGGCAAATCGCTCACAGGAGCGCGCTTCAATATAAGCACCACAAATCAGTTTGTCGACCAACTTTTCCGGCTCGTAAGTACGCACATGACGCAAGAGGCCATTGGCATAGCGGCTCGATGTGACCGACTTATATTCAAAGCCCAATTCGTGCATGATTTCCAGTACCTGATAGAAGTGATGTAATTCTTCTTTTATCAGCATCACCATTTTATCGAGCATGTCTTTCTTAAAGGGGTCTAGTCCCTGAACATCGAATACACTTTTAGACAGGTGCTTGGTATTGAGCGATTGCCAGTCACCTTCGTGACGGTAGGTAAAGTCTTCATAGGGCTTTAACCATCCAAGCAATACCTCACTGGTTTTCTCATCGGCAACATAGCGACGAAGCAAATACATGGCAGATTGTGCCGCTTTTAACTCACAAATCAGATGGTCGGTCAGTAGGACCCGTAAGTTTTCTTCTTTCTTTGCTTCTTCAAGCCAGGCATCTGGCGTCTGACAATGTAGAAACGCATTCACCGGGGCAAGGAGAGAAGATGCTTCTGTAGAGGAAATTAGGGACATGATGCTACTTACCTGATTATTGCTATATACTCGTGAAACGATGCTGTGTTACTGCTGAGGTCGCTTGACTGTTTTGAGCGCTGCGTCAAAACGTATTCAGTGAGTGACAAACGCGGCGGCAATACTAACTGATTGAGCACAAGCCTTACAACTAAAAACCGTATTAGTGTATATGAATTATTTGGCACATCTTTTACTCGCCCAACCCAATGCAGATTCTTACTTTGGCAATTTGTTAGGGGATTTTAGAAAGGGTGTTCAGGTCAGGGATTTTGATCTTGCGGTGCGCCGAGGGCTGCACAATCATCAGGTGGTCGATAAGTTCACTGATACTCATCAGGAGGTGATGGAAGCTAAGTCTTATTTTCATAAGACGCGTCGGCGCTTTGCCCCAGTTGCCCTTGATATGTACTTTGATCATTTACTGATAAAACATTGGCATCGATTTTCCGGGTTGTCCTTTGAGCGCTTTTGCCATGACAGTTATGCCCGTTTACAGCAGCGCATGCACTTAATGCCTCCACTGATGCAACAAAGGGTGGGGCATATGATTTCACATCACTGGTTTGCTGAATATGCAAAAGAACAGGGTATAACAGATGCCATTACCAATGTGGCAAAGCGTATCCGCTTTAAAAACACCTTTCATTACATCGTCGATGACATTGCAAAGCACCACGCACAACTCGAAATTCACTTTCTGCGATTTTTCCCCGAGCTTCAAGGGTATGTGAATAAGCATGGGCCCGAAAACACCGCACTTTAACTTAGCCTAGCTATTTGAGCATTGGTTCTGCTGGTTTGTTTCGCGAATAAAAGGCGTTTATTTAAACCTAAACTTGTACACCAAAGATCCACAGGCACTATCAAACAGCACTGACAACCATCGAAAATATTGGTTATTCTGTCGAGCAAACTAAAGTGAAATAGTCAGGCGCGGTATAGTGAAACAGATAACTAATTGGCGTTCACTTTCGTTAGGACGTGTTAACCTTTAATGTACAACAAGGTCAAACCGCCCTAGATAAACACGCTCTACAACAACTAAAAAGACATCACTATGAACACAACAAATGTAACTGTTAAAGGCAAGGCTACATGGCTCGCTTTGCTGGCCCTGTTGGCTTTTACTGTGCAGGCAACAGAAGAAACACACAAACGCAGTTTGGATATCGACAGCCATGTGGTAACTCAACATGAAACCAAAATTTTAGGTAATCGTGTGAAGTATAGTGCTACCACAGGTACGCAACCGGTATGGAATAGCAAAGATGATGCAGTAGCAACCTTGTTTTATACCTATTACCAACGCACTGATATTGAAGACAACACGGCCCGTCCGTTAATAATTTCCTTTAACGGGGGGCCCGGCTCAGCATCTGTGTGGATGCATGTTGCGTATACCGGCCCACGTATTTTAAATATTGACGAAGAAGGTTATCCGGTACAGCCCTACGGCGTACAAACCAACCCATATTCTATTTTAGACGTGGCTGATATCGTGTTTGTAAACCCCGTCAATACAGGTTACAGCCGTATTCTGGAAAATGAAGAAGGCAAGTTGCCATCAAAAGATGAGCAGCAAAAGATGTTTTTCGGTGTGAACGCAGACATCAGTTATCTGGCGGATTGGGTTAACACCTTCGTCACCCGTCACAACCGCTGGCGTTCACCTAAATATTTGATCGGGGAAAGCTACGGTACGACGCGTGTTTCGGGTTTAGCACTTGAATTGCAAAACCGTCAGTGGATGTATTTAAACGGTGTTGTGCTGGTGTCACCTACCGATATCGGTATTGAGCGCAATGGTCCGGTAAAGGCGGCTAATCGCCTGCCTTACTTTGCGGCTACAGCGTGGTATCACAACAAGTTAGACAAAGAATTGCAAAGTAAGGATTTAACTGAGTTATTACCAGAAGTAGAAGACTTTACCATCAATCAATTGATCCCTGCGCTGGCAAAAGGCGGTTTTATTGGCGCAGAAGAAAAACGCCGCGTATTGGCGACGATGGCTCGTTATTCAGGACTGTCAGAAGAGGCAATTGCACAAAATAACCTTGACGTGAGTACGGCATACTTCTGGAAAGCCCTTTTAAGAGATGAAGCTAAAACATTGGGACGATTAGACAGCCGGTACTTGGGTATTGATGCTAAGCAAAGTGGCGACCGCCCTGATTATTGGGCAGAGCTAACCTCTTGGTTGCATTCGTTCACCCCTGCTATTAACTACTACTTGCGTGAAGAGTTAAATTACAAAACTGACACCAAGTACAATATGTTTGGTAATGTGCACCCGTGGGATAGAAGTGACAATAAAACAGGCGAGAACCTTCGCCTCGCCATGGCACAAAACCCGTATTTGAACGTTATGATCCAAGCAGGGTATTACGACGGCGCGACAAACTATTTCGATGCAAAATATACCATGTGGCAGCTTGATCAAAGCGGCAATATGAAAGACCGCCTTAGCTTCAAAGGTTACCGCAGCGGTCATATGATGTACCTGCGTCGAGACGATCTACAGCAGTCTAATCAGGACTTAAGAGACTTTATTAAAAATAGCACACCGGATAAAGGTGAGCCCGCGATGTACCGACGTAAGTAGTGCGTTTGTAGATAGCGGCAAAAGCCGCTATCACATTGACGTTAATCCCAGAGTATTCAAAAGGTATGAAGGTCTTCATGCCATGTAGGAGAATCATGAAATGAAAGCGGTTGGATATACCCATTCGTTACCCATTACCGAACCTAATGCGCTGATGGACATAGACGTAGAGAAGCCAAGCGCGTCTGGGCGGGATTTACTGGTCAAAGTGAATGCGATTGCAGTTAATCCTGTCGACTATAAAATTCGGCATCGAGTCAACCCTGAAGGCGGCGAGCCCAAAATTTTAGGCTGGGATGCTGTGGGTGAAGTGGTTGAAATTGGTGCCGATGTGACTGAGTTTGCAGTAGGTGATAGAGTGTATTACGCGGGTGATCTCACGCGTCAAGGGGCAAATGCTCAGTACCAATTAGTGGATGAACGCATTGTGGGGTTTGCTCCCAAAACGCTTACAGATAGCGAAGCCGCGGCGTTACCCCTTACGACTATTACCGCGTACGAGTTGTTGTTTGACCATCTTGCTTTGAAACAGCAAACCGACAAAAGTGATGAAGTGGTATTGGTCGTAGGTGCTGCAGGTGGCGTCGGTTCAATAATGTTACAGCTTTTGAAAACCCTAACAGGGGCAACAGTGATAGCCACAGCCTCTCGGGAAAGTACAAAATCATGGGTGAGTTCATTAGGTGCTGACTATGTGGTGGATCATAGCCAACCACTGGCTGAGCAAATTAAGGCGCTTGGGGTAGGGCAAGTCACTCACGTAGCCAGTTTGAATCACACCGCATGCTATATCGATGCCTTTGTCGAAGTGCTGAAGCCAAAAGGAAAACTGGCACTGATTGACGATCCAGAAACACTCGATGTCAGCAAGCTGAAACAGAAAAGTTTGTCATTGCACTGGGAGTTTATGTTCACGCGCTCGATGTTCGAAACTGACGATATGGTTGAACAAAGTCACTTATTGAATCATGTGGCACGTTTAATTGATGAGGGGAAAGTGAAGACTACGGTGGGTAAACACTTAGGTAAGATAAATGCGGCTAACTTGATTGAAGCTCACCAAATTCTGGAAGAGGGCAGTGCCATTGGTAAACTGGTATTAGAGGGTTTTTGAGCCTCGTAATCACAGCAATTACCTTGTGTAGAGCATATAGAACAACGCTAGCTGTCTATTGGACAGCTAGCGTTTGAACCTTTTCGTATTGTATGTAGGCTATCAATTAAAGGTTCATGCCCCCAGAGGCTTCAATGCGTTGACCATTTATCCAATAACTTTTGTCAGATAATAGCAGTGCGATAACATCGCCAATATCGTCAGGAAGGCCAACTCTTCCCAGCGCAGTTCGCTCTGTTATAGCGCTATTTACCGCCGCATTATCCCTAACAAGTCCTTCACCGAAGTCGGTTTCAATCGCACCAGGGGCGAGTGTGTTAACTCTTATCTTTCGCACGCCAAGTTCGTAGGCTTGGTATCGACTCATTACTTCAACAGCGCCTTTTGCCATGGCGTATGCGCTATAACCTGGCAAGCAAAAACGGGTTAAGCCTGACGATACATTTAGCACAGCGCCGCCATCTTCAAGTAGACCAAGGAGTTGTTGAGTCAAAAAGTAAGGCCCTTTGACATGCATGTTAAGCAGCATGTCAAGTTCTTGCGGCGTTGTTTGCGCAAATGGAGTATGTGTTCCGACACCTGCATTATTGAGTAAGTAGTGAAAAGTATCACTGCTAAATTCTTCATTAAGCACTTTCTTTAATGCGTCGTAAAATGTGCTAAATGACCCTATATCACTGGTATCAAGTTGCAATGCCCACCCCTTGCGACCCAGCTGTCTTATTTGGGACACAACGGAATTGGCTGCCTCTACATTGCTGTTGTAAGTAATAATGACGTCGTGCCCCGCTTTGGCTAATGCCAAGGCGCCTGCTTTGCCCAATCCTCTGCTACCACCGGTGATAAGTGTAATTGCCATGATCTAACCCTTACTGTGTTGTGAAAGTAAATGCATGGTAAGGCGTTTTGGTTGTTTGAAAAATGGCCTTTTGGCGATAACATTGTTCATTAAAAGTGAACAATGTGGGGCGAGGGAGCAAGAGTGGATCGGTTTGATATGTTGATGCGATTCAAAGAGACCGCGAGGCTGGGAAGTTTTAGTGGCGCAGCACAGGTATTAGGTGTTCCTAAGTCGAGTGTTTCTCAATCTATATCGCAGTTAGAGTCACAGTTGGGTACACGCCTGTTGCACAGAAGCACGCGTAGTGTAAGGTTAACAGTAGATGGAGAGACCTTTTTACCCCAGTGTCAGGCATTGCTTGCTGATTGGGAAGCGTTAGAAAGCCAGTTTATTTCCGACCCGTCACTGATTGCAGGCGAGCTTCGCATAGATATGCCAAGCCGATTTGCTACTTACTTTCTGTTGCCCAGACTCCATGAGTTCATTTCGGCCTATCCTCATATTAAATTAAAGGTAAGTAGTGTGGACCATCAAGTTAATTTAGTAAAAGAAGGGTTTGATTGCGTAATTCGCGTTGGCGATTTACATGACAGTAGTCTTATTGCTAAGCCGCTCTTTACTTATGCAATGTACAACTGTGTCAGTACATCATACGCGCGTCAATATGGGGTTCCTCAGTCACTTGACGATCTAACAGATCACAGCTTAATCGAGTACTCCCATGCCTTAAGTCAAACGGAAGGAGAATTTGAATACTTTAGTGGTAATGAGGTGAAATCAGTGATTATGCCAAGCGTGATTAGCGTAAATAGTACCGAGGCCTACTATAGGGCGTGCATCAACGGTTTGGGAATTGCGCAAATTCCGATGATGAAGAAACAACGAGAACTCGATGAAGCTGGTTTAATTAGCGTATTGCCACAGTTTCAGGCCAAACCCATGCCTGTAAACTTGCTTTATATATCAAGGCGACATATGCCTAAGCGGCTAAGTGTATTTATTGAATGGTTACAGCAACGTGTTGAAGAGGATGGACTAACAGCGAAAGTGCGATAACCACAAAAGGCACTGAAAATATTGGGTAAGTTAATCTTTCATCGGCGGCGCTTGAGCATTTTCCAGTGGTGTTTTCTGGTGTGCTTCCAGTACTTTCTTTGCTTCTCGCCACTTAGCACGTTTTTCGTAGTACACATCCCAGACGCACGGACAACATGAACCCCCTCCACAGCAATCATCGAGCTGTGGCTTCTCTGGTTCGGGCGAGAGAATCTGTCCTTCTTGGGTGGTATTGTCAGTCATGCCATTTATGTCGTTTTATTGTTATTTCACGATAAATTCTAACCAGTGCAGTTGGGCTATTCAAATAGTTGTAAAAAATGTCGCGTATAGCGGTATTTCGCACGGGTTTCACATGTGCGTCAGTACGCTAAATCCTATTGAAAAGAGCAATGTGACTTAAACAAATGAAAATGTTTAAAATGGGCAGTACTTAAGATTCACTTACACGAATCAATGAAGACGTAAAGTAATCTCGGTACCAGCGTCATCAGAGGGGCTTAGAACGGTTAGGGCAAGGCCTTGATGCTCACAAAGCCGCTTTACTATTGATAAGCCAAAACCCAGTCCAGTGCTTTGTTCGCCTTTAACGCCACGTTGGGTTACTGAATTTGCGATGTCTTCTTGAAGGCCTGGACCGGTGTCTTTGAGGTGAAGTGTACCGTTTTGCACCGTAAATGACACGCAACCTTGTAAGGTGTATTTAAATGCATTACTCACAATATTATCCAGAATAACTTTTAGTACGTTAGGCTCTGCCAAAACCTGAGTATTACAACTGTCATCGATTTCTACTTCAACCGGCTTTCCATCAAGTAATAAGCGGTTGTCTAGCACAGCTTGTTCTAAAATTGGCATCAAAGGTACGGGAGTACTGCGCGATGGGGTGTGCTCTTCACGGGCTAGCATAAGCAAGGTTTCTACTGTTTTTTCCATTTGCTCAGCGGCATTCGCAATGCGCTCAAGAACACGTTGATCACTATTGGCGTTAAGCTGGGCAACTTCTACCGCATTTTTGATCACGGCGAGTAGTGTCCTTAACTCGTGGCTTACATCTCGCGTAAAGCTTTGTTCACGCTCCATCGCTAATGCTATGCGCTTCAGTGTTCTGTCAAAAGCACGGGCCAATATATCCACCTCGTTATTAGGGGAGTGGTTTACATTGGAGTAGGAAAAACGTTGTTGTGCGAACTCCTTTGACAATGTGGTTATATCTACCCCATCTACTGCGCTTGCGAGTTCATTGAGTGGACGTGTGGTGCGACGCCCAATTAGCCACGCGATAAAACAGGCTAGCACCGTTACCGTCGCTGTGCTAATTACGAGAAATTGAATCACTCCACCACGTATAGGGCGCACAAGTAATTGTTCGCTTACTTCGGCAACAAGATAGGTTTCGGGGTAGTCACTGAAGCGGTACAAATGGTAATGAAGCCCATTAGGGCCGAAGAATTCTTTCCTGTAGGGCTCTTCAATCGCAAGCGCTTTAATATCTTCTGGCAGTTCGCTATCTGAAAATACCAGTTGCATATCAGTTGCCCTTGGCGAAGGCCAGCGGCCTGTAGAGTTAAATTGCGCCTTAAGGTATTCGGCTTCTTGCGCGACGCCGCGTTCAATGAAACTGTCCTCTATGTTGTACATCAATGACAGTGTAATAAGACCGTAAACTGATGAAATGACCAGTGTGAATAAGCAAAAACGCCAAATGATACGGCGGCTTAAGCTGTGAAATTTGCCGTTAGGGTGTTTCATGATCACCGTTTATCAATGTCTTTGTCTTTGTCGGTGGCCAAGGCAAACCCTGCACCAAAAACGGTTTTTATCAGGGGCGTGGCAAAGGGCTTATCGACGACATTACGCAACTGATAGATATGAGAGCGCAACGCATCAGATTCGGTAGGCGTATCGCCCCACAACTGCTGTGTCAACTGAGTACGACTGACCACTTGGGGGTGGGCTTCCGCTAAAATTTTTAAGATCTTAAATCCCATTGAACTTAACGACAAGGACTGCCCTTCGCGGCTTGCGGTTTTACCTTTACGGTCGATGGTTAGCGGCCCAAGTTCAATCTTATCCGTGGTTTGTAATAAGTGGCGCTTTGACAACGCAATACAGCGTACTTCAAGTTCCTTTAGCGAGAAAGGCTTAGTTAAATAGTCGTCAGTTCCAACGTGAAACCCAGACACTTTGTCATCAATACTGTCACGTGCAGTAAGCATGAGAATGGGAATATGGCGTTCGGCCTTTTCACGAATAGCCTGGCACACGTTGAGCCCATCCATAGTAGGAAGGTTTAAATCAAGGATGACAACGTCATAATAGGCATTGAGCGCTAAATCGAGCCCTTGATCGCCACGCTCGGCAAAATCAAGAATATGCCCTTTATGTTCCATATATTGTGCAATGTTCTTTGCAATACTGACTTCGTCTTCGATTATCAGTATGTGCAACCCTTTAGGCGTTGTCATCCGGCCTTTCCTTATTGCGTAATTGTTGCCAACAATTTCTGTGCTGGCTCAAAATCTGGATGCTGCTGAAGCGTACGAGCTAACGTTTGCTGACTTGCCATAGTATCACCCAGTTGATGTTGAGTTTTAGCTATTTCAACATCCAGCGTTGGATTATTAATTGTCTTTTGTGCCAGTAACATTAATGCCAGAGCTTGTTGTTGCTTGTGCTCGGTAGAGGCAAGCTTTAGATAGTAATAACCGTACATGCCGGCCAGTGCAATATGATGTGTTTCGGGGGACGCCGATATAGGGTGTAGCGCAAGTTCGTCACCATCAAGAAAAGCGGCTATCTGAGCGAGGGTGCGATCGTCATTGTAAGTCTTAATTGGCTTAACTGGGATGTCGAGTGCTTCAAGCATCGCGCGAGCCACACCTACAGTAGATGAAGGGTTTTGTCCGGTGACCAAATTACCATCAACGGCAACATGTTCAAGCATAATGTCTGAAGATTGAAATTTTCCGCCAATCGCAATAAGTTTATCTTCAAGCATGAAATCGAATTGTTTGGCCCACGTTTTACCGAACAGCTGTTCTTCATTGTTGGTAAACCCATTCACATTTTTGCCTGCAACCAGATATTCACCGTTAGACAGTTTTACATTTACCAGTGCAGCGGGACCGTGACAAACTGCGGCTACTACGCCCTGGTTTTCGTAGATACTCGCAATGAGTTGCTGCAGCGCTTCGTCGTAGGGGAGATCGAACATTGCGCCCTTGCCACCCACAACAAAAACGCCGGCGTAGTGCTCAGCGCTTAAGTCACGTAAAACAAGTGTATTGTTGAGTTTGCTCATAATCGACTTATCAGCCAATACTTCAGTATTGAATGCTTTGTTTGGGTCGTATTCGTCGGCTTCCACAGCCCCTCCTTTTGGGCTGGCCACGTCCACTGCAATACCATTGGCTTTAAACATCAAGAAGGCCTTGGCAAACTCGTCAAACTCAAAGCCGGGCTTTTCTTTGCCCTGTGCTTGCCCGTAGCCACTGACAACCATCAGTATACGAGTATCGGTGTCACGTTGTGATGCATGTGCCGACATGACTGCAGCAATCAAGAAAATAACCGCAAAAATTTGGGTAGATAAACGTTGCATAAAGTGTCTCCTTTAAAAGTACAACCCCACTTTATGCAACATGACGTGAAATGAATGTGAAAGAAATTGGATTGCATTGGCCAAATAAGAAAGCCCCTATAAAAGGGGCTTTTTGGGGGGACTGAACAGTGTGGACAGTGCCAAATAGCTAATTTGAAAAGCTTTGTTGAAAAGCTATGTCAACTATTCAGCGGGCGCTTCGTCATTTGACGGACTGCCATTTAAGTGGGCCGGCTCTGTGCTAACAGGCTTCGCAGTCACTTTGGTGGTGCGCGTTATTATGTCACTTTTGCCGGTGACCAAGTCTTCCAATGTGCCATTTTCGGCATCCACTAAGCCAACTTCTCGCAGCATTGTATCAACAAGTGGCGCATTCGCGCGGTAGTTAAGCGCGGCTTGCGTAACCTGATCAGCTAGGCCTGTACCAGCGCTTGCTACGCTATGTTCACCATTGGTTGCGCTACCCGTGCCATAACCTTGCAGAATTTTAATGCCTTCAATGTTTTCGATAGGCTTAACGGCCTGGGCCACAAGCTCAGGCAAAATCTTAAGCATGGCCAATGCTTTTTGTAGCTCAATTTGCTCGTTCTTAAGGGTATTTTCTGCTTCGTACAGCGCCTGTTTACCTTGCGCTTCAACAGCCAATACTTTTTCATCAGCTTGGGCTTGCAACATTTTAGCATCTGCACTGGCTTTGGCTTCTGTCAAAATCGCTTCTGCCGTGTTTTCGGCAGCTTCTTTTTTGGCTTGTGCTTCTACTGTAATACCTACCGCTTCACGCTCCGCTTCTTTGCGTGCATCGATAACTTCTATTTGCTTTCTACGCTCTGCTTCTGCTACCGAGCGAGCGGTTTTAACCGCTTCTTCTTTTTCTACTTTCTGCTTTTCTGCATCAGCGGCTTTGGCCCGTGCTGCAGACTCTTCTTCCGACTTAATCGCTACGGCAATTTGTTTCATCTGCTCAGACACTTCAACTTCTTGCTGCTGGCGAATACGCGCTTGCTCAAGGGCCTGACGTTTTGCAATTTCTTGTGTTTCAATTTCACGGGACTTTTCAATCTCAGCCGCTTCAATAGCCCGGTTTTTGGCAATTTCTGCTTCGCGCTCTTCACGCTCTTTCATTTCACGCTGTTTAGCAATTTCCGCTTTTTGTTCCTGACGTTTAAATGCCAGCACCTGTTCTTGTGTCAGGCGCGCTTCTTCTTCGTCACGTTTAACTTCAAGCGATTGTTTTTCCGCAGCCAGATTACGCTGTTCTATCAAAATGCGGTTTTCTTGCTGAATATCGTTAGTTTCTTTGCGTTTTTCTTCAATGATTTTGGCTAGACGCGCACGACCTTCGGCGTCGAAAGCGTTATTCTCGTTAAAGAATTGAAGGTCAGTTTGGTCAAAGCCCGTTAAACTCACCGACTCTAATTCAAGTCCGTTCTTTTCAAGATCATTAGCGACACTCTGCTGCACTTTTTGTACAAAGTCGGCTCGTTGTTCGTGCATCTCTGTCATCGTCATTTCTGCCGCTACGGCACGAAGAACGTCAACAAACTTTGATTCCATCAACTTTTTGACTTCCTCTGCACGGGTAGTACGCGTACCAAGAGTTTGAGCGGCCATGGAAATGCCATTGGCGTTTGGCGCAACCCTTAGGTAAAAGTCAGCTTTGACATCCACACGCATTCTGTCTTTGGTAATCAGCGCATCTTTTTGAATTTTTTCCACTTCAATGCGCAGGGTATTCATATTAACGGGAATAATTTCGTGTACCACGGGCAGCACGAGTGCGCCCCCATCTTTTATGACTTTTTCACCGCCTAAGCCAGTTCTTACAAATGCTGTTTCTTTGGTCGCACGGGTGTACAGTTTGGCAAAAATGAGTCCTATAACAATAAGACCAATGACAATGGCACTGGCAATAAAGAGGACTGACGGCAAGCTAGTGGTTTGAATAGTATCCATACTTTTATCTCTTTTAAATTTATAGGTAGCGGGTGGCTAACCAACTATGTTCGTCTTTTTTAACGAGGATGACACGTTCACCTTGGGCAAAAAGCTCTTCTTCTTCAAAAGGCTCAACCAATACAAAGTGAGGTTGGGAATAGTTATCGATAAATTTTGCTTCGGCAGGGTTGCCTCTGGACGCGCGGCCGATGGTTATTTCGGCGACCGCACCCACAAAATCATCCGTGCTGACCGCACTGGATTCAATAGACGGTAAAATACGGGCAACAAGCAATACAATTTTTGATGTTACAAATAAACTTACAATGAATGCGACTGGAATGGCCGCTATCCCGGGGAGGGCAGTGGTAAAAAGGACAGAGCTGATACCGTTAAGAACAAGCCCTGTAAGGCTAAAGAACGTTAGGAGGACAACAAGCCAAATTAAAAAAGGGACACGGTGAATATTCAACCACGACGCGAACTCAGAGCCAATGACATTATGCGAGTCTATTTCGCCAATGTCGTCTCCCAGCCCCAATAAGCTGACACCAAATTGCATACTGATGAGTTCTAAGACAAATATGATGAACACTGCACACAGGGCAATGCTGAACCAAAAATTAGCTGGGGAGAGTAGGAGTTCTGTCATTTACACCGTCCATGATGAGCAACATTTTTTCTGTTATACCACAGTCAAAGATTTTAGTCAGCTTGGAGGTGGTTGGTCTTTGGTCTAGTATAGAATCGCTTCAGTGTGTGTTAGCGAGGCTATATGAATACAGCCTCGCGCCAATTTACTTTAGTAGGCCCTGTCTAGCACTTGGACATTTAGTGTGTGTGTGCTTCGCCGATGGCATGTCCATCGGTGTCGTAGTAACCGCTCGCACCTGCTTCAATAAAGCCCTGATTAACCATTTTGGTTAAAAAAGGATCGGTGTGATCGTCACCAATATCGGCATAGTCGGTCGTTTGATAAGCTTCTCTTTTAGCGAAAAAATCAGATGTACTGCGTTCGTAATCGACTTCTTGCAACGTCCAAGTTCTGCTTGAATTGGCATTATGCACAGAAAATTGTTTGATTAATTTTTGATTAGGTAACCACGTCAGTGAATAGGCAGTTTGCCCCTGTTTTAACGAGTAGTATTGAATGGTGTTACAGCCTTTTTCTTCGGTTTCTATCAGCGTCATGTTACCTAGCATGGTATCGCTTATGAGTTGATACCGATAAGAGAAATCATTTTCACGCTTACCGTGAATGGTTTCGCCTGGCTGGTACTCAATTGCGCGAGCATGGGCGTCGAAAAAGCGGGTAGGTTTAATCAGTTTGTTGCGCACATGTGTCCACGACTCGGTAATGTGTGTCGCGGGGTATTCATGGGCGACTTTGTTACTGTTGCGCCATAGATTCATGGTGGTAGCGCGTGTGGCATTATTTCCGTGCTTAACGTCTATTTGATAATGGGCCACTAGATTTGTCATGTCACTCTCACAGGACAATTGGGCTAACGCAGGCGTAGCTAGTATTTGTATAGTAAAAAGCGCCAGTAATACAGAAAGTGCTTTCATCGGTTTCTCCAAGGGAAAAGGGGCAATTGCTATTGCCCCTTGGTCTTACTTTAAAGCGACTTATTCGCCACAGTCACACAGTGTTGGTGTGATTACTTCATTGATTGCTCTGCTTTTGATACAAAGTCGCCGGCAAAATCCATCACGTGGAAAATAACACTTTGCTCATTTGTACCGTTTACCAAGAATGCACCAGGGCCTTTGGCATAAATGCCCACATCCTCACCTGAGTGTGTTTCAGAGCCTAATGGGATCAGCGCCTCTTGGTGGTAGCCTGGCGACGTAGTATCGACATCCGTAATGTCTTTACGACCAGCATCAGCGCCTGCAAGGTACGATGCATCTGAGTCGGTTACATCGCCTAAGTTTCTGTAGCCCAAGCCATTGGTGTAACCCAGTGTTGTGTATGGCGTACCGTCTGACGCAGTAGCAGCGTCTTCAGCGCCTACGTTGACAACTTTGCCTAGGATAGGGTTACCGCGTTTAGGATAACCCGCAATAGTAAACACGTGACCGTGGTCGGCAGTAACGATGATCAATGTATCTTCGTCATTGGTCATTGCGTCTGCCGCAGCGATTGCATCGGCAAACGCTATGGTGTCGTGAAGTGCACCGTAAGCGTTGCCTGCGTGGTGGGCATGGTCGATACGACCAGACTCAACCATTAGGAAAAAACCTTCATCGTTGTTATCAAGAATATTGATAGCCGCGGTTGTCATGTCCGCAATTGAAGGCTCGCCTGCGATATCATTGCCACGATCTGCCGCGTATTGCATATGCGACTCATTGAACAGTGCAAATACGCGCTCGGTGGTTTCTGTATCGATTCCGTCAAAGCCCGCTTGGTCATAGACGTAGACACCATTGGTGTACATTGCCTGCCACTCAGCTGTTAGGTCACGGCCATCTGTGCGATCCCCTTCTACTGAGCTCACCGCATCAGGGCTATTGAAC
The DNA here is from genome assembly GCF_047159385.1 of Alteromonas sp. D210916BOD_24. Lineage (GTDB taxonomy): Bacteria > Pseudomonadota > Gammaproteobacteria > Enterobacterales > Alteromonadaceae > Alteromonas. The sequence continues at coordinate 1,255,890 of NZ_AP038333.1, forward strand.
GCGGCATCTTTAGGGAGAAAGTGTCGGCGACCGCCACCCATAACCACTTCGATGCCGTCAACATCAAGACCCTCAAAGTTAGCTTCCAGATTGGCTTCAAAGTTGACAAGCTGGTCAGCAATATCGGTGCAACCGGCAGTTACAGCAGCTTCAGGCATATCTGAAATATCTTCCCAGTTGCGATCTGCAGATTTTGCATAGGTCGCAGCAGGGGTGGCGTGAGTGATACGCGCAGTAGAGATGATACCAGTCGATTTACCGGCAATCTCGGCAAGCTCAAGTGCGGTGACTAACTCATTACCCGCAACAGTACTGCAATCGCCGCGTTCAATGTCTTCGTCTACGCCAATAACGCCCACATCAGTTTTAATGCCGCTCATCATGGCTGTCATGGTGCCCGCTGAATCCGGTGTCTGCGCGTCTACATTGTAGGTTTTTGACAGACCTGAAAACGGGAAGCGATCAAAACTCAACTGATTTTCTTCACCTGCTAAGCCTTTCATTTGTCCTTCAAGAATACGCGCTGCAGTGACCGTGGATACGCCCATGCCATCGCCAACAAATAGAATGACGTTTTTCGCCGTACCACGCAGGCTTTCAACCATAGCGTTTAATTCTTGTTGAGAGTTCACAGACGCAACCTGGATGTTTGATGATGCTGCTGTGCCAGAGGTGGCGTTCATCCAAACTTGTTTGTTGTTCTCAACTTCAGTTTGGGCAGCGACAAACCAGTCGTTGTTCAAACTGGTGAGTAATTCACTGTTGCTAACACTGCTAACACCCGGAACACACACATAGCTTGTTGACGTGATTTCCGCTTCTGCCAGGGTACCGTCGCTATCTGCATCTAAGCCTGAGTCGATACGCAGGCCGCTATTTGGACAATTTGAGTCGCCAACAGGTAGTTCGGTTTGCAACGTAAGGCTTGTCAGCCCGTTAGAACCGTCCACACCATTTTGGCCATTTACGCCATCTTTGCCGTCATCACCTTCTAAGAAACAGCCTGAAAGACCTGCTACTGCTACTGCAATTACACTTAATTTAAATACGTTCATTGTTCTTCTCCACTTACTCGTTCACAAGACCAAGCGCTTGATTAATCAAGTGGAAAACAACATTTTGCTCTACCACACCTTGCGCAAGTTGACTGCCCGGTCCCTTAGCATGTAACGCAATGTCTTCACCCGAATGGGTTTCTGAACTTAGCGGAATAAGTGCTTCTTGGTGATACCCAGGGGTTGTTGTATCAACGTTGGTTAGGTCTACGCGACCTGCCGCGTTTTCTAAGTTATAGGTTGCGTCTGAGTCAGTTTCGTCGCCTAAATTGCGAAAGCCCAAGCCATTGGTGTAACCCAAGGTGGTATAGGGTGTGCCATCAGCTGCCGTTGCAGGCTCTTGTGAACCCACATTTACCACTTTCCCTAATATGGGGTTACCGCGTTTTGGATAGCCGGCAATTGTGAATACGTGACCGTGGTCTGCCGTGACCAGAATAAGCGTTTCAGAAGGATCGGTATTTTCCACCGCCGTCATTACTGCCTCTTCAAAAGCCAGTGTATCGGTAAGTGCCCCCGCAGCGTTGCCCGCGTGGTGAGCATGGTCAATCCGGCCAGATTCCACCATAAGGAAGAAGCCATTTTCGTTATTATCGAGAATGTTGATGGCTGCTTGTGTCATTTCTGCTACCGAAGGCTCACCCGCGATGTCATTGGCACGGTCAGCTTCGTATTGCATATGCGATTCATTAAACAAGCCAAATACGCGTTCAGTGGCTTCTGTATCAATAGCGTCAAAACCCACTTGGTCGTATACATACACACCGTTTTCATACATTTCTTGCCATTCGGCAGTCAAGTCACGAGAATCGGTACGATCACCTTCTATATCACTTTGAGCGTCTGGGCTGTTGAATGCTGCATCTTTGGGTAAGAAATGACGACGACCGCCACCCATTACCACTTCAATGCCATCCACATCTACCCCTGTGTAGCGACCTTCAAGATAGCTTTCAAAGTTTACTAACTGGTCGGCAATATCTTTACAACCACCGTTAACCGCGTCTTCTGGCATATCAGAGATATCTTCCCAGTTGCGATCTGCAGATTTAGCGTAAGTGGCAGCAGGTGTAGCGTGGGTGATCCGTGCTGTTGATACTACCCCTGTAGACAGGCCTTTAATTTCAGCAAGCTCCAGGGCAGTAATTACCTCGTTGCCCTGAACCGTTGAGCAGTTGCCACGCTCGATGTCTTCACCAACACCAATCACACCCACATCTGTTTTAAGGCCAGACATCATCGCAGTCATAGTGCCTGCTGAGTCGGGAGTTTGTGCATCGACATTGTACGTTTTGACCAAGGCAGTATGCGGGAAAGTTTCAAAGCTTAAATAGCCTTCTTCACCTGGGTTACCGGCAAGTTGCCCTTTGTGAATACGTGCTGATGTCAGGGTAGAAATACCCATGCCGTCACCCACAAAAAGAATAACGTTCTTGGCTTTAAACTTATTGTTTGTTGCCAGTTTCTGAGTGATTTTTGTTTGCGCGTCAGTAAACCAGGCGCTATTGGTTTGATGCTCCGGTAACACTGAGGCTTGAAGCCCAGCGGATACCGCAAAAGCAACTGCGGTGCATGTCACTTTCCAGTTACGGTTCATAATTGTTTCCTACAGGTTTTTATTAAAATCGGGTATGGGTATGTCTAGACGTAGGTTTCTAGCAGAGAGCGCGTGTTATCCTTGTTGTCTCAACTACAAAACGACAAGGAGCGTAGGGGGTTGGGGTGACATTTCTTTGACAGAAATATGGCTAAATTGTCACAAATGTCACATTTCTGTAAAATTGAGCTTGTTTTTCTGTTGGTCTAATAAAAGATAATTTAGTTGTATCAATACGTTATAAGTATGAATGTCAAAAAAGCGAGGCAGGGTAAATTGTCACAAAAATCTTAATGAATTTGATCTAAGTGTCAGATATTCATACTAAAAATTGTGATGTTGTAACATAGCTTCTGAAGGGGTAACTTTCAATACGCTGCCTTGGTCATACCAATCACCCAGTACGATGCGTGTTGCCGGTTTACCGTTTACCTCAAAAGCGTGAATTGCAGGTCTGTGAGTGTGACCATGGATCATGCGCTGGACACCCCATTTTTGCATAACCTTAATCACTTCTTCAGGTGTAACATCCATAATTTCAGGCTTTAAATTTTTCTGTTTGGCTTTGCTCTCTGCTCTGCCATTATCTGCAACCCGTTGCCTGTACCACAATGGCAAGGCCAGCATCAGACGAGGCCACCACCAACCGCGAGATTTTTTGCGAAACTTTTGATATGCCACGTCTCGGGTACAAAGTTCATCACCGTGGGTAAGAAGTGTTGGCGTGCCGTATAAATCCACTACTTCTTGTTCATTGAGTAACGTCATTCCCGCTTTATTAAGCCATTTTTCTCTTATGGCAAAATCGCGGTTTCCGTGAATAAAATAAACGGGACAATGTGCACTCACTTTTTTAAACGCATTAGCAATGGCGGTGTTAAAGGGCGTGACGTTGTCGTCACCTATCCATACTTCAAATAAATCGCCCAATACATACAATGCATCTGCGTGTATCGCTTCTTCATCTAAAAAACGCATAAGACAGTCGGTAATATCCGGGCGGTCTGCACTTAAATGTAAATCGGCGATAAAGTAGGTAAATGACATAGGGTTCTTACACGAGAAGTTAACAAGCCACACCTTGCGATGTGGCTCAATGGATAATTAAACGCAAGCGCTGTGAATTATTCTGAAACTGTTGCAGATTCAATAATAACAGGCTCTACAGGCACGTCTTGGTGATAGCCGTTGTTACCTGTTTTTACCGCTTTGATTTTTTCCACTACATCCATGCCTTCAACAACTTTACCGAAAGCACAATAACCCCAGCCATTAACGCTTTTACTAGAGTGATTAAGAAAATCGTTGTTGTTCACGTTGATGAAGAATTGGGCGGTGGCAGAGTGTGGGTCTTGGGTACGCGCCATTGCAATTGTGCCAGCTTCGTTAGCTACGCCGTTGTCGGCTTCATTTTCGATAGGCGCTTTGGTGTCTTTCTGATCCATATCTGGGGTAAAACCACCCCCTTGGATCATAAAGTTGTTAATCACACGATGAAAAATCGTGTTATCAAAAAAACCGTCATTTACATAAGAAAGGAAATTAGCGACTGTCTTTGGCGCTTTATCTTCAAAAAGCTCCAATTTGATGTCACCAAAATTTGTCTTCAATGTAACCATTATACTATGTCCTGTGTTGATGTAATCCGCATTTCTTTTTACCCACTGCGTTGCTTGATAAAGCAATTAGCCAGCTGGTGGACACAAAGGTGTTTCCTTTATAGTCCCGTCACTGTAATTGGGTTCTACATTTAACTTTGCAAAAGGCCAAGCTGAAAGAATGGGCAAAAAGGTAGACGGATTGGTATTTGTGTCAAAGTCTGCGCTAATAGTAGCGCAAAAGGTAGGGCGGGGGCAAAAGCCTTGGCATTTTCCATACCAATTAAATGGGGACAGTGCTAAACTTTGCGCCCCAAAATTATATACACAGGAAATATAGACATGCTACATCTTTACAATACCCGAACCCGTGAAAAAGCGAAGTTTGTACCGCTTGAAGAAGGGAAAGTGGGTTTGTATGTGTGTGGTATCACTGTGTATGACGTAAGCCACATGGGCCATGCCCGTACTTACCTGAGTTTTGACGTGCTGGTTCGTTATTTACGTCATCTGGGTTTAGACGTGAAATACGTACGTAACATTACCGATATCGACGATAAAATTATTGCCCGTGCCAATGAAAATGGCGAAAGCTTTGAAGCCTTAACTAAGCGCACTATCGCAATGATGCATGAAGATTTTGCCGCTATTAATTTAGTTGAACCGGACGTAGAGCCCACGGTAAGTGGTCATATGAATGAAATTATTGCCATTATCGAGCGCTTGGTTGAAAAGGGCTATGCTTATCAGGCAACAAGCGGCGATGTGCTATTTGATGTCAGTAAGTACAAAGACTATGGCAAATTAAGTAAGCAGGATTTAGAGCAACTCAATGCCGGCGCACGTGTGGAAGTGGCAGCAGGTAAAGATGATCCCCTTGATTTTGTACTGTGGAAATCCACTAAGCCGGGTGAGCCAGCCTGGGCATCGCCGTGGGGAGAAGGGCGTCCGGGTTGGCATATTGAATGTTCGGCGATGAACCACAAACACTTAGGTGCCCATTTTGATATTCACGGCGGTGGTTCAGACCTTATCTTTCCACACCATGAAAACGAAGTGGCGCAATCGTGCTGCGCCTATGACACCCCATATGTCAATGTGTGGATGCACACGGGAATGGTGCAAGTAAACGACGAGAAAATGTCTAAGTCACTGGGCAATTTCTTTACCCTGCGTGATGTATTAAAAGAGCACGATGCTGAAACATTGCGCTTTTTCCTGATGTCTGCCCATTACCGCAGTCAGTTAAGTTATTCTCAGGACAATATCACGCAGGCAAAGGCCGCACTGGAAAGGCTGTATACTGCTCTTCGTGGTGTAACCATTGATGAAGCAGCTGACTTATCTTATGGCGGTTATCTGGCGCGCTTTGAAGCGGCGATGAATGACGATTTAAACGTACCGGAAGCGTATTCCGTACTGTTTGACGTGGCACGCGAGCTCAATCGTCAGAAAGACAATGAGCAAGAAGCGGGTAAGCTCGCAGCCGTACTAAAAGGGTTAGGTGCCATTTTAGGGATGCTTCAAAACGACCCTGATACCTTCCTTAAAGGCGGTGGTAGTGATGATGAAGCCGAAGAAATTGAAGCCCTTATCAAGCAGCGCAATGACGCACGTGCGGCAAAAGACTGGGCGGCAGCTGACGCAGCCAGAGATGCACTGACCGCGAAAGGGGTAGTGCTGGAAGATGGACCTAGCGGCACCACGTGGCGTAAAGCCTAACTAATCTTGTGACATTATGCCGAGTTAAAAAGCCTACCGTCGTGTAGGCTTTTTAACGACAGCCCGAACTTCCCCCAGCCCAACGTCTTACATCACTGCTCAAGTTCAAATCTGTACCTAAGTTAAAGTCACCTTCTCTTACTTCAACATTACTTCCGTAATCCGATGGCGTAATCGTGACGTGTAGAAAGGGATATTGTGGTGTACTGCCTTCCATTCTCGATGCGGTAAGTTTAATGCGCTGCTCGGATACCCGTTTTACTACTTTGATATCTTTATCGATAGGAAGCTGAAACGTGTTCCAGCACCGTTGTGCTTGTTGCTCTATTCTTACGGCCACCTTTTCTGGCGGTTGATTGGTACTGACATCTGCGGTGGGTAAAATCAGAACACAGCCACTTATCGTTAAGGCTGCACTGCCGCAAACCAGAATGTGTAATATTTTTGTTGTTTTCATGGTTTTCTTATTGTTTTTAGAACGTTTATGTGAAGATGCCTTAAGTATTTACCGATAAATCTGAATGCATACTGAATAGCCTCTATTAGCGCATTTCTTTATTGATACCTTCATCCATATTGGGCTTAGCAGTGGGTACTGTAGTCTCTTTTTCCATTAAGTGGGACTTCCAACGTTGTTGGGCTACATGGGCTTTAATGAGTTCTAAACACTCGTTGACGACACTGAGCACTTCTTTATCAAGGGCATCAGCTGCTGGCGTGTAATCATGCATGCCGACAGAAATAAAGTGGTCTATGCGGTCAGCGTCAAGATCGCTTAACAAGTTTACCAGCGACATGGTGACAATATCGGTAACCGATTCTTCCAATGTGTTTTCAATGGTTTTCCCGATCACTGGGAGGTAGTGAAGGGTCGAGACCTGCGCGTTGCTTCTGACAGCCTTGCCCACGCTTTTTCTAACGTGTTCACGAATGACTTCGCCGTGTGCGTCACTGCTAAGTGAATGCCCCAGGTGATTAATCACACCTGCCATCCATTGTGTAATAACCGGGCGGCGTGGAAGTAGAACCTGGTGGGTAATATCATCTAACAGGGGAGAGCCCGCTGAGATGTCTTTTTGTGCATCACTTAACACCTTAACTACAATACGATCGCTTAACTCTTCAACAAAGACATCGTAATAGAAGGCGAAAAAACGAAATATCGCCGTTTGATTTAAATCGATAATGCGGAATTTGTGTAACCGATGCAAAATGGAGAATATACGCAAAAAGCGAAACAGTCTGGTGGCGCCTGTGGGGATAAGGCCAATCAGATCGTACCAATGCAAAAAGGGGAAGAAGTACCATCGTAAGTGTTCTTTGCGCACGATGGCGACAACCCAGCGGAAACAGAATTCAGTGAAAAAGATGGCAATGAAAATGAGGTCCACAAGCAAAAAGTTGTTGTGGACGACATCATAAGATTCCAGAAAAGCAGGAAAGTAAGTACCGAGTAAGCCATAAACAAAATCAGTGGCGTACAAGGCATCAAAAATAAGCCATGCCAGGTTAAAAAACAAAATTCCCAGCATCACCAGATCTAAAATTAACCAAGGCGTTTCGTTACTGTTGCGCAAATTTTCTCGGTTAATTTTAAGCATATCCCTGTCCTGTAATTTGATTACCCAGACGAACTCAGTCGCGTGACATCGACGTACAGCTTAAGCTTTTGACCTGGCTGTAGATAGCGTTTGGTATTTAAACTATTCCACTTGCTGATGTCGGCTACTTTAACATTGAATTTACTAGCAATTCGAGAAAGCGAATCGCCGTTGCGAACCGTATAGGTTAACTGTTTGGTCACCCCATTCGCAGACTTACCTTCCAACCACACTACCAGTGACTTACCGGGATGCAACATATCGCCAGGGGCCATGCCGTTCCACTTCGCCAACTGTTTAGTGCTGACTTTGTATTTACGTGCAATATCCCAAAGCGTATCACCTGATTGCACGGTATGACGCACTTGTTGCTTAGAAGAGGGTCGGTTCTGTAAACTGGCTAATCGCTGATCTTGCGACAGGGAATAGCTGTCTAGTTCCTGCAGCGCAACAGGCACCATAATCGCCTGTCCTACACGTATCATAGAGCTGTCTAGCTCATTCACCTGCTTTATCACGTTTACGGTAGTGTGATACTGCTTAGCAATTTTTATTAAACTGTCACCGGACTTTACCGTGTGGCGCACCCAATTCAGTCGTTCCTTTTGATCTATTTTAGCCAGTGCCTGAGAAAATGCTGCGGCTTTCTCTAAAGGCAGCACTAACCTATGTGGCCCTTCAGGTGATGTCGCCCATCGATTAAAACCTGGGTTAAGCCCGTGGAGCTCTTTTAACGACATGCCGGCAAGCTCTGCGGCGAAGGCTAAATCGACCTGTGAGCCAATATCGACCACTTCAATTACCGCGACGTTTTCTACCTCGGGCCATAAAAATGCATAGTCGTCTTTATTTTTAAGGATATCGGCAAGTGCTAACAGTTTAGGGACATAAGCACGGGTTTCTTTCGGTAAATTTAAATTCCAGAAATCAGTGGGTTTGCCTGCGCGCTTATTGGTTCTAATCGCGCGAAGCACGCGGCCTTCACCACTGTTGTACGCTGCTAACGCGTGCAGCCAGTTCCCATCAAACATATTGTTGAGGTAAGTGAGGTAATCTAACGCGCCCTGCGTCGAGGCAATAATGTCGCGTCTACCGTCATACCACCAGGTTTGCTCCATGCCGAAGCGCTTACCTGTGCCGGGTATAAATTGCCACATTCCCGCAGCGCGGCCATGAGAGTAGGCAAATGGATCAAATGCGCTTTCTACAATGGGCAACAGGACCAATTCCATTGGCATCTCGCGCTTTTCAATTTCTTCGACGATGTAGTAAAGAAAAGGTTTGGCGCGTTTAACTACGCGAGCCATGTATTCGGGGTGCTTCAAGTACCATTTGCGCTGTGTTGCAACACGGGGATCATCTGGAACAGTTAACTGAAAATTGGCGCTGGCTCTTTCCCAAACATCGGTGACGACTGCCTGAGTATAGATGTCGGGCGTGTCAGTGATACTCGCTTCATCTTCTAACTCATCATCGTTAGGGTGAATAACATCAAATACGCCATCTTTCGCTAATTCACAATCGGCTATTGCTTCGGCATCAGTGTGAATGTCGCTACATGTTTCTATAACGGTATTGTTGTTACTTTCTAATTGCGCGCTGTCGTTTTGATTATTTGTAATTTGACAACCTGTTAAACCTAATGCCAATAGCAAAGGCGAAAGGGGAAAAAACTTCAACTGCATATTATGAAGAAACCTCGTGGAGCACCGCAAACTCGTCATACTACGACAACTTGCTTGTTAATGCATCAAAACTCATCTTTCCAGCGACGAATAGCAGCAAACACAGCGACTTCGTCCACCAGAGTATTTTCGCAATACGCTTCTCCAGCAGATTTTACTGAAAGTTCATGAGCGCGTAAAAATGGATTCACTTCTTTCTGCTGACTAAGGGGCGTAGGTAAGGTAGGGCGGTTTTCAGCCCGTTGGGTTGCTACCCATTGCGCAAATTGGGACAACGCTTGGTTGTCTGGCTCTACTGCTAATGCAAAATTAACATTCGCTTGGGTGTATTCGTGGGTGCAATAGACCTGTGTCGAAGCCGGTAGCCGCTTAATTTTGTTTAACGAATGCAGCATTTGTTCAGGGGAGCCTTCAAACAATCGTCCACAGCCTGCAGAGAAAAGCGTATCGCCGCAAAAGATAATGTTGTGACCAAAAAAGGCAATGTGATCCAGGGTATGGCCGGGGACCTCCATAACGTGAAGTGCCATATCAAGGGTTGGTAAAGTGACGGTGTCACCTTGTGAGACCGATTTGGTTAAGCCTCTGATATGGCCGCCACGGGGGCCAATTACCGGCAATTCGGGTATTGCTGATACAAGCTTGGCAATGCCGCCAGTATGATCCCTATGGTGATGGGTGATGAGGACCGCTGAAAGGCGAAGATCGTTGTCTTTTAAATAGGTCAATACAGGCTGTGCGTCACCGGGGTCGACGACTACAGCGTGACGGTGGTTGTGTACACACCATATGTAGTTGTCTGTGAAAGCGGGAATAGGATAAATTGTGACACCCGAAGGCAGTGATTCTGTTGTCATCGATATACCAGCTTGTGTAGGTAGAATTATGCGTTACTATAGGGGCTTGAGTAGTGTAGAGCAACCAAAGAGCGCGCTTAGTGATAATGAAATCGGCGTTTAAAGCCAAGCCTCCTCGTTACCCCAATGCCTGGGAAGACTTTCCGGCTGGCGCACATATTCAGCAGGCCATTTCGGCAGTCTGCAGTGATTACTCTCAGCGTATCTTCGGATATCACTTTGCTAAAGTCGGTACTCTGAGCGCATCCATAAAGCTCACCAATAGCCCAATTCGACATCAGATAAATTACGTTCCACAGTGGTTAGCAGGTTATGGAAACAACACGGTAGAAAACCCTAATTCATCAACCTCTGATGCCAATAAGAACAGTCCATTATCAAAAGACTGTATGGCCAGTAACAATCCAGCTCAACGCCTTACGCACTTTGCCGATGAAAGTTATGTTGTGGGTCAGTCTCATCGGTTGCCGTTTGCAGAAAACAGCATTGACGGATTTTTGTTAGCCAATGAACTGGATTTCGCTCAAGATCCCCATGAGATCCTGCGCGAAGTGGATAGGGCGATTACCCAAAATGGATATCTTATTATCAGTGGTTTTAATCCGCTAAGTTTAGCGGGTATTGCCAAACTTTTACCGGTAAAACGCAATAACATTTTGCACGATGCCCGCTTTTTTACATCCTACCGCATTAAAGATTGGTTGCAGTTGCTGGGATTTGAAATTGTTGAACAGCGTCAGGTTTTATTTTCTACCTTATTTTTCCAGCATAAATGGCAAGGCGCGGCTAAACTGCAGCATTACCTGTCGACCTATTTTCCCTGGTGCAGCGCGGTGTATGTTATTTTAGCTAAGAAACGGGTCATCCCGATGACGGCGATTAAACCTAGCCGCAAACTCAAGCCGCAATTTTCCGCGGTGGGTGCAAGCGCGCGAACGTCGATGTCTGTATCTTCGAATAAATAGTGCTGGTGATGTGGACGAAACAGAAGGGATGGCGGTGTCATTCAGTAAGTTGCCGTTGCTTTACTAAAGCATAAAACACGCAAAAAAAAGCCACGATGGTTGCTCATCATGGCTTTATTGGTACTTCAATGGCTAAGGCTGACGGGTTATTTAACTCGCATGCCCGGCTTAGCGCCTTCATGAGGCTCTAGAATGTAGAGTTCATCGCCACCTGGTCCTGCTGCCAATACCATGCCTTCACTCATGCCAAAACGCATTTTTCGTGGCGCAAGGTTGGCTACCATTACCGTGTGTTTACCAATAAGCGCCTCTGGTGCGTAGGCTGACTTAATACCGGCAAATACCTGTTTGGTTTCACCGCCTAAATCCAGCTCTAAACGCAGTAGTTTATCGGCTTTTTCTACGTGTTCCGCTTTCGCGATACGTGCAATACGCAAATCAACCTTGGCGAAGTCATCAAACGAAATTGTCTCGCTGATAGGATCTTTCGCTAGCGGGCTGTCTGGGTCGATAGCGGGTTTTGCCGGTGCTAGACTTTCTTTAGAATCTTCAACCATGGCGTCAATTTTCTCCATTTCTACACGCTGCATCATCGGCTTAAACTTGTTGATGGCGTGACCTTTCAATAGGGTTTGCAGTGAATTCCAGTCGAACTTGTCGTTTAAGAACGCTTCTGCTTTTTGTGCTAGTACAGGCAACACAGGTTTTAGGTAGATAACCAACAGACGGAACATGTTGATCCCCAGCGAGCACACATCATGGGTGAACTGCTGCTTAGTCTCATCTTTAATGGTTACCCAGGGTGCGTTGTTGTCGATAAACTGGTTAGCCTTGTCAGCAAGAGCCATAATCTCGCGCACCGCTTGGTGGTATTTACGCTTTTCGTAAAGCGCGGCAATACTTTCTGACGCGTTTTGGAACTCTGCAATAAGCGCTGGCTCAATCACATTGTCAGACAATTTGCCGTCAAAACGCTTGGTAATAAAGCTAGCACAACGGCTGGCAATGTTTACCACTTTACCCACTAGGTCTGAATTCACTTTTTGCGCGAAGTCAGTAAAGTTAAGGTCGATGTCAGTTACACCGTCACCCAGTTTAGAGGCAAAGTAATAACGCAGATATTCTGGGTTAAGATGGTCAAGGTAAGTACGGCCTTTAATGAAAGTACCGCGTGACTTTGACATCTTGGCGCCATTTACCGTAACAAAACCGTGAATGTTCACGCCAGTAGGCTTGCGGTAACCGGCACCTTCTAACATGGCTGGCCAGAATAGGCAGTGGAAATAGGTAATGTCTTTACCGATAAAGTGATAAAGCTCTGCCTCTGAATCTGCTTTCCAGAAATCGTCAAATTCAAGATTGTTTTGGTCGCAGAAGTTTTTGAAACTTGCCATGTAGCCAACAGGCGCATCAACCCACACGTAGAAAAACTTGTTTGGTGCACCTGGTATTTCAAAGCCGAAATAAGGCGCATCGCGGCTAATGTCCCACTGCTGAAGCCCTTCGGTGAACCATTCTTGTAATTTGTTGGCCATTTCTTCTTGCAGAGCGCCAGAACGGATCCACGTTTTTAACATGCCTTCAAATTTTGGCAGGTCGAAGAAGAAGTGTTCAGACTCTTTAAGTACAGGTGTGGCACCTGATACTACGCTGCGTGGGTTTTTCACTTCAGTTGGGCTGTAAGTAGCACCACAAACGTCGCAGCTGTCGCCGTTCTGGTCTTCTGCATTACAGCTTGGGCACGTACCCTTAACGAAACGGTCTGGTAAGAACATTTCTTTTTCAGGGTCGAACAACTGATTAATAGTGCGTTTGCTAATGTAACCGGCCTTATCCAGACGAGTGTAAATTTCTTCACACAACGCCTTGTTTTCGGGCGAATGGGTTACATAGTAGTTGTCGTAATCTACGTGAAAATCAATAAGATCTTGGTGATGTTCTGCGCGGGTTCTGGCCACCATTTCTTCTGGAGTAATGCCAAGCTCTTGGGCTTTAAGCATAACTGGCGTACCGTGTGCATCATCGGCGCAAACACTGTAACATTCGTTTCCGCGAAGGCGCTGAAAACGAGTCCAGATGTCGGTTTGAATGTGTTCTAGCAAATGACCTAAGTGAATAGAGCCATTTGCGTATGGCAACGCACTGGTTACCAGAATTCGGCGTTTTTCTGACATAATGACGTTATTGATTCTTTGCGTTTCAAAATGGCTGCAAATACTAGCGGAAAACCGCGTTTTTTGCATTACGTAATTCACACAATTCGACTACTTGTAAGGCATTTTATGTTCTTTTCTCGTAAAGCACAGTCTCTAACTGCAAAAGTTGCTGCAATTTTGGCCAGCTATTTCAGCTTAGAGGTGGAAGATACCTTGCCTTGGTGTGCGCACAACGCCAATGATGAGAAAACCGTCAATGTCACCTTGCCATTTTGTGCTGCTAGTCAGTTTGCGAGGTTAAAAAACGAAGTTTTAAAACAGCTTGGTGGCGAGTTAAACGAAGCGCAATTGACTATTACTCAGCGTATTAGCAGCCAAAAAACCGCCGTGACCCCAGTGACAAATATCAAAAATATTATTGCAGTTGCCTCGGGGAAAGGGGGGGTTGGCAAATCGACCACTAGCGTGAATCTTGCATTTGCCCTTATGCAAGAAGGAGCAAAAGTGGGTATTTTAGATGCTGATATTTACGGCCCGTCTGTGCCTATCATGTTGGGTAACCCCGATGCGCACCCTGAAAGTGAAGACAATAAGCACATGCAGCCGCTAAAAGCCCATGGCATGGTAGCAAATTCGATTGGCTATCTGGTTCCTCAGGAAGACGCCGCCGTATGGCGAGGTCCAATGGCTAGCCGAGCACTTAAACAGCTATTAGATGAAACCCTGTGGCCAGTATTGGACTATCTGATAGTAGATATGCCGCCGGGAACAGGTGATATTCAACTAACCATGGCACAGCAGGTTCCACTGACAGCGGCTATTGTGGTTACTACGCCGCAAGACCTTGCTTTGGCCGATGCGCAAAAAGGCATCAGCATGTTTGAAAAAGTTAACGTGCCTGTGTTGGGGCTGATTGAAAACATGAGCTATTACCAATGCCGGGCATGCGGCACCAAAGACTATGTGTTTTCTAAAGACGGTGGAGAGGCACTTGCCGAGCGCCATGGCCTACCGCTGCTTGGTCAGCTACCGCTGGATATTCATATTCGCGAACACGGTGATGCCGGTACACCTTTATTAATCTCATCGCCTGATAGCCCGCTGAGTGAGGCCTATCGCGACGCTGCACGAGCACTGTCGATGCAACTGGCATTAACGGTTGAACCCCGTGCCCAGGGCATGACGCATATCAAAGGCGACCCAATTAGTGTCACTGGCAAAGACTAGAGTTATGACTTTTCACACAAAACCCGTTTAAACCGCCTCTAGAGCAGTTGATTGGATAAGACGAGATACGCATAATAGCGGCCTACAGAAAAAAGGAATCTACCATGCGTTTGTGTGACCGCGACATTTATCAATATCTTCAAGACGGTAAAATCAAGATTGACCCAGCCCCCAGCTATGATCAAATAAGCGGCGTGACGGTGGATATGCGTCTTGGCAACAAATTTCGCGTGTTTGAAGATCATCAAGCGCCTTTCATCGACTTAAGTGGCCCAAAAGCACAAGTGCAAGAAGCCCTTGATCATGTAATGAGTGATGAAATTGAATTGGAAGAAGGCAAAGCGTTTTTCTTACACCCCGGTGAACTTGCTCTTGCGATTACTCATGAGTCAGTCACGTTACCTGACAATATTGTGGGCTGGTTGGATGGGCGCTCATCACTCGCGCGTTTGGGTTTAATGGTGCACGTTACTGCGCATCGTATCGATCCGGGTTGGTCGGGCAACATCGTTCTTGAGTTTTACAACAGCGGTAAGCTGCCATTAGCACTTCGCCCTAAAATGAAAATTGGTGCGCTGAGTTTTGAAGTGCTGTCATCGCCTGCAGAAAAACCCTACAACGCCAGAGTGGATGCAAAATACAAAGGGCAGGCCGGCGCCGTGGCCAGTCGCATCTCTTCAGACGATGAAGATAAATAGCCGGCGCCAGATAGCTATATTTTGAGGCGGTAGGGTGAACAAACCTCAATCAGCTCTATAGCAAATTAGGCCAGCGTGAGGTTGAATGAGTGGCCTATGAAAGTGAATAATTCACTATAATTGAGCATAAGCCTAGTGCGTTTTATGACGTTTACTGGTAGAAAATATAAGACATACACTAGAGTCTGTTGATCTTTGCTGCAAAAATGTACACCAAAGATCAATAGGCTCTGAGTACTTAAAAAAATAATACCAGTAAAGGGACGCGCAATGCACTTAGACCCTCAACAAGCATCACCCACAACAACCAAAACACCCACCCGTAAGAACATCATCATTTTGTTCGCGTTCATTGCGTCGGTGTTAAGTGGCATAGCTTTATGGTGGGCAGGTCAGCCTAACGACATTTTCTTTACCGCGGCTATCACCTTGTTTGTTGCCATATTGTGGGTCACTGAAGCCTTGCCCATTCCGGCTACCTCGCTTTTTCCGTTTGCCCTATTTCCTTTATTTGGGGTGCTATCGCACAGTGACGCAGCGTCGTCATTAGGCAGCCACGTTATCATCTTGCTGATGGCGGCCTTTATGCTTTCAAAAGGGTTAGAGCGTGCCAACCTGCACAAGCGATTTGCCATTTATATGCTGCGTATCACAGGCAGTGGAAGTCCGTTAAAACTGGTGTTGGGGTTTATGCTTACCACGGCGGTACTGAGTATGTGGATAAGCAACACAGCCACGATTTTAATGATGCTACCTATGGCGATTGCCATCATAAATGCACTGGACAATCCGCGTTTTGGTGTAGCCCTTATATTAGGTATTGCGTATTCCGCCAGTTTAGGTGGGGTGGGGACGCCTATCGGTACGCCGCCAAATATCATATTTATGAGTGTATATGAAGAAACTCTGGGGCTGGAATACAGTTTTATCGACTGGATGAAAACCGGTGTGCCTATTGTACTGATTGGTGTTCCTATTATGGCGTTGTGGTTAGCACGTGGCATAAAAGCGGTGGGCGATATTAACTTACCCGTACCAGGGGAGTGGACTGTAGCCGAAAAGCGCGTACTAATGATATTTGGCACTGTCGCCCTCGCGTGGATATTCCGCCCCTTTTGGACAGGGTGGATTGGCGTCACCACTATAAGTGATAGTACGATTGCAGTCGCCGGCGTGGTCGCGATGTTTTTGACTAACAGTGGCAACGATAACGGGCAGGTGGATGCCAAAGGGAATAACGACAAATTACTCGACTGGAGAACCGCCAACGATATTCCGTGGGGTATGCTGTTGTTGTTTGCCGGTGGTATTTGCATTGCGAAAGCATTTACCGCGTCGGGTTTAAGTGTATTGATGGGCTCGTGGTTAACTGGATTGTCTACCTTGCCTGTGATCTTGTTGGTGTTAGGCATTTGTCTTTTCGTGACGTTCTTAACTGAGATTACGTCCAACACGGCCACCTCAACCTTGTTGATGCCTATTTTGGCCTCTGCTGGCATGGCGGTGGGGGTGGACCCTAAGCTGCTGATGATCCCCGCAGCTATCAGCGCCAGTTGCGCATTTATGCTCCCGGTCGCCACGGCGCCAAACGCCATTGCCTATTCTACCGATAAATTTGATATTCAAACCATGGCAAGAGAAGGCGTAGTGTTAAATGTGTTGGTAGCCTTGGTGGTTACCGCAGTATGTTATGTCACCCTGGCTTAGCCCTTTTGAATCAAAAATAAACAAATAGGGTGTGGGGTGGTTAGCAAATGAGCGCTTAACACATCTTATTGTTATTTCTCGTTGCAATGTAGATAAAATTGAGTAGACTTATCCGCTCTTTCGGTCGGTGTGTAGCGCAGCCTGGTAGCGCACTGTCATGGGGTGTCAGGGGTCGGAGGTTCAAATCCTCTCACACCGACCAACTTATCCTTTAAAATCAAAGCTTTATTAGGTGTTCGATTTTTCTTTCAGATAAGCGCCCCATACATGCCCCATTTACGCCCCAATATACAGTATCAGAATACCGCTAATTCAGCTGCGGGAACTCGTACCCATTCAACATGATTTTCGGTGTAAATCTCTGTAGTTTTTTCATCTTTATGAGCCATCCTAGCAGTAGGCTTTATCCCTTTGTCTTTGAACATTTTTGCTGCTAACGCCCTTATTTCGTGGAATGTTGGACGTTCATCTTTCTTCAAGTGTTTGTAAAGTCCTAGTTCATCACGAAGGTCTGAAAATGCTCTACTCAAGTATTGGCTCCCAACCTGCATTGGGTGATCACAGCCTTCTCCAATTTGAGAGCGATACCTTCCTATTCTATGAACTATGTATGGACACACAATCTTCTCTTCTCTGCTCCTATCTATTGATTCTTTCAGGGCTTTGGTAATTGGTATTTCAACAAAACCTGATTCATGTTTTTTCACTTTCTGACGCCGGATACGCATGTACCCATATATAGTGAATCCGCTTTCTGTTAGAGGCTCTTTTAAAAATCTGCAATCCCGGTATTTTATGCGACTAATCTCCAATGTTGCATGAGTGGTCTCTAGAGCAAGCTCTATTGCTACCCTTAAGAAGGGGGGCGCTGCATCGTGGATTTGTTTTAGCGAATGAATATCTATTCTTTGTCGTTTCTTTTCTTCTTTAGGCTTTACTAGTTTATCGTTTGCGTAGTTATGCGCCATTGCGGACATATCGACGAGATAGCTACATACCTTACTAAGAAAACTGATCTTGCGATTGTACACATTGTTACTTTTACCGCTAACATACCTGTCGAGGAACTCGTTTACAGTTTCTAAATCGATGTCTTTTGAGTAGACATGACCAAATCCCTCAACGAGCCTCTCTATGTCCTTTAGAAAAGTACTAAACACGCCATCACTGGGTTTTTCGTCGGCTTTAACTCGTTCTACTACTTTTGGTAGCCATTCAGATAATGGCCTATTGTACTTATCACCTTTTTTTTGTGATAAATGCCCGATAGGCCGCAATTCTAAATTAAAGGCTAAAGTGGCTTGAATCGCATCTCCTCGAGAGGTGCTAATAGGAAAGAAAAACTCTCTTCCATTTGGGTATCGATAGCGGTAGCGAGTTTGTCCACGCATTTTACGAATTGATAAACCTGTGGGCAAATCACTGGTTTCTGCCGTTCTTCTTTTCGGTGACATAATTAGGCTGCCTTATGCTTCATCATCTGTACCAATGCGTCTACGTTTGAATTGGTTGAATGATCTTCAACGTGTATCAACCATCCTCCTGTTGGTGTCTTTTCAACTCGGTGTACGCCTTTGTAACCAATGATCTTTCCAGTCTCGCACCATCGTCTCACTGTTATTGGTTGGCGAGTTCCCTGAAGTACCTCATTTGAGTATTGAGTTGGAGTATACATAGCCACTACAGTACCTCCTTTTCGCTCTGGTTTGAGGTATTTATCCTACTTCCCGAGGAGAAACTACTGGTCACAATATCATTGCGGTTAGATTGCTCTAATTGAGTTTCCAGAGCGGAGATATAAGTAATGTCTTTGAGTGACCGCAGCTTATGTAATGCCAAGTCTTGTTCGATATATGTTCCAGTGGCCTCATCAAAATGTGTTGCTCCCGCTGGCGCATTTATATCTGTACTTGATTTGCGAGCGCTCTTTACATTAGGGAAACTATGATTTGTAGCTAACTTGCTCAACTCTTCAAAGAGATTGTTATCCTTTCCTACCAAATGTGCTTTGATCTCAGCGGTTGTAGCCGAGCCGTAGCCTTTTACTTTTCTTAACGCTTTTCGATAAACCCTAATCAAGCTTATTAGTAGCAGATACCATTCGGAGAATTTGGCTCCTGATTTTTCAAATTCTTTGACATACTGAGATTTAATATCTTCCGCGCTTACACAAAGCGCAGGATTACTGAACGTGTGCGCAGCTTTTTCGAGCATGTGGTTTAGTTTAGAGTCGCAGCCGGTAATCATTACACAGCCTCCGTAAGTTTTTTGCTCAAATGTCGATTGGATTTCAACATGTTTGTTAGCGCATTCAGAGTTTCTTTCGTTATTAACAGTGCTTGAAGTTTAGCTGGGGTGGGTGGGTGACCGTGACCTTCGACGAATTCTTCTATTAAATCAACGTCATTCCGCTGGATAACCCCCATAATCGCGAACTCTAAAAGTATAAGTTCAATCAATCCTTTTCCAACGTCAAATTTATCCTCAAGAAGTGAAATCTCGTTGGCAAAGATATCTTTTGTATGCCTGTGGTTGAAATCGGTTATAGACAAGTGGCCAAAACCTCGTTCATGCCATAATTTTTCAAAGTTGAGGTAACAAAGTTGTGCCTCTAGATTTGTCGCTATCAGTTCATCTAGATCAACGTTTATGTCTTCGTTACAACCTTTTAAATGTGACTCGTAAATACCAATCTGGATTAGATAGTGGTGAGCGGCAGCGTGGTGTTTTGTCATTGCAAATACACGAGATAATAAACCTGCCTCTGATTGAGGGAGTATGCTCATGATTGAGTTCGCAAGCTTTTCAATAATGATATTTTGCTTCTTTGTCATGTCATTCATTATGACAACTCCTGCTCTTCAGCTTGAATCTCAAGATCTACAGCAGTTTCTAAAGCAACGATATGAGCAAATATCAGCGCGTCTCTATAGTCCTCTGAAAAGTCAACATTCCATTTAGCTAAGATATTGCGAGCAGCAAGTTTAGCGCCTTCTGAGCGAGCAGAGAGAACACTAGATAGTTTCTCTTCACAAATCGCCTCGATAGCGAATTTCAATGCACGAATCTCTTGTTTATCCGAATCAGAATCTGTGGTGCGAGTAATGGGTTGTTTGTTCTCTATCGTTACGAATGAATTGGTATCTTCTGTCACAGATTTCGAACTAGTAGAAAGTATGGTATCGGTTTGGGAACCCAGAGATTGTTCCGGTGTTTTTACAGCATTGGTCATATATTGCTTCCTAATAAAAATAAAATTTTTTTACTGCTCACCAAAATTTTTATGGTTAACAGGATTAACTTCGCGATCCTTCGCTTATGTTTATTTTTATTTCGCCCCACCTTCGAGGGGGTGTATTGAAAGGTCAATGAATGCCAATAATGGCTACTACCTAAATCTAGGTGTTACTTAATTCCCTTCTCCATGAGGCCAATAATACCTAATTTAACATTAAAGTCAATTAAATATTTTAATGAATTTAATAATCTTTATGATTGTTTTAAAAACTATTCTGAATTTTGTGATAAGCAGCAGCTATATCATCAATAGAAAGTGATTCACGATTACGCCGATTGTGAAGTTGGCCTTTATACTTTGTGATTGGCATGCTGTCGAAACTGCTTGCTCCTCCTAACTCGTGTTGAACAGCATCCATCAGGCATGTTTGATGTTCTAAACCATTTCCACTCAAATCAAAATTTTGGTAGATACCATTCAGATAAACTTCAACCATAGTTATGGTTAGCAACCCTGATCTGCATGTGTCGAGTTTACTGTTGAATTTAAAAGTCGTTGGGACTTCCTCTTCAACAAGTCCATTTGCCTTAATTGCTGACAAGTCAAAATCGCTCAGTTCATTATTATTGAACACTAGAGGAACGAAATCCCCCGTGTAGGCCTCGTCCTCTCGAAAGATTATTGTAAATGCACCATCGATTTGGTTGACATCTTCCCGTTGTGAGATCATAGAGTATTCTTCTGCTAGGGTGACTGCTAAGTGGCTGTATCTAGGACTCACAAAAGTAATTACAAATCGCTTTTCGTTGACGTTGTCTTTAAAAAGCTTTGTTTTTGCGAATCTAGAAGATTTCATAAGTGAATTATCGTTGTTATTTAAGACCTCTGTGTAATCCATACCCTCTAGATCGCTGGTGACAGAGGTAATCGCTAGTTCAAGGGCTTGCTCGAAAACATATTCATCCAGTCCAATGACTTCTTTACTGAATTGATAGATTAGCTTTGACACATGATTTAAAGCCAGTGGCCTTCTCATTTTTGGGTTGAGTAGTGAGTTAAAACCCCTGATGTTAAGTAAAGAGTTAACTATGTTACTGCTGTATAGCAATGCTTCTAATCTTAACTCTGTTGCCATTGTACTTTTATTGGCTGGAGTCACATTGCTTCCACTACCAGCTACTAGACTCTGTTTCTGTTTAATATCCTTTATTTGTTGTTCCGTGTAGATTGGGATTGGGTCATCCAAACGGCCTTCATCAAGCCCAAAACCGGTTTCAACCAATCGTGCGACTTTATCAGTAATGCGTTTCGGCTCTGTTCCTGAAAAGTAAACTGAAACGTAGCTTGGAGAGCGGTCAATTTTCTCAGCGAAAACTTTAGCTTGACCACCACAGTCAACTTCTAGCAAGTCTCTTGCGTTTCTGAGTCTAATAGCTTGAATCTCATCCATTGATGAACCTTCTTATTCTGTTCAATATTGTTCAATTTGACTTCTAAGATTAGCAGAATTTAAGCCTTTGTTCAATTAATTAAATGTTAAACTTGCATATTTTAATAAATGGGTTTAATGTTTTAATGGTATGGCTGAGTAGGTCATATGCTTAGAAACTAAAACGAGGTAATTTAATTATGTTGTACGAATTTATTCGTTCGCTGAGCCGGGCAGAGCTTCAAGATTTTGCGGATAAAGCAAATGTTCCCATGTCGGTATTGCGGTATCAGTATGGTGCTAAGAATCCGGCTAAACGAAATATTCCTAACGCAGAGAGAATAGTAAGCCTTGCCAATGCGTCAGAGGGCTTACTCGATGATCAAATGTTAGTGGATTACTTTTTAACTGAAAAAGTGGCCGCAATTCGCGCTACACAGCAAGCATAGGAGGCCCATATAAATGACAAACACTGCGAATAATCAAATTGAGTCTTTTTCTTCAATTGAAGCTAAAAGCAATGATATTCGCGCAAATGAAGTATCTGTATTAACAACAACCTTAATTAATAAAAATAAGCTGGAAGAACAAAATCATGATCAAATTTGCGCTCGAATAGAGAAATATCTAGTTAGCTTACGCATCTATTACAACGACTTTGCTGTTGATAGTAAAGTAAACTTCTGTACGGCAAATGGTGCCGAAGGCCAGACAATGAATGTATGGTTCATTGCTGAAAAGATGGCTAGCGGTGTTATTCTGTCTTACGGCTGCGATGATAACTCGTTAAATGGTTACAAGTTTTTTGAGGATTGCGGATACGATCTGCCTGATGAAACTGCGTTGATGCTTATTTACAAACGGCACATTCAAACAATGATCGCTGAGCAATATGGCAAAGCCGAGGAATCTCAAAAGTATGTCAATGAAGCAAATGGCAAAGTGCCTTACGGGTTTCCATTTCTAATCGAGAAATCCATTGTAGATGTAAACAGTGAGCTGAGTATCGATAGTGCTGGGAACTTAGTTGTACCAATCAAGGACGCTAAAAACCGAGTCCAAAACTATCAGACGATATCAGAGACGGGCAGAAAAGCTTTAAATACTGGAGCTAAGGTCATTGAGGGTAGATTTCGCTTTGGCCATGAAAAAGATCCTGTCCGAGTCTATGTAACAGCTGAGTTTGAATGCGCAGCTTCTATTTATCTTTCGACACGCACAATGACTTATGTTTCGTTTAGTGAAGCGAATTATCTAACTCTATGTAAACTATTGGCTGCCGAATTTCCAAATTCTGAAATAATCCTTGCTTCAGCTAATACCCAATCAAGCCGCATTTCTAGTGAGCATGTTCAAAAATCCATCAGACCTGTTTCAATTGCTTACCCTGACGAAGAATATACAACCTTTAATCAAATGCACTTAATGACATGCTTAGAACATGTTGCAAAAGTACTCAAGAAATCTGGCCAGAAGCGTTTTTCTATAATGACTGGCGATAAATCAGAGTCTAAAAGTTCAAACTGGCTGATCAAGAGCTATATCCCTTCGGGCGAGGTTGGGCTGTTATTTGCACCCCCAGAAAGCTGGAAGTCCTTCGTAGCGCTTTCTATGGCGTTTAGTGTCTGTACCGGACAAGATTGGTATGGAATGAAGGTAAAACAAGGTGCGGTTTTTTACGTGTGTGGGGAAGGTCTACAGGGAATCGCAGATCGAGAAATAGCATGGCGTTTAGCAAATAACAACGACCAACCCATACCAAATTTCGCAAGTTCAAAAGCCGCCTATAACATCTCAAACGAATCATCACTAGACTTGCTGATAGAGGATATATATGCATTTCAACAAGAAGCAGATGTTCCCGTTGAGTTCATTATCATTGATACATTAGCCAGAAACTTTAGTGGTAAAGAAAACGACAATGATGACATTGGTGATTTTGTTGGGGCTATGGACAGGCTAAAGAGCGAATTCGGTTCCACAGTTCTTGCGCTTCACCATCCAACTAAAGCAGATCCGACAAAACCAAGAGGGGCAAGCTCACTAACTGCGGGTATGGATTTCGAGTACATGATAAAGCCAACTTTAGATGATCACAGCAAAACAAAAGAGATTGTTGTGGCACCGGCTAAAATAAAAAACTTTGGCTATCCGTCTATCAAAAAGTTGGAGAGCAGGGTCGTCGATTTGGGAATCCTGACAGAAGATAATGAGTCTAAAACCAGTATCGTTTTAGTACCGACACAAGATCAAACTGACCACGATAAAGCAGCCCTCGTTCGTTTTATAGTGAATAGCCTTCCCAAGACTGATAGCAATGGCAATAAGCTTAACTTAACTGCTAGCAGATATAAGGCAGCGCTCTTCGCTATCAAGCATGTGATCCATCAATTGTACCTAAACCTGTACCAAAACGATTTAATCGATAAGGAACGAGTAAGGGACCCTGAGTGCATTGAATTTAGTGAGAAGGAATTAGTTCAAGCAGTCTATGGTCAGGAAAAAAATGTCCATAGGTCCACTAATGACTTCAACAACTTCATGAAAGTGGTTCAGTCCCTACCTAGTCTGATTGAAGTCAGTGGCGAAAAACGAAATACAAAGTACTACTTTACAGTCAAAGATTCAGAGGGTAACTATTCGGATAATTACTTACGATTCTTGAATGCCAGTTTCAATGTGGGGAATGAAATTGACAGATTAAACCAAGTTCATCTGCCTGAGTATGTTTCGCTCGAAGATGTAAAGGGAGCTGTGTAATGATTAGTCGACATCTTGTGTGTGATTGTTTAACAAAACAGCCTCAAAAAGCATCATTTTTGATTGGGATGAAAATGATATTATTTTTTCGAGTTCAGAGAAACAATCACGTAACTCCTGCGAAGACCACTATTTACCTAGCGTTGTGGTTAGTGATGATTTACGTGATGAAATATCTTTTTTATGTGATGAAATTACCGTATTTTTTTTGCATATATTTATATATGCAAAAAAACTATTCGTGGAAAAGTCACAGCGCCTACCCGTAACTTTAGTAAGCTTATGCTGAGACAGGTAGCGAATACCTTTGTTCAAGGAAGACAGTGTATCGGTATGCCCTCATACATGGAGTGGTATACGGTTTTCGAGGCATCGTAAACCGTGGGGGATTGTATATTTATGTATCCGCCGCAAAGGATTGCGGCACAGCTCCATTTTTGTCGATATGTTGATATTCCTTAAACAGCCTAAATCGCCCTCAGAATTCTCGGGCGTTTGTGACATAGGTATGATGTGTTACTTGGGTTATGTCCCCGTTAATTTCCATATCACGTGCTATGGCGTCATAGTCAATGTAATTGGTAAGATGTTCTGGTATGTCTGAGGTTTCTTCAATGATGTCTTGTGCATAGTTACATGCTGAACCAAAGTGCAAGTGAACTTCGCTGTAACGCTGCAACGCGACTTCAAGCTCATAACCACAATTTAGTAAAAAGGTAAGTTGAAATATTTCGTACTTGCCTAAATCGTCGAGGTACTCGAACCAAACTTGAACACTTGCTTGCGAGATGCTTGCTGCTTTGAAAAGTGAAGCTTGTCCAGATTCGCCATCGATGAATTGAATATCAAACTCTTCGTAGCCTTTGTAATTTAAGCGATCTATACCTTTGCAATACTCACTATAATCCTCAAAGTAAAACCCTACCGAAGCGTCACCATATGATTGAGCAAATAAAGTTGTCATGTTGTCTCTCTTGTTGATTGCGTGATGTGCGAAAGGAGGGCAGGACGGTGCATTAGGGGAAAATTGCCAGTTCCATTATGATTCCGGTGCGGGTCGCAGCTTGCGAGAACACGGTGAATTAAAATGGCGGGAGGGGAAACTTGTCATTTTTTCCGCAGCGGGCAGGATATTCGACGCTATATTCGCCAACAAGATGCCAGCATGTCGGTATTTTTATCAATAATATTCGTAGCAAAACGATATGATTTATTGGGGCTACCAATATGCGCCAAATCCATAGGATCAATATCACGGCATTACGAATGCAGGTTTTTAAAAGGTTTGAGTAAAGGGTGACCAAAGAACAAGTTGAGTCTCCAAATGCCTTGATGTGAGTCTCATTTTGATACACACTGAGTCCATTAAACAACATGGGTGCGAATTAATGGATTGGAAAGAGTTGAACTATGCGCAAAAGCAACGGCTTGCCTACATAGACTTCAAACTTCTTTTTGTCGGGCACGTAACTCGTGGAGAAGTTGTAAACTACTTTGGTCAAGGCCTGTCTTCTGCATCACGTGACATCACCTTGTATAAAGAACTTCGCCCAAAAAACATGGAATATGATTCGCGCGATAAGCGTTATTATCAAACACCTGACTTTACACCTCTAGTAAAGCATGATGCGAAAAAGACATTAGCAAAGCTGGCGAATCAAATTTCCGATGGTTTAGATGCAATTACTGATATTGATTTTCCAGTAGAAGCACCTAGTCAACTCAACATTCCAGACATTTTCATTGTTGCCAGACTAATACAATCCACGGTCAATAAAAGAGCTGTCAGCATCATCTATACCTCACTTAATAGTGGCTCAGGCACACGAGAGATAGTGCCCCATAGCATTGTTGACAACGGCCTTCGCTGGCATGTTCGAGCATTTGATCGCAAATCCTCAAGTTTTCGTGATTTTGTGATCACACGAGTCTCAAAAGTTACTCTTCTCGATACAGAAGTTAACCGTGGTGAAGACAAACTAGATGATCATCAGTGGATGCGGATGATGCCGTTGAGGTTGGTGCCTCACCCAGAAAACGTTAAACACCCAACAGCCATTGAATTGGACTACGGCATGACGGACGGTGTATTAGAACTCAACGTCAGGGCTGCTATGGCTGGTTATCTGCTGCGGCGCTGGAATGTTGATTGCACCCCAGATGCTGCTTTGCAAGGGGCTGAGTATCAGCTTTGGCTAGAGAACAGACAAACACTCTACGGTGCTGAAAATTTAGCGATAGCACCGGGATATGAACCAGATATTGAGAATAAATAAATGACCCCTCAGGCCAAATTTAAAAACCATAAAGCTTACTTAGGCGACCTAATCGGTGGCAGCCTGATGCTTCGTGAATCTCAGACCATTGCAGAGTTGTTACTAAAATCCCCCACTCAGGATGAGTGGCATGATGCCATTGTGAATCGAAATCTATTGCAAAAGCGCTCTGATGCATCAGCTAAACGAAATGCTGCCACGATTAAAAAGCGCTTAGCGGGACTAAGTGATACGTATCTGGAAAAACTGGCTTTTGGTGGTACAGAGTTAGCCACCCAACTGATGTTCGCAGCAACGCTAATCAACTCTCCGATGCTTGCCGACTTTATGCGCAATGTTGTCATCGATGCAAAGCGCGTATTTCGTGAGTTCATTGAACTGAAAGACTGGGAGAGTTTCTGGGAAGGCAGTATTCGCGTTTATCCCGAACTAGGTTCAATGTCTGATACCTCCACATACAAAATTGCTCAGGTGGCTTTTAAGCTATTGGCAGATGCGGGTTACATCGATTCCACTCGTAATAAAAAGCTACAAAACATTTTTCTGTTGCCAGAAGTGCGTTCTTTGCTAGCAGAGATGGATTGTGAAGATGTAATAGCGGCGATGGAGATTTAATCAGATGTCATCTTATAAGCAACTCAAGACTCTGCGAGAACGATTGGATCAGATCCTGCCGAAGATAGAGAGTGCCGAGTTTTTGGAAAATAAAGGGCTTGGTAACGAGATAGGCTTCTACGTATTCGACTATCCAGCAGACGCCGAACTTGAGGTTCGTGAACACCTTGGTTTTATTTCTGGAAAGTTAGAGAACAGAGGCAGAAAGTTTGCCATTATCAATTTATTTGAAGTGATTATCTCGATTTTAGATAGTCGTAACCTGACGGAACGTGCATTTAAGTTACAAAAAGAAAGGGGCGATGATGCATTATTCAACGCATTAAAAGGACCTCTAGAACAAAATCGGGTGGCAGATTTTATCGCCGAAGAAGCCAACCTAGATCAAAGTGAATTTATCCTACTGCACGGCCTCGGTAGTGCGTGGCCGATTATTAGAGGGCATGGCTTGCTAAATGCTTTGCATGCAAAATTGGGCAGTGTACCGACAGTGTTGTTCTATCCGGGTGAGTACGACGGGGCGAGTTTAAAACCTTTCGGCACAATTGATTCCAACAACTATTACAGAGCATTTAAGTTAGTTCCATAAATGGACTTAGGGGAAATTTATGCAAATCAAACAGCTTTTTACCAAAGATATTGAGCGTAAAATAAATGGTGTTGTTAAAGCAGATCAAACAGAAAATGACATTGTATTCACTGAACTTGATGAATATGTCATAACCAAGGAACTTGCTCAGCACTTTGAAAAATTCTTTGATGCCTACATGCCATCGGTTAGAGATCCCAAGGCCAAAGCGGCATCTGGTAAATTAGGCATCTGGGTCAGTGGCTTCTTCGGTTCAGGTAAATCGCACTTCATTAAAATTTTGTCTTACCTGTTAAAGAACATTAATGCGACCAATGGTGCAATTGATCGTACTGCTATCGAGTTTTTCAAAAACAAGAGTCTTGATGGTTTCTTGATGGGCGAGATAGATACCGCCATCAGTAAAGATAACACTGTCATCCTGTTCAATATTGATAGCCGCGCCAACACAGACGATGGTGATAACGCCATTTTGAAGGTGTTCCTGAAGGTATTTAACGAGGAGATGGACTTCAGTGGAGATCACCCGCATATAGCGCACCTAGAACGTGAACTAACCAGTAAAGGTGTCTTTGATAAATTTAAAACCGTTTTCCAAGAAATGACTAATGTGGAATGGGTTGCAGAGCGTGATGCGTATGATTTCTATCGTGATGATTTAGCCGAGGCACTGGCTAAAGTCACCGAGCAGTCTGCTGAATCAGCAAGACAGTGGGTAGATAACCTTGAACGCAACTTTTCCCTCGATGTGGCCAATTTCTGTAAATGGGTGAAGGAATATCTGGATCAGGATTTCAATCGCCGTGTGCTGTTCTTTGTGGATGAAGTAGGCCAGTTCATTGGCAACAACACCCAAATGATGCTGAAGCTGCAAACCATCACCGAAAACTTAGGCACCATCTGTGAAGGCAGAGCGTGGGTAGTTGTGACGTCTCAGGAGGATATAGACGCGGTAATTGGCCAGATGTCAGGCTCAAAAGGCCATGACTTTTCAAAGATCCAAGGCCGATTTGAACGTCTGTCACTATCCAGCTCCAACACCAGTGAAGTTATTGAAAAACGTTTACTGGAAAAAGAAACCACAGCACGCGACGCCCTGCAATCACTATACGACAAAAAAGGCGACATCCTGCGCAATCAGCTTGCATTCGATGCCACTACTACGGCAGAGCTGGCTAACTACAAAGACGCAACCAGTTTTGTACATGCGTATCCGTTTGTGCCATACCATTACATTTTGGTGCAGAAGATTTTTGAGGCCATTAGAAAAGCAGGGGCAACAGGCTTGCACCTAAGCCGGGGCGAGCGTTCGTTGTTAGATGCCTTCCAAAGTGCTGCACAGCAAATCAGTAATGAAGAAGTGGGCGCTTTAATCCCGCTTTACCGTTTCTATCCGGCTATCGAAAGCTTCCTCGATACAGCAGTAAAACGCGATATCGACAATGCATCAGACAAAGACTCAATTTCAGAATTTGCCGTCAATATCCTCAAAACACTGTTCTTAATCCGCTATGTGGATGTGATCAAATCCACCTTGGATAACTTGGTTACTCTGTGCGTTAGCAAAGTTGATGAAGACCGGCTTGCACTGCGTCGCCAAATAGAACAGGCGCTTAACGTACTGGAACAGAATTTATTGATTGCTCGACAAGGCGATGAATACATCTTCCTGACTAACGAAGAAAAAGAAATTGAGAAGGAAATCCAGCATACCGAGATTGAAGTCTCGGATGAAACAGCAGAGCTAAGCAACATCATTTATGAAGAAGTGCTGCGCCGTAAAAACCAATATACCTACCCGGAAAATAACCAATTGTTCCCAGTCAGTCGGTTTTGTAACGGCATTCCCAGAGATGGTGCGGTTGAAAACGACTTGGTTGTGAAGGTGATTTCCCCCATAGATGCGAACTATGCAGAGTACATTCACACAGTGTGTATGAATAACTCCGCAGAAGGCAATGGTGCCATTCTGATCAAGTTGGAAGACAGTAAGCAGCTTTTTGATGAACTAAGAACCTTTATCAAAACCCGCAAATTCTTGCGTATGACCGGTGGTAACCGCCCTGAGCAGGAACAATTGCTGCGCGACAAAGCATCTGAAAATCATTCTCGCCATAAACGAATGATTACAGCGTTTGAAGAGCTAGTTAAAGATGCGCACTACTATGCGCTTGGCTCCCAACTCAACCCTAAAGGTAGCTCAGTATCAGTCATATTAGAGGATGCCTATCGCTATGTGATTGAAAACACCTTTAGTAAACTCAAACTAGTTCGTCGTTTTCCCGGAGACATACGCCGTGAAATTCAGCAAACACTGGTTGCAGATGACGCAAGCCAAATCGGTTTGGATTTAAAAGCCGATGAGGTGAATCCGGAAGCCACTTTAGAAGTGGAAAAATACATCACATTGGCCGATGAAACCGGCCGTTTAACCACTGCCGAAGATGTAGTTAAACGCTTCTCAAAACGTCCGTTCGGTTGGAATGACGAAGAAATCCTATTGATCATGGCGCGTTTGGCGCTGGCAAACAAAATTTGTTTCCATATGCGCCAACAGGAAGTCCCGCTTAAGAATGTCT
The DNA here is from genome assembly GCF_047159385.1 of Alteromonas sp. D210916BOD_24. Taxonomy (GTDB): domain Bacteria; phylum Pseudomonadota; class Gammaproteobacteria; order Enterobacterales; family Alteromonadaceae; genus Alteromonas. The sequence goes on from NZ_AP038333.1 coordinate 1,286,244, forward strand.
ACGACAACCTCAGTCAAGTGCGTAAACGTGCTGAACTACGGGTACGTAAAATTAAGCAGCAGTCAGAAGCCAATCTCAAACGAGCTGCCAAACTTTACCGCGATGTGTTCTCAGTAAATGCGCCTGAATCGGAAAAAGAGCTGTTTAATGCCGCGCAAGACAAACTGCGCTCCATGAAAACTAAGTTAGATGGCTTCGCTCAAAAGGCCTCTACAGGTCAATACCCCGGCACCAATGAAATAGAACATGGGCGAGTCTTACTCGCCGGGTTAATAGAAACCCAATCCAGCTTTCAGTTTATTGATCAATTCTTGGATGCCAGTAATGACTTGCTGGATTTCGAAGAAGACTTTGAAGATCTGGAAAACTTTTATGAAACCCAGTTCAACACATGGCAGCGTTTAGCCAGAGCATTGGCTGTTGATTTTGAGCGTAACCGTAAAGCGCTGGAAACCGATGAGCAGGCAACAAAAGCCCTAAGCCAGCTTGAAACTATTTATAACAACGCTCGCCCATACCGAGACATTCGCAACATTGATCCTCTGATTGAGCAAGTTGAGAAGGTCAACTTCCAGTTGCTTGAAAAAAGGCGGGAACATGCCAGAGAGCGTATTGAACATCGGATTGGCTTAGTACAGGACCAGATCAAACAAGCGCATGCACCGAGTGAGCTAAGTAACCGAGTGCTGATGCCGCTGCAAAATGCCATTAAACGTTTAGATAAACTGCAAGCCATCGCCGACATTCTGCAAGAGCAAGCTGAAGCGCAGGTACTGGAAGAAGAGGCGTACCACGCCATTAACGTATTTATCGAACAGCAAGAAGCCGAACGTAAAAGGCAGCAAAAGGTGTACCCAACACTAGAAGGTGAAGGCTTAGATGATGGTAAGAAAGCACCTCAGGTAGCAGAAAAACCGGTATCTCCGCCACCGAAAAAAATGGTTACCGTCGATACCGCTTCTATTGTTCGCAAAGTAAATGATTCTGGTGTGCTCGAAACAGAGCAAGATATTGATGCCTATTTAGCCGCGCTAAAAGCAGAACTTACCACCTTGGTAAACAGCAATAACAAAGTGCGCATAAAATAAGCAGGGATATAAACCATGAAT